>CAYOKR010000007.1:0-39810 GCA_964404625.1 uncultured Oscillospiraceae bacterium | reverse complement strand
CACTACATTTTGTTGCACGGCAGATACGTCTGCAAGGCGCAAAATCCCAACTGCACCGGTTGTAGTGTTAAAGACTGCTGCAAATATTATGCAGAAAAGCAACGTCAAAATGCCATTGTAACGGCGTCAAAATGCCTTGGTTGCAAAAATGCAAGCTGTCAAGTTAAATGCCCGATTACCAACCAAATTCCCCAAATTTTGTCGCTTGTAAAGTCACAAAAATGGCAACAAGCAAGCAAGCTTATAAATCATCCCTTTGGTGAAGTTTGCGGTTACGTTTGTCCGCACGACGAACAGTGTCGTGGCAACTGCGTGTTGCAAAACAAGGGCGACGGCGTGGATTTTCCATTGGTGGAACGCACTTTGTTTGCGGAACATCCATTTGAGTGGAAAATTTGCACAAACAAATTAAAGGGCGTTAGCGTTGCCGTTATAGGCGGTGGCGTTGGCGGAATTACCTTTGCATCGCAAATGTATCAAAACGGCGCATCCATTACCATTTTTGAGAAGAACGAGTTGCTTTCTACGTTAAAACTCATTCCCGATTATCGACTTCCGCGCATTGCGTTGGAGCGAATTACAAATGCTATTCCCAAGGACGTTGCAATCAAAGAAATACAAGTAGACGCGTGTATTTTGCAACAACTACGCGAACAATTTGATGTTGTGTATGTTTCGACGGGAGCGACAATTAACTACACTTTGGGCGTGGATGGCGAACAATTTGCAACTACGTCTAACGATTGCCTGACGGGAAAAGTTAGTGGTAAGGTGGTTGTTGTGGGTGGTGGTAACACTGCAATCGACTGCGCGACTTATGCTAAAAAACTTGGATGCGACGTTATTGTTGCTTATCGTCGTGCCGAACAATATATGCCGGCTTTCAAAACGGAAATTGCCCACGCAAAACGGGTAGGAGTGCAATTTGTGTTTAACGTTGCGCCTACCAAATTGCAACAAAATGCAACAAATTTAACCCTAACGGTAGCAAAAACGGTATCTCAAGGGCGTGGTTCGTTGCAAATCACCGACCAAACGGAAAATATTACATGTGATCACGTTGTTTGTGCGGTTGGTTCCGCGTGCGACAAAAATTTGTTTGGCGGAACAAAACCGCAACCTGACGAAAACTATCAAATTGCCCCAAACGTGTATGTCGGCGGCGACGTTATCGGCGGCGGACTGGTTATAAAAGCAGTGCATCACGCACTCGTTTGCGCCAACAATTTACTAAAAACGAGGTGACCTATGTTTATCGACAAAGTCAAAATATACATCAAATCGGGCAACGGCGGAAACGGTTCCGCTAGCCTTCACACGGAAAAATATGTTGCAAACGGCGGCCCGGACGGTGGCGACGGCGGAAAGGGCGGAGACATCATTTTTGAAGCGACGTCTGCAGAAAATACGCTAAATGCTTTCCATTTTCAAAAGCATTTTCGTGCAGGCAACGGCGAAAACGGTGGCAAGAAAAACTGCTATGGCAAGCAAGGCGAAGACTTGGTTGTTAAAGTTCCCGTTGGTACAGTTGTAAAAACGTTAGACGGACAAATTATTGCAGATATGTTTCACGACGGTCAGCGCGAAATTATTTTGAAGGGTGGCAAAGGCGGTCGTGGTAATCGTCACTTTGCAAACTCACGCCGTCAATCACCGTCTTTTGCCGAACACGGTGTAAAAACGGAAGAATACGAAGTTGTTTTGGAACTAAAAACTATTGCGGACGTAGGTCTTGTGGGATTCCCCAACGTGGGCAAAAGCACGCTACTGTCGGTGGTATCTTCCGCAAAACCCAAAATTGCAAACTATCACTTTACAACTCTTTCCCCAAATCTCGGCGTGGTTAGTTACTATGACCAAACTTTCGTTATGGCGGATATTCCCGGACTTATCGAAGGTGCAAGCGAAGGCGCCGGACTTGGCCACAGCTTTTTGCGTCATATCGAACGCACGCGCATTTTGGTGCATGTTGTTGATATTTCCGGCAGTGAAGACCGCAATCCTATCGACGATTTCAATCTTATAAACAACGAAATTTATTCCTACGACGAAAAACTTAAAGATTTGCCCATGATTGTTGTTGCCAATAAAATGGACATGCCTAATGCGGACGAAAACCTAAAAGCTTTCCAAAAGAAATTTGGCAAAAAGTACTTGATTATTCCCACAACAACCATCATTCACGAAGGCGTGGAAGTGCTTTTGAAAGCCATCGTAGATAAGCTCGAAACTTTGTCCCCGGTTGAACCAATCCAATTTGAACCGATAACTTTACAAAAGGAAGAAGAAGATACTTTCGAAATTGTCAAGCTGGACGAAGATGTATTCGAAGTTGTTGGCGGACTTGTTACTATTTTGTCGCGCAAAGTCAACATGGACGACTACGACAGTTTCCGTTATTTCCAACGCGTTCTAAACGACAAGGGTGTTATTAAAGCACTTCGCAATGCAGGCGCGGTGGACGGTAGTACCGTTATCGTAGGCGATATCGAATTTGATTTTGTTGACTGACAAAAAAGGTGCTGTGAAAGCAATATCGCGATACGGCAAAAGGTAAAATGCACAAACTTGCCGTTAACTGCTACAAAAGTTGATGTTTAACGTCAAGTTTAAGTAATTATTCAGTGTAATACCAAAGTATAAAAACAGTCAACGGTCAAAGTTGTTGTTGACTGCAATTATTAAGGAGAAATATGATAACAACAAAACAACGTAGCAAACTAAAAGCGCTTGCAAACAATCTTAAACCACTTGTAACAATCGGCAAGGATGAACTTACCGACAACGTTATTGCGGAAATCGAAACGGCACTTTATCACAATGAACTTGTTAAAGTTGCCAGCCTAAAAAGTTGCACAATTCCTGTGCGCGCAATGTGTCAAGAAGTGTGCGAATGCCTTGGTGCGGATCCCGTTTTGTGTGTAGGTAACCGTTTTGTTATCTACAAACGTAGCGACAAAAAGGAAATCGAACACATCCGTTTGGACTAATGAAAATATTTGTTTTTTCCGATTTGCACGGCGACGTAGACGCGCTAAAAACCATTTTGCAGGCAATCGAACGCGAAAAGCCTAACAAGGTTGTGTTTTGTGGAGATTTGTTCGGCGGATGGACTCGCATCGAGCAAATTGTAAACTTACTCAAACAAATTGATGCCGTAACATATTTTGTCCGTGGCAACAACGATCTTTTTTATCCTAACGTGGACGTCAATTTTGAAGAATATGCTGTGATGTATTACTTTGACCGTACGATGTTTTTCACCCACGGGCATATCTACAACGGCTACAAGATTCCGTCCTTTATAGGCAGTGGCGACCTGCTTGTGCACGGACATACCCATTCGACGCATTTTTACAACGTAAACGGCGTTACCGTGTTTAACGTGGGTAGTTGTGCCTCACCCAGAGATAAAACTCCTTGCTATGCAATTATCGATCAAACGGGAATATCGCAAAAATCGTTAGACGGCACTGTGATTTTGCACAAACCGTGGAACTAATCTTCAATGCGAACTTAAAATTTACTCATTTTGTAGATAAAAATAATAAATTCATTTGGATAAAAGGATATATTGGCAAGAAAAAATATATTGGCAAATTTAATATAAAAATATAAATTGCGAAACTGCAAAACAAAAAATGCAAGTTGCTTTGAAAAAGTAACCTGTCAAAGCAAAATCAACAAGGAACGTGTCATCAGCGATACGTCCCTTTTTTGTCTAAAAAAAATCAATTTGTATAATTCTTAAAATGTCCGTCGTTATCAAAACCGTTGTGCTTGCAAATTGTCAAAAATAAGCGATAACGTCATTGTTAAAATGAAAATGCACGCCAAAGTTATACTTTTTGAATGCGCATTTTTCTTCCTAAAACATTATGATCAAACTTACTACTAGAGGCGCTACAAGATAAACGGCGTAGGCAATCCAACTTTTTGTTTTTACGGCACGCATTACCATGTTTACGGCAACAAGTCCACTCAAAAACGCGCAAACAACACCAATTATCACGCAATGCCACTGTATTGTGATTGCAGAGTGCGACGCTTCCCAAATTTCTACAACGCCACTTGCCAAAATTATTGGGATGGACAGCAAAAAGGAAAACTCCGCGCTGTCGCTTGCGTTTGTACCAAACAATTTTAACGTTGAAATCGTACTTCCGCTACGAGATAACCCCGGTAACACCGCAATTCCTTGTACAATTCCTGTTGTGATAATGGGCAAAACGCCCGTTTGTTCCAATCGCAGTTGTGGTTTTGCAAAGTAGTGGGAAATTACTATCAAAACGATAGTTAATGCAAATCCTATTGGCAACAGTTGAGATAGCAGTTGTTCGTCAACAAAAAGTTTTACAAGCAGTGCGATGACGAAAGTAGGCACGCTTGCAATTACAAGATATAGTAATTTTTTGTTTTTCCAATTGACTATCGTTTGCCAAATTGTTTTTCGCATACTTATCACCACGGCAAGCAGCGTTCCAAGATGTAACATCACGTCAAAGAATAAATTGCCGTCAATATTCCATAACGTTTGCGCCAAAATAAGGTGTCCGCTGCTGGAAACAGGTAAAAATTCCGTAAACCCTTGCAACAATCCCAAAAATATACTTTCAATAACCGTCATACACCGTTCCTTTTCTATTTACATTTTCTTTTTTTTGTAGTACAATATATTAACATTAGTTAAATATCACGTTTAAGTTGCGCTGTGATTTGCAAATTTTCATTCATAACACTGTTATGATTGTCAATTTTTTTTCACATAAGATATCGTTTTTGACTTAAGTTAAATTTTATAATTGCAAAATTCTTTTTGATGAAAGTTGTCGTCAAGATATCGTTTTGTAAAGATTATCAACTCTTGTAATGGAAGATCGTTTGTCAATCACATAGAGTTTGATGGTATTTGCAGTCAACATGGCTTATTAAAATTTGAACGCGACTTACACAATAGATTTTACACAAAAATACGTATTTTTAGACCGAGGTAACTATGAAATTAGGTGTTGTAGGTTTGCCTAATGTAGGCAAAAGCACGTTGTTTAACGCAATTACACAAGCCGGGGCGGAAATCGCCAACTATCCATTTTGTACAATCGAGCCAAACGTAGGCGTGGTAGCCGTTCCCGACGAACGTCTCGATAAACTTGCAAGTTTGTACAATTCCAAAAAAATCACCCCAACCTATCTAAAGTTTGTAGATATCGCCGGACTTGTTAAAGGTGCAAGTCGCGGCGAAGGTTTGGGCAACAAATTTTTGTCGCACATTCGCGAAGTGGACGCAATCGTTCACGTTGTTAGATGTTTTGTCGATTCCAACATCACCCACGTTTCTACGGAAATCAACCCCGTTGACGATATGGAAGTTATCAACTTGGAACTTATCTTGGCAGATATCGAAACGGCAAACGCACGTTTGACAAAAGCAGTCAATATGGCAAAGGGCGGAGATAAAAAGTACAAGTTGGAAGTGGAACTTATCAAAAACATCATTGCCCATTTGGAAGACGGTAAACCTGTTCGCACAATGGAATTTGACGAAGAAGAACGCGAAATTGTTGATAATTTGTTCCTTTTAACAAGCAAACCCGTAATTTATGCCGCAAACATCGCTGAAGACGATATCGGCAATCCGTCCAACGAACTTGTAAAATTGGTTGAGCAAAAAGCGGCGGAAGAAAATGCCGAAGTGCTTGTTATCTGTGCCAAGGTTGAAGAAGAGCTTTCCACCTTGCCCGCCGACGAAAAAGGAATGTTTTTGGAAAGTTACGGCATCACGGAAAGCGGATTGAATCGTCTTGTTAAAAAGTGCTACTCCTTGTTGCATCTAATTAGTTATCTTACCGCCGGCGAAAAGGAAACGCGCGCTTGGACAATTACCGAAGGCACCAAGGCACCGCAAGCGGCAGGCAAAATCCATAGCGATTTTGAAAAAGGCTTTATTCGTGCAGAAATCGTTCCTTACGAAACTATGATGGAAATGGGCGGATACAACCAAGCTAAAGAACACGGCAAAGTGCGTTCCGAAGGCAAAGACTACGTTATCAAAGATGGCGACGTTGTATTGTTCCGCTTTAACGTGTAACAAAATCGTTGATACGTATTGCAAATTTTGTTGTTTTCTACTACAAATTACGGTAGCAAACATTGTTGTTTGCTACACTTTCTCTAAAATTCTCAAGGATGGTAACTATGAGCAAAAAACAACTTTCACAAGATCACGTTAGCCTTGGAAACAAACTGGCATTTGCCTGTGGCGATATCTTTGGCGGTGGCAGTTTTAACATAATCAACTTTTTGTTTACGCCCTTTTTAACGTTGGTTGTAGGCATCCCAATGGTGTGGCTTGCGCCCATTTTGTTGCTAACAAAAATTTGGGACGGCATTATCGATCCGTTTATCGGCAGAATTACCGACGGCACAAAACCCGGCAAATTCGGTAAACGTCGCAAATATATGCTTATTTTTGCTCCGTTGATGTTCGTTGGGCTGATATTGTTGTTTTTCCCGTGGAATTTGATAACAAGTAGTGTACTGCTAAAATGCATTTTCGTTGTGATAATTTACATGTTTTACGCTACTGCACAAAGTTTTATACTAATTCCGTACTATTCGCACGCAAGCGAAATGACGGATAACTATAACGAACGCAACAATACAAACGCAGTACGGCTTGCTTTTAGTATTGCATCCAGTACTGTGTGCGTGGCTGTTCCCGGAATGATTGCTTCTCCGTCCAAGGGAGACGGTGGAATATGCTACATTGTTATGGCTGTGATTTTCGGTTCGATATTTATGGTATCGGTGCTGATAACTGCATTGTTCTCGCGTGAACAAATCGTAACCCCACCTGTAAAAACAAAATTTTCCCTGAAGGAATTTGTCCGTCCGCTAAAAGTAAAAACCTATCGTCAATACTTGGGCATGCAAATGTGTTCTTCCATGGCGATGGCGATGATGTCCAGTTTTTTCTTTACTTTTTGCGATTTCTACGTTCGTCGTTGCACCTATCAACAGGTAACGCAATTCGGTTATGGACGTTTTCCTATCGCAACGGTAGCGGCAGCGATGATGTTTGTCGCACAAATAATTGCATTGCCCTTGTATCTAAAACTTATCAAAGTTAAGTCTAAACGATTTGCATATATCACTGGTTGTGTAATTTGGGCAGTGGTAGTTGCGTTTATGTGGCTATTGCCTGGCGAAAGCAACACAGAAGTTGTAAATAACGTTGTAAAAACCGTTATCGGCGCTCCCGATTGGTTGATTATTTTGTTCGGTTTGTTGCTTGGCTTGGGCATTGGCGGTACGGTGTTTGTTCCGCATAGCAGTCTTGGTGACGTTTGTGACGTTGGCGAATTGTACTTTGGTGAGCGTACCGAAGGTGCATTTTCCGGTATTACTAACTTTCTTAATACCACCGCACAAGCAATCGGCTTGGCAATTCCTCCGGCAATAATCGGTCTTGCAGGCTATGTAGAAACTCAATACGTCACAACGGAACAATACGACGTTATTTTGCAAACGGGCAAAGTTATAATTGACGGTAAAGATTTTGGTTTGCTTGATAATTTCAAAGCAACAATCGGCAATGGTTCTGTTCAACTATTGCCGGTGTCGCAGCCGCAAAGCGCACAACTGGCAATTCGTATTTGTTTTATCGTGTTGCCTATTTTGATAATGGGCTTGGCAATATTTATTGCATCAAAGTACAAATTGACGAGCGATTTGCAAAAGCAAATTGTCGAAACCAACGCTCGCACAGACAAGGATTCCGCCGATTTTGAACAAACTCGCAAGAATTTGCTCTCTCAACTGTAAATCATTAAAATGCATTTTCTTCATGGAAAGTGCATTTTTTTATTTATTAGGCAACTTGGTAAAAATTTGTTGATGTTTGTGGTAACACTTACTATAACCGATAGATTTCAATTTTATTTGTAAACTTTACATTATTTTCAGTAGTCAATACGCAATGGTTCGCCACTCACTGCCATTCTGAACGAACGAAGTGAGTCGAACTGCGTCGCAGCGATGGTTTCCCATCGCAGAATCTCGGGCGGTGCAACTCAATAGATGCCGATACTTAAGTATCTCCTTACAGGTTCGACTTCGCTCAAGATGACATTGTATGTTGTCGATGGCGTATATAATTGTCGGCATTTGGGCTTGTGTAAAAAGTATATAGTGTCAATAAAATACATATTTCAATGAATTTTGTATCAAGAGTTATGTTGTATTGTAAGGCGGCGGTTTGCGGCTGTCGTTTCATTTATATGGCAATCTATGGAATGCCTGTTGTTTATTTGAAATATAGCCCCTGATACTATCGTATTGTCCTATTGGTTGGTCTACGTGCTACGCACTCCGTTAAGGGTGACATTTTTATCATTTCTCTATTGTAAAAATTCAAACACATATTCTATTTTTCCCGTTACTTCGTCAATACTTTGCAATATTTGTCAATATGTGGTATAATTACATAGTTATGCTAAAACTTACACCGTTGTTCTCCGGAAGTCGGGGAAATTGTACTTTAATTCAATCACAAAACACAACCATTTTGTTGGACGTGGGCTATTCCTATAAAAAACTTGTTGCAGCGTTACAAAACAAAAACGTTTGTCCTAACGACGTGGATGCTATTGTTATCACGCACGAACACGACGACCACGTTTGCGCCTTGCCAATGTGGACGAAAAACGCATCAACTACGCAGATTTTTGTGCCCAATCCCATTGTAAATTGCATTGCAACACGCAGTTATTCGCCAAATATCACGGGCGTGGACGACAGTTTTGTTGTGGGAGATATCACCGTGGACGTATACCAATGTTCGCACGACAGTCAAGCGTGTTGCGGTTATCGTTTTAGTTGCGACGGCGAAAGCGTTGCCAGTGTAACCGATACCGGAACGTACGCTCACCTGCTTGTGGATTTTCTTTCATCATGCAAAATCGTGCAGTTGGAGTGCAATCACGATGTGACAATGCTACAAAACGGCAAATACCCCTACAACTTGAAGCGTCGTATTTTGTCCCCTTACGGACACCTTTCCAACGACCAATGTGCCGACGTTTTGCAACAACTTATCGGCACTAACGTCAAAAAAGTGGTACTTGCACATCTTTCGGAAAACAACAATACGGCGGAACTTGCCTTTGATACAATTAACAAAATGTATCAAAAACACAACGTTATTGAAGGCAAAGACGTACACTTATACGTTGCAAATCAAAACGTGGTAGGAGAAACTCTTGACTGATTTTTACACAAAAAAGGACGGCATAGCAAGTTTTTCGCTTGCGGTTGTGTTGTACGTGTTTGTGCAACTTGTTTTGGGCGGTGTGTTTTTGGCATTGCCAACGCAATCATTTGCATATAATTTTTTGTATGCACTTTTGTCCGCAAGCATATTTGCCATTGCCTTTATATACGCCAAAATTACACAAAAAAAGTTCTTAAACGTTACGGAAGCGACTGTTAAACCACGACTTTGGCACGTTTTGTGGGGATGTTTGGCAACCTTTGGACTAATACATTTAATGCTACCGTTAAACGAATTGTTTTTCGATTTGTTGGAAAACTTGGAGCTAAATCGTCCAACTACGGAAATTGATTTACACCCCGTAGCACTTATTTTAGTCACGGTGGTGATTGCTCCCATTGGCGAAGAATTTTTATTCCGCGGAACAATAGGTAGTGGACTCACCAATCACAACGCAGTTGGTGGTATTGTTGCAAGCGGAGCGTTGTTTGCTTTATTTCACCTAAATCCCGCACAAACTTTGCACCAATTTGTTTTGGGCAGTTTTTTGATGTTGCTTGCATATCGTAGTAGTAGCGTGTGGACAAGCGTTATTGTACACGCCTTCAACAATCTTGCCGTTATCGTACTTTCCTACACCATCGAACCAACGGGATTTTACCAAAACAACGATGTGTTTACTGGTATCGTTGGCGGAGTTTTCTTTGTTGGAAGCGTTGTTGGATATCTGTTCACTACAAAAAATCACGCAACCAAACCTGCCGAAAAACAACAACCTAACGGTGCAACGTGGGGAGCATTTGCCGTTGCGATTGCCATTTGTGTATTTTTGTGGATAGCAAATTTGTTTGCGGAGTGACGTTATGAAATTCAAACTTGTTGTAGTAGGAAAAATTAAGGAAGACTACTTTCGCCAAGCTATTGCCGAATACGTAAAACGACTTTCACGTTTTGCCACTACGGAAATTGTCGAAGTAGACGAGAGCTTTTTCAACGGCGAACCTAACCCCGCTCAAATACAAAAAATTATGGAGACTGAAGCAAAATCTATTCTTCAAAAGGCGGAAGGTTGTATTGTTGCGTTAGATATCGACGGCAAAACGTTAGATAGCGTGCAAATTGCCAAGTATATCAACGACCAAAAACAAAATTTTTCCACCTTTACCTTTATTATTGGCGGTAGCAACGGATTACACCAAAGCGTAAAAAACAAGTGTCATTTGCGATTGTCCTTTGGCAAAATAACGTTGCCTCACCAACTGTGTCGTGTGGTGCTTTGCGAACAACTCTACCGTGCGTGTACAATCAATGCAAACACTCCTTATCACAAATAACGTAAACGTATTGCGTAAATAGTGTATATGTGGTAAAATACTAACAAAAAATTGTAACACACACTTTTATCAAAAATCCTACAAAAAAGGAAAATTATGGAACTACTTACCAACAAAACTTTATGGGAAGGCTTCGATGCCTGTGCCGAGCAACTGGACGTTACCGTTGCAAGGACGGTAACGGAAGATAAATTCACCTTCAAAAAAATCTACTTTACGGGCAGAACTTTTGCTAACGGTCGCAAAACACGTGTCTGTGCAAGCATTTGCCACCCCGACAAAAAAAACACCAAAGCAGTGCTACTTATTGGCGAAAGTAACAAGGTTAGCCTGCAAGATTTGCACGACATTGCACAAAACGGTTTTTTGGCAATGGCAGTAGACGTGGACGGTCGTACGGAAGACGGTTGCAGAACAATATTCCCCGAAGATGTGGACTACTGCAACGCCGTAGCAAACAAGGATTTGTTCTTTTTTGACGGCACCGTGCGCAACAGCAAACTGTACGAGCAATCGTTGTGTTGCATGCGTGCCATCACCTATCTTGCCGAGTGCGAAAACATCCAGACCATTTCCGTGGTTACCATTGGCAACTATAGTACCGTTGGTGCTATCGTCTGCGCACAAGATAAACGTGTAACAAACGGTATGTTTTTGTTCGGTCCGCTAAACGTTGATTATCCCGATGCCGATATCGTCATGGACGACAGAGCATCTCTGCAAGACCAATTTGCTCACGACGACAAAAGCCAAGCGTGGACAATGGGACTTGCTCCACAAAGTTATTTGATAAACATCACTATACCTGTATACGTGGTTAGCTCTGCAAACAGCCACGTTGTGGACGTGGTAGAAGTCAGCAAGTCTTTCAACCGTCTAAACGACCAAAGCAGATTGCTTATTGTTCCCGACTTGTTCGATTGTCTAGATGCACGCTATGTCAAAAACATCATCAACTGGTGCAAGGGAGTTACCGCTCAAGAAGACTACGAATTTGACTATTTCGAGCAAAACGGTGACTACTTTGTTAGACTAAATACGTCTGCAAGCATTGCAGATACGTCTGTTTGGTATTGTACCAACGAAAATTTACGTGCAAAACATTGGGTGCAAGCAAATTTACGGCAAACAGACGATTGTTACGTTGCAAAACTTGATTTGTACGAACCAAACTGCAACGTTGTGGCATTTGCGCAAATTGCAGGAAAAGTAACCGTTTCTTCCACTTTGTTGGAAATCCCGGTTAAAAATGCCAACATCAAAATGGCAAACAGCATTGTGTTTACCGGCGAAGGCAAGCAAGAACTTATTGCCGTTAGCGATCCGCACGTTTGGATGTTTACAAAATCGGAAACAAAGCGCACAAAAGGGTATCTCGATATAGTAGGCGCACAAGGCAACTGCCTTGCAACTTTTGCGTTGGCGGATGCCGGCGTAAAAAAGAATTCGTCCTTTGCGGTAAGTTTTGATATTTGTGCAAAGGAACAACAACCTCTTACAATTGCGGTGGTGTGCAACTACGGTATCACCAACGACGTGTACGTGGCAACTAAACAACTTGTTGGTGACGGCAAATGGCAACGCGTTACTGTGGAAACTGCCGACTTTGTTAGCAACAACCGCGAACGTAGCAAAAATATGTCTGCGGAGCAAATTCCACAACTGCTGGTACTAAAAAGCCAGCAAACCTTTTTGGTAAACAATATTATTTTAGTATGATATCTTGCAAACTTGGCGATACTGTCACTACACGAAAATCTCATGCTTGCGGTTGTAACAAGTGGGAGGTAGTGCGTACAGGCGCAGACTACAAAATAAAATGTAAACAGTGCGGGCACGTGGTAATGTTGCCTAACGACAAATTTTACAAGGCGGTTAAACGGGTTGAATCAACGACAACAGACAACTGAATTTGTGGAAGAAGTGCAGGAGCAATCCCACACCCAAACACCCAAAAAGACAAAAACGTGGGACAAAATCGTTAACATTTTGCTTATCGTTGTGATTGTGGTTTTGTTGGCAACCATTTTGTGCAAAGCTTTTTGGATTACCAACGTGGTGGTGTCGGGCGACTCTATGTTGCCAACCTACACCAGCGGAACGATAGTCAAGGTAGACCGTACCGCCAATCAAAATACAATTTTTCGTGGGGACGTAGTGGTTTTTTATATCAATCACCCCGGTTGGTTGAAGGAACATTTCAACTTTTTCTATAGCATAAAGCAAAATGCCGATGACCAATACCGCTTACTTATCAAACGTGTGGTTGCCACCCAAGGCGATCAAATTTGGGTAGAACAAGTCGATGGCAAAACAGATACCTATCGTATAAAAATTAAAACTACCGACGGCGATATTGTCGGCGAAAACGAAAAACAAGAAACGCTATATGCGGAAGACATGTTTTATATTATGTCCAACGACCAACACGATACCTTGCAACGTCTTAAAAGTTTTACTAAAGATAGCCCCTACACCGTACCGCAAGGATACTTTTTTGCCATAGGCGACAATCGTTCTAACAGTCACGACTCGCGTTATGCCGATTTGGGCGATATTTCCTACGACAATGTGTTTGGAAAGGTTCTTGAGTAGGACAACTACGCAAAATCTTGTTGATGTTTGGGAAGAAAACGCTGTCGCAATTATCCGTATTTTGCTCGGTCACGTACTTTTCAAGTACGCTCCCTTGCAATAATACGTCTCTTGCTTGTGTTTTACTTACCAAACCGCTAACGCTTACCAACAATCTTTTGCTTTGTTGCCTTTGTTTACGCAAAATCTTGTTGATGTTTGGAAAAAAACGATTGCCACAACCGATAGATTTTGATTATATTGGTAAACTTTATATTATTGCAAAATATATCATCTAATTTCGATAGAGCAGTATCAGTTGCCGTAGAAATAATATCTCATGCTTCGTTGCATCGACTTTTGTCGGTGCTCTTTTTATTTGCAATAGGTATATTTGTTGCACCAAATTGTCAAAATTATCGTTATGAACAACTATCTTGAGCAACTAAAACAACTGTATCGTGGCGACGACGATTTTTGCACAAGGCAGGTGGATTGCGCTTTGCCCGTTACCATTGCCTTTTTGGACAGCATGTGCAACGATGTTAAAATTTCCAACTACGTGGTGCAACCGTTGGTATATTGTCAAAACGTTGTGGATGGCGTTTCGATAGTTAAATGCCTTTCCGCAGGGGTGGTCCACAAACAAATTACCAACTATTTTGATGTTACTGATGCTATTTCCAACGGCTATACGCTGGTTTTTTGTGACGAAACGTGCATTGCTATCGATACGCGAACAACTCTTGCACGTGCCATTGCCGAGCCACCTACTTCTATGGTTATGCGCGGTCCACGTGAAGGCTTTGTAGAAGACGCAAAAATCAACCTGACGCTAATTCGCAAACGCCTAAAAACCGCCGACCTAAAGGTGACTACGCTGTGCGTGGGCAAATACACAAATACAACGGTGTACGTGTGCTATCTTGGTACGATTGCAGATACAAAAGTGGTAGATAATATAATCCAACAGGTGCAAAAAATTAACGTGGACGGCATTTTGGATGCAAGCTATCTTTCGCGCTATATCGACCAAAACAAAACCGCGTTGTTTCGACGTGTAGGTATGACGGAAAAACCCGACGTTGCAGTGGGAAAAATGCTGGAAGGCAGAGTTATCTTGATAGTGGACGGTTCTCCAATGGTACTTACCGTGCCGTATTTGTACGTGGAAGACTTGCAATCTCCCGGCGACTACTACGAAGACAACGTAATGACAACGCTAAACCGTATTTTGCGATTTATCAGCGTGTTGGCAAGCGTGCTGTTGCCGTCGCTGTACGTGTGTTTGCAGATGTACAACTATCAAATTATACCGCTAAAATTTTTGATAACCATACTCAATGCCACCCAAGCGATACCCTTTTCGCCGTTGGCGGAAATGATTTTGATAATCGTTATTTTCGATATCTTGAGAGAGGCAAATTTGCGAATGCCGTCGGCGGTGGGAATATCGCTTTCGCTTGTTGGTGCAATAGTGCTTGGTGATGCTGCCGTAAAAGCAGGGCTAATCGGTGCGCCCGCCGTGATGATTGGCGCGTTATCGGGCATCGGGTTGTTTACCATGCCGGATAACACGCTGATTTTGTCGCTGTTGCGCCTTGTTATCACCTTTATCGCGGGAATAATGGGTATTTTAGGCGTAATTTTAAGCATGATGACGATTTTGTTTTACCTTTGCTCCATGCAAGACTATCATACGCCCTTTTTGGCACCTTTTGCGCCGTCTATCGAAAACGATAAACAAGATGCCGTTGCAAGCACACCTATCGATAGTTGGAAAAATCGACCAAAATCCATCCCCAACAAAAATAAAGTGAGGCGAGGTAAATGAACAGAGATAAAGTTACCGTTGGACAGTTTGCACTGTTATTGCTACTTGTAACGTCAGGTAGCAAATTTTTGTCGTTGCCTTCGATACTGGCAAGCGAAGTAGGTCACGATAGTTGGCTTGTGTTGTGCGTTGCCTTTTTGTGGGACGGTATTTGCCTTGCGTTTTTGGGATGGGCGATAAAACTAAACCAATCGCAACACCTTTCGTTGGATAAAGTTTTGCGCCTTTCCGTTACCCCGATTGTAGAAAAAATCGTGTTACTGATATTTTTCGTGCTGTTTATCACACGAAGTATTATTTTGTTAAATTCCTGTTATAGGATGTTTGCCGTAACTTTTGACGTGTCCACCAACTGGATAATGTTTGTGTTGCCTATTGTGGCGGTAAGTTTTTTTGCCATTGCACGTGGATTTAACTGCATTGCACGTATGGGACAGTTAACTTGTGCGTTGATTGTGTTGTGTATTGTTGCGCTGTTGTTTTTTACCGTAAAACAAACGGATTTCGGCGCACTTTTGCCCATTGCCGAAGCTGGTTGGAAAAATATCGTCAAAACGGCATTTGCTCGTTCTTTTTGGTTTGCCGATTACATTTTTGTGTATTTCGTTATGGAAAATCTGCAAATAAAAAAGCGTATTTTTACACCCATTTTTACGTCATTTGCGGTAGGCGTAGTGCTAACCGTGGTAATGAATGCTATTTTCGTTGCGCTGTTTGGTTCTATCGCACCGGAAATTAAATTGGCAATGAGCAAAATTTCCGTCTTTTCCATTGCAGAAATCACCAACGGGCGTTGGGATTGGCTAACATTGTCGGTGTGGATAATGTCGGTGCTTATCAAAATTGTAATTTTTGTGTACTGTGCCTACAAATGTTGCGAAAAGATGTTCAATTTGCACTTCACAAAACCCAACTTGCCTACTATTTTGGTGATTGCTTTGCTACTTATGTTGCCGTTGTTTGTTTCGGCGGACACTCTCGTGCAAGATGTGATGTCTAAACTGGTTATACCTTTTGCGTTGGTGCAATATTCATTGCCTATTGCGTTGCCCTTTTTGATTATCATTGCTAACGAAAAGTATGGTTTAGAGGTGCAAAATGAGTAGTTTAAGGCGCATTTTGGTGATTTTTCTTGTGGCGATAGCTTTGGTTGTTATGTCGTCAAGTTTCACTTCCAACGATATTTTGGATCGTGCAATAATCATCGGTTTGGGGTTGGATTTATCGCAAAATAATCAACTTGTGGTAACGGCGGAAGTTGTAAGTCCGGGCAACGGAAGCGAACAAGTCGGTACATTTAGTAAAACTATCACAGTGCAAGGACAAACGGTAGCGCACGCTATCGGGCAAATCACTCAAAAAATGGGCAAGGAAGCTTCTCTTGGGCAGTGCGCATTGCTAATGTTGGGGGAAAGTTTGTACACGCAAGTGGATTTTTCGCAAATTGTCGATTTTTTTATTCATTCGTACAATTTTAAGGAATCGTCGGTAATTTGTTGCGCCAAGGGGGAAGCTAAGCAGATTTTGAACTACGGCGAAGGTATGTCGCAAAGTGTGTCGTTGGCGATTGTGTCGATGTTACAGCAGCAAGCAAAAAGCACCGCCTTACCAACAAATTCTCTTTTGCAATACGCGCGTAGTCAAAAGGAACTTTTGTGCACGGGATTTATCAATCACGTACAATTTGTGCCGTCGCAAAACACCGATGCGCAAAATCCCGATAAAATTCAAGGATATTTTGCCTACGACCAACTTGTGGTTTTTAGAAACAACAATTTTGTTGGATATATGTCGCACGAACAGTTGCGCGGACTTTCCATTTTGACAAAATCGGTAACGGGCGACGTGTTTATCGTGCAGGCGGACGGTGAAAAAGTAACGTTTATCATCGGCGAAAAAAGTGTCGATATGCAATTTTCCGGCACAAACGTCACGTTGAAAATAAAACTTAAATGTCGTCTTGCGCGCAGTGACGACTTTGGGGTAAACGGTGTGTTTACAGTGCAGACGGAACAAGATTTGCCTAAAGAACTACTGCAAAATATCCAACGTCAAGCAACCGACTTGGTGCAAAGTTTTGTGGACTACCAAAAGCAAAACAACGTTGATTTGATATATCTGCATGAAAAGTTTCGTCAAAAATACGGTTCTACCGACTTTGTAAACACTTTTTCAATGAACGAGTTGAGTTTTGATGTGCAAGTACAAGTTGAACAAAATTAGAATTTTGCAACAGCCAATGCGAAACGCTTGTAACTCAATCGTGAAAAAAACATATTGATAGTTGTAAAAAACAGATATTTTTACTATTTGTGTACTTTGCAAATTTTACGGTGTGAGTTTCTGTTGATTGCTATTTTTGTGTAGACTATGTGCGAACTGTTTTAATTATCAATCTTTGCAAATATGCAGTGCCAAAGCGGTGTTGTTGCTTGTTTTTTGCCGTATTGGCGTTAAAATTTACCATTATTGCTAACCTTGTGTGCAAACGCTATTTATGATTGACTATCTTGGTTGTTTGTGATACAATTTTTGCACAAAATAACCTGCGTTTTACACAAAAGGAGCAATAATATGGAAGTTTTGCAATTTCTCAAAAATAGCTACACAGCCTACCACACAACGCAAAACGTGTGCGAGTTTCTGTCACAAAACGGTTTTATTGAACTTACCATTGGCGAAAAATGGAATGTCAAACAGGGCGGAAAGTACTTTGTTACACGCAACGGTTCGTCGGTGATTGCATTTGTTATGGGCAAAAACAATGTCTTTTCCATTTGCGAAAGCCATACCGATTCGCCCAGTTTTAAGGTGAAAGGCGCAAAACTTGTTTCCAGTGAAAACGCTCAACGTCTCAATACGGAAAAATACGGTGGTGGTTTGCTCTACACCTACTTCGATCGCCCGTTGAAGGTTGCCGGACGCATGCTTGCCAAAGGGGAAAACGGTGTTGAGCAACGTCTTGTTTGCAGCGACTACAACGTGGTTATTCCCAGTTTGTGCGTGCATCTCAACCCCGGCGTAAACGACGGATTTGCTGTAAATGTTCAAGTTGATACTCTTCCGCTTTTTGCTCAAAACACCGCCGATTTGTACAAATCTTTAACTGATTTGGACGTTTTGGATGCCGATTTGTACGTTGTGCCCGCAACGGAACCGTTTTTTGCAGGCGTAGATAACGAATTTTTGTGTGCTCCGCGTATTGATAACTTAACGAGCGTTTACACGTCGGTGCAAGCACTTGTAAACTGCAATCCGCAAAATATCGCAATGGCGGTTTGCTTGGATAACGAAGAAGTCGGCAGTGGAACACGTCAAGGCAACCCACGTTTTATAACTCAGGTTATCGATAGTTTGTGCGATGCGTTGGGTATGGATGTTACCGCTCGTCAAAACGCAATCGAAAAGGGTATGGTTTTGTCGGTAGATAACAGTCACGCTTGTCATCCTGCCCATCCGGAAAAGAGCGACGTTGCCTACAAAACATATCTCAACAAGGGTATTGTTATCAAACATCACACCAACTACGCAACGGACGGACTTTCTTCCGCGCTGTTAAAAAACATTTTGCAAAATGCCAACGTGCCTTTCCAAGACGTGTACAATCGTAGCGATTTGCGTTGTGGATCTACCGTTGGACTTGCTACCGCCCGCGAATTGGGTATCAAAACTTGCGATATCGGTATGCCCCAACTTGCAATGCATTCCGCTTGCGAAACTTGTGGTGCAACGGACGTGGCAACAATGCAAAACGGACTTACCGCATTTTTCAACGCGAACCCAAACGATTTGGTGGTAAAATAGTGCGATTTACAATTGGCAGTTGTACTGTTTTGTTGCTATATTTGTGTCGATACTTCAATGCCGATATGCAACATTGCCGATATAAATAACGTAACGCTGTTAAACAATATATCGGTTATAAATCTACAAACTATGGTGGATTATTCACTTCGTGATAGTGTTGCCTAAATTTTGGTTTTGTCAACAAAACGACATACCGTTATGCGATTTTTCGGTACACATCGACATTATTCATTATAATAAAATGACAAATTACGCAAACAACTCTGCAATTTTTTAGCAGGGTTGTTTTGTTTTACGAAAAAATGTCAACAATGGTGGTGGAGGCGGTTATGAAAAACAAATTGTTTGCATTGCTTTTGGCGATGGTACTTATCGTTGCGATGGCGTATTTTGTGCCAACGACGTTAAAAAATCAACTTAACGAACAAAACGCAACCTGCAAGGTGTTTTGCACGGAAACGTCTGTGCAATACGTGGATGTCGGTTTTGGCAAAATCGTGCAATGCAATCGTGACGAGTTGGATGCCACTTTGCAACAGTGCAAAAACGTACAAGGTGTCAGCTTCACTTTCGATGCGAATAAAAATGACTTTGCAAACCTTTTGCAACGGTTGGACGTTGCCGTACATACAACTCAAACTTTCCCAGACATGGTTGTCGTTTGTGGGTATTCCCCAAAAATTGTCGGGAGTATTGCGTTGGACGGAAACAAAACTAATTTGCAAATTGCCTTCGACGGAACGTCTATCACAATCGGCTCGCCATTGATACTCGGGGATTATTAGTTACTACAACTACACAAACAATAAACAAATATTTTTCAACAAATTATATTAGTTCTATAATCCATGTGTAACGTCTTTGCTACATCAACAATCTTTTGTCGCTGTCGTGAATTTCAATAAAACTTGTTGATGTTTGGAAAAACGACTGTTATAGACTGCCAATCTTAATCGTATCTTCAACTCACACACTGTTTGTAGTTCATACGTAACGGCTCCGCACTCTGTCGTGGTTTGCGGTGGTTGAGCGTTCGTGTTGATGTTATTTCAAATTGCTGTCAAATGGTTGCAAGTTACACAATCGTCCCTAAATTTCTACTTTTATAAGTAAAATGTGCAAAAAGGACGGTTAATAATAGAACATATAATTGGTCTAAATAAAAAAGGCAAAAATGTCCGTACAAAAATATCAAAAAACGTTTATTGCTGTATAAAAACACAACAAGCGGTCAACAATCAAATCAAACAAACATGGAGGATAACAATGAATTCGACCAATCAAACAAATAAATTTACACGATTTTTGCGCAATAATGCGGCGTTGCTGTTGCTTATCTTTTGTGCCGTGGCAATTTCCGCAGTGGTTATCGCCGTTAGCGTAACAGGTAACGAACCGGATGCTCCCGTTGGTGGAACTCCCGACGATTCCGTTGTAACACCGCCTATCGTGGACGAAAAACCGACCCCAACCGTCATCACGGAAAAGGTGTATTTTACCAGTCCCGTTGCATACAAAAGCGTAGGTATGGACTACACCGATGACCAACTGCTGTTTGTGTATAATCCCACGCTCAACCAATGGTTAACTCACAAAGGAATTGACCTTTTGGCGGCGGAAAACTCTCCCGTCACTGCTATGTACGACGGCACTGTTTTGGAAGTGGGCGAAAGTTACGGCATGGGACATTATGTAAAAGTGGATCACGGCGAAAACGTCGTTGCAACCTACGCATCGTTGACGGATGTGCAAGTGGTTGCCGGCCAAAACGTTGCCAAGGGCGATAAACTCGGTGTGGTTAGCACAACGGCATCATACGAGTTTAGCGATGGCGCACATCTTCACTTGGAAGTTGCCCAAAACGGCAAGCAAGTAGATCCTACAAATTACGTGGAAGGCAAAATCTACCGCGAAATCACAAAAATCGTAACGGAATAAAAGACGTATCAAATAGCAAATTGTCAAAAAAGTGCGATATTTGGATTAGCATATCAATTTTCTAAGTGTTAGATCCAAAAGTATAAGTCACTCGAATAACAAATTAGGGCAAGGATAATTCCTTGTCCCTTTTCAATTTTGCAAAAATCGTCGTTATTTCAACAAAACATTGCAATATTGTGCCTTTTGCTTGCGTTACAATGCATTCATGAACGTGTATATTGAATACGCATTTTTAGACAACTTTTCTATGGATTGTTTGATACTCTATCTTGCAACTACGTCGTTAAAAATGCCAATTAAATGGTATCGTGTGGTTGTCGGTGGAGTGGTCGGTAGCGTTACCGCCTTATTTACGGTTCGACTTGCGGGAGTTGTTTTGTACGTTGCCAAAACACTTTCGCTTTTGCTGATGTGTCTTGCAACGGTAGGTTTTGGTAAAAAACTATTTTGGCATATTGTCGCGACTTGCGCATATACTTTTGCCTTGGGCGGTGCAATCGTTGGATTGTTCAACCTGTCGCAAAACAGTTTTGTCGGTGGTGTGATTTATCAAAGCGACGTGCCGTTATTTTGCTACTTTTTTGCCATTTTGATTGTTATTGTGATTGCAAAATTGCTAATTGCCTATGCAAAGGATGTTAAAAAGATTGTTCCAAATCTTGCCAAATGCCAAGTTGTTTTGGATGGTGAATTTGACGTTACCGCCTTTTACGATAGCGGAAACACTGCCACTTGCTACGGCTTACCGTTGTGTTTTGTGGGTAAAAAGTTTGCCGATATTTTTGCAAAAAGATTGCTTTGCGGAAATACAAAACAGGTGCAAATTTTCACAGTTGGCGGCAGTTGTTTCGTTGTGGCGACGCAAGGCAAGTTGATTTTGCAGGGTGTAACGCACGATGTCTACTTTGCCATTGCCAAAACAAATCCCTTGTACGACGTTATTTTGTCAAACAGTATTTGTATTGGCGAAAGTGCCGAATAACCATCCTATTTGCATGCACAAAAAAGTTATTACATTTGCAAGTAAGATTAAACTGCACAAAAGTGGTGCTTTAACTATACAAAAACAGGTATTTAACCTACACAAAATGTAATGTTGTGTCTAATTTCTACTATTTCGTGACGTGCAAAAAAAAATTTGCACGTCACTCAAAAACTTGCGAGGTTACCATGAAATTGTTATCTTTGTTAAAACTCCTTTTGCAAAAAATGTGTTTGTCGCAAAATGCCGTAAATTATCTTTGCGGTAACGAAGCGTTGCCTCAACCACTCACCGCCGAAGAAGAAGCAATCTGCTTTGCTCAAATGAATAACGGCGACGAATCGGCACGCGACAAACTTGTGGAACACAACTTGCGCCTTGTTGTATTTTTGGCTAAAAAGTTCGAAAGCACAGGTATAGATATGGAGGATTTAATTTCCGTTGGCACAATCGGGCTTATCAAGGCAATAAACAGTTTCAAGGCGGATAAACAAATTAAACTTGCAACTTATGCCAGCAGATGTATCGAAAACGAAATTTTGATGTATTTGCGTAAACTTTCTAAAGTCAAGCAGGAGGTAAGTTTGGACGAACCGCTCAACGTAGACGGCGAAGGTAACGAACTGCTTTTGGCGGACATTTTGGGTACCGATGCCGACGCAATCTACAACGACGTGGAAGATCAAGTGGAACGCAAACTACTTGCCGAAGGACTTGCTCGTCTGTCCGTTCGCGAAAAACAAATCATCGAAATGCGCTTTGGTTTGGACGGCGGCGACGAACGCACGCAAAAGGAAGTTGCCGATTTGCTGGGAATATCGCAGTCGTACATATCACGTCTGGAAAAGAAAATAATCTCTCGTCTAAAACGAGAAATTGCCAAATTGGTGTAAAATCTAACGGTTTTACAAATTTTCCACTACTCGAAAAATCTATTGCGATAAAAATGTTGCGAACTTTCCGCTTGTAAAAACTTATTGCAATATATTTGTTGAGATGATATAATGTTCAAGGTGTTTAGCAAAACATTCACAAAGTTAGTTTATTGTCTAACTTTGTCGGTATTTTCGAAGCAAAATTCAAAAGCGCACTCATAAAGGATTTGTGTAACTTTAAGAAATCACTAACATAAACGCGTAGCGTCTTGACAAAAACATTAAATACAAAGGTGTAACGTCTGTTATAACGCTTTTGCTTGCAAAACTTGTTTTATCAAATAACTGCGCAAAAATTGGACAAATCCACTCAAATTTTGCAACGTTTTTCAAAAATAACACAAAAGGTGAATAAAATGAAAAAACTTATCAGCATTTTACTAATAGTTGTTTTGCTTTTCTCAATATTTGTCCTTGTTGCTTGCGATATAACAGGCAACAACCCGAATACAGGAAATCAAGGTGGAGATACAAACAACGGTGGTTCTACTGGTGGCAATGGTTCTAATGATAACGGTGGACAAACAGATGGTACTTTAAATGGTGGCGGTTCTTCAGGCGGGAACCTAACCGATGACTCCAATAACGGCAGTGATTCTACCGATGGAAATAATAACAACAACCAAAACGGTAACAACGGAACGGACGTTACCGAAACTCGCTATGTCGATTTGTATGCAATTAACGATTTTCACGGTCAAACGGACAAAATTGCACGCGTGGGCGGATTTTTAAAGGAAAAGAAAGAACAAGACGGCAACACTATTTTGCTAAATTCCGGCGATATGTTTCAAGAAACGCTTGAATCCAACTCAAATTATGGCAGTTTGCTTAATAACTGTATGGCGGAAATCGGTATCGAATGTATGACTATAGGCAATCACGAGTTCGATTGGGGATTGGATACTCTGCAAAAACTGTCCGAGCAAACGTCCGTAAAGTTTTTGGGTGCAAACATCTTTCATTGGGATATAAACAGCGGTTGGGGAACTTTTGCTGACGAAATTGCCGATCCATACTACGTTCGCACGTTGGATAACGGACTAAAAGTTGGCATTATCGGTATTATTGGTAGTAGTCAAATCACGTCTATTTCCTCTAACCTTGTTTCTACAATAGGGTTCAAATATCCCAACCAGGTAGTACCCGAATTATCGCAAAAACTTCGTGAAGAAGAAAAATGTGACGTTGTTGTAGTGAGCATTCACAACAGTGCCGAAGACACCTTAGCAGATAATTATTTGGATATGTCTCAATATGCCGACGCGGTATTCTGTGCTCACTCGCATTACATTGAATTGAAAAATAAAAACGGAGTAACTTTTATACAGGGTGGTTCAAAGGGAAACTACGTATCTAACGTTCGCCTTGCAGTAGATAAGGACGGTAAAGTTACTACAGAACAATCTCAAAATATCAAATATCAAAGCAGTTGGACAAAAGACCAAACGATAGCACAAATGGTAGAAACATCCAATGCCGAAATTGAAACGACGTCCAACCAAGTTATTGCAACGTTTAGCGGCTATTTTGGTAACGGTAGTAAAAATAGTTCGTATCACGAAATGCCTCGTTTGGTGAGTAAAGCAATGGCGGCTTTTGCTCAAGAGCAAGGTTACGATATCGATTTGGCAATGGTAAATCAAACGCGTAATGCGTTTAGTGGTGGAGATATTACCTATCGTGAGTTGTTTAATACAATTCCGTTTGATAATATTGTCTATATTGCCGAAGTTAGTGGCAAAGATTTGATTAAACAAGCAAGTTACAAAAATTTTTGGCGCGTTACCGACCAACCGATAGTGGAAAACGGCACCTACACAATTGCTGTTATCGACTACGTGTTGTTCCACCAAAATGCTAAACGCGAATACAATTATTTCCCATCTGCATTCGAAAACGGCAAAACTCCCGTTGCGCTTGTTACCGAGCAAAATCCTAAACTTAACTATCGCGACATTACAAAAGCATATCTTTTGCAACAAGAAATAGTTGATTCGAGCGACTTTGCCGATTCTAATCCACACACAGATGTAAGTTTGATTAGCCAAAGCGTAACCTTTACCGATGGCATTGAACGTGCAAGACTTTGCGTCAACACCCTGCTTAACGTTTGTTTTGCAGGTTGCCAAACTTGTTTTGACGGCAACAATGTAACGTTTTCCATAGCGATTCTGTGACTATAACAGTTACAACTTTGATTATCATTACAGTAGGCGTGATATTAGTATTCAACTGCAAATATTAAAATAACGTGATTAACAGTTGTGGGTATCGTGTGGTAATATCTAACTGCAAAAAGATACAAAATTCAATTTTGGCAACAAAAATCGTAAATTATTCGCTAAAAACGTCTAATTTCAACCAAATATGCCGCCAAATCGTTGACAAAACTTCGTCGAAATAAAATAGTTGATTTTTTGCAACGTTTGGTGTATAATACCACTACTGCACTATGTGGGGAGCTAGCGGTGCCCTGTAACTCGCAATCCGCTACAGCGAGACAGAAAGGTTGCGGACGGTTTTTGGTGTGGAAAGCAGGCCCTTACAAGGAGCGTTGATACCAAGGTCTTGTGCAACGTGACGTTGCGAACCGTGTCAGGGTGGGAACACAGCAGCACTAAACAATTTGAGCGTGTGCCACGAGGTAGCTTTGGAGTAGCCACCTGTAAGTATACCGTTTCGGCATCAACTATCAACCGTAATCGTGCAGTTTTTTGCAAATATGCGACAGATAAAATCTATCTGTCGTTTTTTTTATGTAAATTGACTCCGCTCCAAAAGGTTGAGTTTTGACGGCAAAACGACCGCAAAATCATTTGTGTTTTGTTCAGTCACGTACCTACAGGTATGCTTTTTCGCAATAACACAACGCTTTCTTGCGTTTGCTCGTTAAATCGCTAATGCTACTCAACCGTTTGTCGCTCCGTCGACTTTATCTTTCGCAAAATCTTGTGGTGTTTTGGGGTAAAATGGCCGATATAACCGAGATAATCGTATTAGCAAACAACATACTGTTGATTGTCAATACGCGACGGTTCCGCCTTTAAATCGGTTTTGCTATTGTAGGGCGGTGGCTTGCTGCCGCCGAAACCAATATTTCGTTCAACTACGCAGTTGCAAGTGTTAAAAACTGTCGTATCGTACGCATTGCTTGACAGGTTTGTGTTATAGTGGTAAAATTGTATCAATATTTATCAAGGAAAAATCAAATGCTACAAGAAAAAGTAAATCGTATCAATTTTTTAGCGAAAAAGTCCAAAACGCAAGGGCTTACCGATGCGGAAAAGCAGGAACAACAAAAATTGCGTCAAGAGTACCTTGCAGAGTGGCGCATGGGTGTGGTGCAAGTGTTAGATAACACCTACATCATGGACGAAAACGGCAACAAAAAAAAGTTAAAACCAAAAAACTAATATCAAAATTAACGAATACTACTCGTTTTGATGATATTCGTGAAAATATTATATAATTACAGGGAGATTTTCTATGAAGAATTTAAGAAAAATTGCCGTTGTTCTTACGTTGATTATCGTTTCGTTTGTGCTGGTTAGTTGTGCTCCATACGCAGAAGAAGCCGGTGTATACGAGTGTTATGATATTACAATAAACTCACAAGATTGCTTGTCTCGGTATGAGTACTATCGAATTACGCTTGAAGCAAACGGCACCTGCGTTGTCGAGTCTAAAGGCATCGATAACCCGAGCACTTACAAAGCCGTGGCAACTTTTTCTATCGAAAATGATAAAATCACTGTAGTTACGACCAATGGTAGTGCATCCGTAACTGAAGTTTACGATTATATCGATGGTGAAATAATCATGGATACAACTGTATCCGGGTATACAATGTATGCAAAATTTGCCAGAGTTAATGGCGAAGAATAAATTTTGAAAAACGATATAAACTTGCATATAGTTTGAATTTGTAAAACTAATGCAATTTTGCTGTTTGATGTTATTGGCGTTGCACACTGCAAGTGACAAAACAACGTTAACTACATTAAAAAACAGTTGCTAAAATAGGATTTTTTTGTTAAAATAAATTTGTAAATGCGTTTGAAATAGGACAACGCTTTTGTAAAACAAGCACACAGAGAGTTTGTCGTTTGCTGAAAGACAAATTGCAATGTTACAAAAGATATCACCTAACAAGCAGACAAACTGAAAATCGCAGTAAGTTTGTACGGTGTAAGTCTCCGTTATAAGGCTTCGGTATAACTCACTTTTTATTAAAGTGAACGTACTTGTTTGAAATGGTAAAAGCCAAGTAGTAGTATGCTATAATCGGGCGTGTTTTTTTTCAAACACGTCCTTTTTTATTACGGTAAATTGTAAGTTCAAACGCAAAGCAAAATCTCAAAAAATATTGCATTTGATTCGACAATTTACCGAAAATCATTACAAAAACTAAAACAATATGCCCAAAGGAGGCAAAGCAAAACTATGTCAAAGTACACAAAGGTTAGTAGCAGTCTTAACTTTGTCGAAAGAGAACAACAAGTGCTCGAATTTTGGAAGCAAAACAAAGTTTTCGAGCAAACAATGGCAAAAGGCGAAGGTTCGTTTACCTTTTACGACGGTCCGCCAACAGCCAACGGAAAACCACACATCGGTCACGTTTTAACACGTTCTATCAAGGACCTTATCCCGCGTTTCCAAGTGATGAAAGGCAAAAACGTCCTTCGTAAAGCAGGTTGGGATACTCACGGTTTGCCTGTTGAACTGGAAGTGGAAAAACTTCTTGGTATCGACGGCAAAAAGCAAATTGAAGCATACGGAATCGAACCGTTTGTAGAACAATGTAAAAAATCCGTATGGAAGTATCTTGGCGAGTGGGAGCAACTTTCCGACCGTGTTGCCTACTGGGCAGATATGGAACATCCCTACGTTACCTACGACAATAACTACATCGAAAGTGAGTGGTGGGCGCTAAAAACCATTTACGACAAGGGCTTGTTGTACAAAGGTTTCAAAATCGTGCCTTATTGCCCACGTTGCGGAACGGCACTTTCCAGTCACGAAGTAGCACAAGGCTACAAGGACGTTAAGGAAAAATCCGCTGTGGCAAAATTTCAACTTGTAGATGCTCCCGATACTTATTTTCTTGCATGGACAACCACCCCTTGGACTTTGCCAAGTAACGTTGCGTTGTGTATGAATAAGGACTACGACTACGTAACCATTCAAGTGGAAGACGGCACAAAGTATATCCTTGCCAAGGAATTGTTATCCAAGCATTTTGAAGAAGGCTCTTACACGATTTTGGAGACCAACAAAGGTAGCCATTTCGAACACGTTCACTATAAACCGCTGTTCGATTTTGCTCATCCGCAAGAAGACGCTTACTACGTTACCAACGACGACTACGTAACTTTAACGGACGGCACCGGTATCGTTCATATCGCACCCGCCTTTGGTGAAGACGACGCAAACGTTGGTCGCAAATACAATTTACCGCTTGTTCAACTTGTGGGCGAAGACGGAAAGTTTGTTCCGGGTTGTGGCGAACTTACCGACGTATTTTGCAAGCATGCGGACAAGTGGATTTTGGCAGACCTCAAAAACCGCGGTCTGTTGTTTAGCGAATTGATGTTCGAACACAGTTATCCACACTGTTGGCGTTGCGATACACCCCTTATCTACTACGCACGTAAATCGTGGTTTATCAAGATGACTGCGGTTAAGGACCAACTTTTGGCGTCAAACTCAACTGTAAACTGGATTCCGCCCACAATCGGCACAGGCCGTATGGGTAATTTCTTGGAAAACGTTATTGACTGGGGTATCTCTCGTGACCGTTACTGGGGAACTCCATTGCCCGTTTGGATTTGTAACAAATGCGGAAAGGTTCACGTTATCGGTAGTCGTCACGAACTTGCCGAAAAGTGCGGTTGTGACGAAAATATTGAATTGCACCGTCCGTTTATCGATGATTGCAAATGGAGTTGTGAATGCGGTGGCACGTTTGAGCGCACTCCGGAAGTTATCGACTGTTGGTTCGATAGCGGTAGTATGCCTTATGCACAATTCCACTATCCTTTTGAAAACAAAGATTTGTTCGAACGTAACTTCCCCGCTGATTTCATTTCCGAAGCGGTAGATCAAACTCGTGGTTGGTTCTATACTTTGCTTGCCGTTTCGACGTTGTTGTTTGGTAAGGCACCATTCAAAAACTGTATCGTTTTAGGACTTGTCGGCGACGAGCACGGCGTAAAAATGTCCAAACACAAGGGCAACGTTGTTGACCCGTGGGATAGTTTTAACAAACAAGGCGCAGATGCTGTTCGCTGGTATTTTTACACGTCAAGTTCACCATGGTTGCCCAGTCGTTTCTACGACGAAGCAGTAAGCGAAACTCAACGCAAATTCCTTGGCACGTTGTGGAATACCTACGCTTTCTACGTTTTGTATGCTGATATCGACGATTTCGATCCAAGCAAATATAGTTTTGCCGATTGCAAACTGACTTTGATGGATAAATGGATTTTGTCGGAAGTTAACCAACTTGTAAAAACAGTAGATAGCGGACTTACTAACTACGAAATTACCGAGTCTGCTCGTGCTATCGAAAAGTTTACCGATATGCTTTCCAACTGGTACGTTCGTCGTTGTCGCGAACGTTATTGGGGTAGCGAATGGACAAGCGATAAACAATCCGCGTATATGACTTTGTACACGGTATTGGATACTCTGGTAAAAGTTTCTGCACCTTTCGTGCCGTTTATTACCGAAAGTATCTACCAAAATATCACTGCTAACTGCTTTAACGATGCTCCACTTTCGGTACATCTTTGCGACTTCCCGGTTGCAAACGAAAGTTTGATTGACGGAAGTTTGAACGAACAAATGGAAAAGGTTTTGGATTTGGTTGTTTTGGGACGTTCCGCTCGCAACTCTGCCAACGTCAAGAACCGTCAACCGTTGCAAACAATGTACGTTGCAACTAACGGAGATTTAAGCGACGAAATGGTAGATATCATTGCAAGCGAACTTAACGTAAAACAGGTTGTTCGCGTCGATTCTGCCGAACAATTTGCCGATTACGAAATCAAACCGCAACTAAAAACAATAGGTCCAAAGTATGGCCGTTTGTTGGGACAAATCCGCAATTTGTTCGCAAATTTAGGCGACGATGCACGTCAAGTGGTAGCGGACGTTGTTAACGGTGGTACTCATACGTTTGTTGTCGATGGCAACGACGTGGTTGTTTCAGCAGAAGACTTGCTTATTTCCACCAAGAACAAACAAGGCTACTCGGTAGTTTCCGATTACGGCGATACCGTTGCATTGGATGTTAATCTTACGCCGCAACTTATCGAAGAAGGTCTCGTTCGCGAAATTATTTCCAAGGTTCAAACCATGCGTAAGGAATGCGATTTTGTAGTGACCGACCATATTGTGATTGGTTATCAAGCGGACGAAACTCTCGCTAAAGTGTTTGCAAACAACGCAAGCGAGATTGCGTCATCCACCCTTGCAAATGCAGTAGTTTGTGCAACGGAAGGAACCTTCCAAAAACAATGGGAAGTAAACGGCTACAAATTCACGTTGTATTTAACTAAGGCGTAAACGATATTTGCTAACCGGCAAAGTAGCGCGCATTCTACGTAAAGCAGTGTTCTATTGGTGTGAAAGTGTCGCTTAATCGTTGCTAAAATAGTGCTTAGTGAACACGAAAGTAGCATTCACCTGACCATAGAAGTAGTGTTCAATCGACACGAAAGCAGTATTTAACAACTACTAAACCAATACTTAAACATCACTTTAGTGCAAAAGAGAGACATCCTTGTTTTAAGGTGTCTCTCTTGTTTTGTGTTGGCACTATGTTGAATGTTAGTGTGAGATAAGTTGCGTTTCAATATTTTTTATAGAATTAAAAAAGAACAAACACGATTCTTTGTGTCTGCTCTTTTTGTATCAAATATAATGCATAAATCAATTATCGTTATATATTGTTTAATTGCTGTATGGTGGGTAACTTGGGTGCTGACGTCTTATTTAATACAATGTTTTTTTGTGAATCTCAACTTTAATTGTAATCTATATTATCTAATTATTGAAGGAACGACCAGTGGTCGCTCGCTTTTTAGGATATGTAACAAGAAATATCTAAATTTGTGACAGTCTAAAAATTGTAAGTTGATGTCTTTAATTATCGTAGAGCGGTGGCTTGCTGCCGCCGTTTAATCATTATTTATTATAGAACCGACAATTTTAAAATACTAATGCTTATTCCAACTCTATCCACGTTGTAGTAACGACATTGTTATTGGTAGCGATTGCAATATGGTAGTGCATATTATTTTGTGGTGCAGGTGTTTCTGCAATGTCGTTTTGTGATGCGGTCGATGTAATAACTTTGTCTTGTGTAACAAACGTTTGCATTGCGTTATTTTGCACGATAGATTGGTGTATTGTTGAGGTTTGTGTAACGTTGAGTTGCGTTATTGACGTTGTTTCCGTCGCTTGTGCAGTGATTTTGCCTTGTACGTTTACGTCCATTTCTACAAAATGAGCGGTGGTGGTGTCTATATTGTGGGCAACAAAGGTAGGTAAATCTAATTTTTTGAACAACGCTTCCTTTTTGCACCAAAGTGCAAGTATTTGTTTTTCTTGGAAAATTGTTAGCTGTTCTGTTTGTTTTGCAATGTTTAGATGTGCAAAAACACGTTTTTCATTATCGGTTGCGATACGTTCAAAAAGTCGTTTGTCAAATCGCCCTTTGGTAAACGCTTGCAAATCTACGCCAATGGGATTTTTGTCTACAACTACCGCACACAATTCGTCGCTATGCGAAATTGAAAAGAAAACCCCGTCGCACACCCATTTGCCGTTATTGTTTTTGTGGAGATCGAACTGCTCGAAAGGTTTCTCAAAAACCTGCTCAACTGCATATTTTAGTAGTTGCCAACTTGTGTGTTTTTCCACTTTAACAATGTCATTTGCGCAACCGTCAATTTCCGCTTGACGTTCCGTTGGATACACTTTTTGCATCGGGGTTACCAAGTTGCATAAAAAAAGTTGTGGTGTATTTAGTTTTTCAGCGTCCTTTTTCATGCCACAATTATATTTGATTGTTCTGCAGTTGTCAACAATCAATGTCGCAAAGGCTTGTAATTTTGAAAAAAGGTTGTATTTCATCTGTGTATAGCTTTTAACAATCCTATAAATTGCAAAAAAACGTTTGATGTATTGGTTGTGTTTCTATCTACGTATAGATATGCTTGCAAAAACTATTGTTAGCAATAACAAAACAGATTATGTGCTTCTTATCGACGTTGTATTTGTTGGACAATTTATTGCATTTTACATTGTAACACAGCAATCGCATCACAAAACAAAACCTGTCTTTTCTAAAAAATATCGTATAGTTTACATTGTAATGCAGCAATCATCCAAAAACAGTTGAAAAAACTGCTAATTTGAAGTATAATGCATGTAATAAATTTTGCGCAATTTTGCGTCTTGGGAACATAATGAGAATCAACAACGAATGGAAAGACTATCAAATAATTGCCACCGGCGATGGTGAAAAGTTGGAGCGTTGGAAGGATGTGGTGCTACTTCGTCCCGATCCGCAGGTTATTTGGCACGCCCAAAAGTCATTGCATACCATTGTTAAACCGGATGCTCGCTATATTCGTTCCAGTTCCGGCGGCGGACATTGGGAGTACAATCGCAAAATTCCCGACGAGTGGAAAGTTTCTTGGCGCGACCTTACCTTTTCGGTAAAACCAATGGGATTTAAGCACACTGGGTTGTTCCCCGAACAGGCTGCAAACTGGGCAACTATGATAGACCTTATCAAAAACGCCAACCGTCCCATTAACGTATTGAACTTGTTTGCCTACACAGGCGGTGCAACTGTGGCGTGTGCAAGTGCCGGTGCAAGTGTTTGCCACGTGGATGCTGCTAAAAACATGGTTGAGCGCGCTCGCGAAAACGTTGCATTGTCCGGTTTGGCAGATAAACCTATTCGCTACATTGTGGACGACTGTCGCAAGTTTGTCAAACGCGAAATTAACCGCGGTCGCAAGTACGACGCTATCATAATGGATCCACCCAGTTACGGACGTGGTGCAAACGGCGAAATTTGGAAAATCGAACAAGATATTTGCGATTTTGTGGAACTTTGTGCAGGCGTATTAAGTGACGATCCGCTTTTTGTACTTATCAACAGTTACACAACGGGACTGCAACCGACAGTGCTATCTAATATTCTCAAACGTTCAATCAAACGTGACGGTGACGTTTGCGCATACGAAGTTTGTTTGCCCACCGACGAAGGCATTGTGTTACCCTGTGGCGCAAGCGGATTGTTTACATCAAAAGGAGCAAAAAATGGCTAAAAATTTTACAATGGACGACGTAACCATTCTTCACGAAGATAATTCTGTTTTGGTAGTGGTAAAACCACAAAATATGCCTAGCCAAGCAGATTCGAGTGGCGATTTGGACTTGTTAACGCTACTCAAAGACTACATCAAACAAAAGTACAACAAACCGGGCAATGTCTATCTTGGACTTGTTCACCGTTTGGACCGTCCTACCGGCGGAATTATGGTTTTTGCAAAAAATAGCAAGTCGGCGGAACGTCTTTCCAAACAAATTGCCGAGCGCGAAATGACAAAGCAATACTTAACCACTGTTTTAGGAAGCCCCGTCGATCGCAAAGGTACGTTGGTAAACTACTTAAAGAAAAATGCACTAACAAACAACGTGTACGTTGCTACTTTTGGTGACCACGATGCAAAACGTGCGGAACTTAGTTACGAAGTGTTGGAAAAAAGCGAACATTTCTCGTTGGTAAAAGTGCAACTTGGCACAGGTCGTTCCCACCAAATTCGCGTACAATTTTCCGCTATCAACTGCCCTGTTTGGGGTGATATGCGTTATGGTGGCGACGTCTTGGGCAAAGGACACAACCTCGCGCTTTGGGCGTATCGTTTAGAGTTCGACCACCCGGTTTCCAAAGAACATATGGTGTTTGTTGCTTATCCGCCACAGATTCAACCTTGGACGCAATTTGACGTTGCAAAGCACGTTGAGTGTTTCACAGACGACAGTGACGATGACGGAATCCCCCTTTACACCAAACCACAAACTAGCGAAAATCTAGATTAATGCATACAAAATCTACTGTTTAAAGTCCGCTTTTGTGTAATTGATGTATTGCACACCGTGGCAGATGTATTAAAGCGGTTGTAAAGACGATTTAAGTGATTTAAAGTTTGTTTCCAATGAGTTTTACACAAACAACTGTATAAAAACACCACAAACTTAATTAACTCTGCGATTTTAATCAACAAGCAAATCTATTCCTCGATGTTACATAGTCGGGGAATTTTTTATTCCACAAGTTTTAGTATTGCCAACGTAACAAGTGTAAATGCCGAAAGTTTGTTTGCGTTGTCAATTTTTACGTTGCTTGCCAATTTTTGACCAATCGCAACGGCAATTAGATGTGCAACGGCAATCGCCATTGGCGTGATAATTCCCAAATTCAGCGGCACCAAAGTTAAGTTGGCAACCGCACCGTCAAGACCTACTGTAAACCCTATCGAAAGGCATTGCTTCAAACTTAAATTCCGCAGGAGCAAAGTTTCGTTGCTGTTACGCAAACTGCCAACTGCCAAACAAAATAGCAATATTGACGAAAGGTATTTTACACAATTTTGCCAATACGTTTGCAAAAATTTACCCAAAACGGTAGTGACAAGGCAGAGCATAAGTGTTGCAAACCCTACCGAGCAAGGCAATCGAGTGTCGCTTTTTTTGTCTAAACTTATGCCAAACCCCACAACAAAACTATCTACCGATACCGCAACAGCACTTGCAATAAGAACCCAAACATTAGTCATACGTTTCCTCAAAACCGATATGTTTTACAATATGATTTTTCGCTCGTTTGTGTTTATTGCCAATTTGCAACTGCGTCGGTAAATTGTCAACTTAAGTGCAACACTTTATCGTCATTGCACTTAAAAGCATAATTTACTACATTCAATAAAAATTACTTTGCAGTTTTGCGATAATGTGATATTGCAGTTGCGAACTGTTTGGATTGTAGACTCTGCCAAGATTTTTTTTGCAAATCATCGTTTAGGTGCAAATTGTTGCTGTGATATTTGGTGTACTTGAACGGGCAACTTGTGCAAAACTGCACGCAGTCGTGGCAAAATCGCCAAAATATAAGTTATATTACACAATATCTTGTGCCAAATCGTTGACAAGACAAGGCGTTTTGGGGTAAAATATTGTTCATAATGTGGTGGAATGCCCCACAACAAATTGAAGGACTTCGTCCTTTGGAGGAATATCGTGAAAAAGATTTTTAGTTTGATTATTGCACTTGCACTTTTAATTAGCGTTTTTACACTTTCTGCAGTTGCTTTTGCCGACGAAGGTGTTGATGAAAGTAGCACAACACCGACACCGACTACTCACGCAACAGTCGAGGTTACGAAAGAAGGAGAAGCAAATCTATTAGCTAAAGTTACCGCAAAGTGTATTTCCGATAAAGCTATGCTCAACACCGATGGCAAATTTGTTGGTTGGCTCACGTCTACTGCAGATGTAAAATCCGTATTTACCAACATCGAATTTGCTTTGGATGGCGACGACGATTACGATTCTGACAAAACATACGATACGGTTCGTCTTGAATACTGCACCGATAATCCCAGATACGACAAACACTGGAAATACGAAACCGGAAACGAAAACGCATCTAAAGATGAAAACAAGAGCACTCTTGTTGTAGGAAAAGGCGGAACAGCTTTCAAACTTAATCTTTCCGGCTACGTTGCATTCCGTTATTGCGCAGTATATAAGGAATCAACCGCTGAGGATGCTAAGGAAGTAAAAGTTTACACAGATCACTTTGTTGTATTTATTGAGGATACAACTGCTCCCGTGGTAACGGCAAGCAGTTCGCTTACTAGTAAAGTTACAAGCGGTCTTACGGTTGGTTCCGCTTATACTGTTTCCACAAGCGGCGTTGACGTTACCGATAACTCAACAACATCAACAACTTTCGTTATCAACAAGCGTATCAATGGCAAATACGTTCAAGTTTACAGCAGTGTAGACGGACTTAGCGAAGACTACGAGGGCAAAGATATTTCTAACGGAACAATCACCCCTACTGACGACGATGTGTTGGAAGAGGCAACTTACCAAGTTGTTTATACTGTTACCGATGCTTTTGGTTATAAGAGTGAACCCGTAACTGTAGAATTTAAGGTTAACGCAAAGGCAGTCGATGCTGAAGAAGAAGCAAAAGTAGATGTTATCAAGATTGTTTTGTACATCGTTGCAGGACTTTCTGCTGCAGGTATTATTGTGCTTCTTTTCATCAAACCCAAGCAACAAGCACCCGCAAGAGTTGTTTATACCGAAACTTCGACAGACAACGCTAACAAGCAAGACGAAGAATAATTTATTGTAAAACATTAAAAGCAGATTGATTTTTGTCAGTCTGCTTTTTGTTTTGATTTCTATTCGACAGGGGCTATCTTGCTGTTGCCACGTCTATTTAGAAGTAACTATAATGTATTTGGTGCATTTTTGCAAAAAAGTGGAACAAGCAAGTCAACGCTTTAACAAATGACACTTCAATGTATGTAATTAACCAAAACAACGTTGTCTTTCGATATCTCAAATCTCAGTTTAGTCCTTCGCTCATTCACGTTTTGGTTGAGCTTTTCGGCAATTCACATCTTGACTTAAAAAATGTTCAATACTTTGTTGCATATCCTCTCAATTGCAGATTGTCAATGGCAAAATTGTCAAATACGTAAAAAGAAATTGCGATATTCCGTTGTCCTTTAATGGTGTTGACAATTTGTTTGTTTTTTGTTAATATTTAATTATGAAATACGATTTACACATACACACTAATCGCTCCGACGGATTGCTCAGCCCCATGCAAACGTTGGATTTAGCTAAACAACGGGGGCTTGATTGCGTATCGCTAACCGACCACGACACAATGCAAAACGTTGACGAAATTGTCGCTTATGCAAAGCAAATTGGCATTGGTTATCTTGTTGGCGTGGAACTTTCCTGCGTTGGTTCTTGCGAAGTGCACGTTTTGGGCTACAACATTGACTACAATGCGCCCGGTTTTGTCGAAGAAATGGCACAAATTGCCAATATGCGCAAGGATCGTAATCGTTTGATTGTTGAAAAACTCAAACAAATTGGTTGCGAAATTGATTTGGAAAAGTTGGAACAACAAGGTTCCGTAGGACGTGGCGTTTTGGCACGCGAAATGGTGCGCATAGGTTTTTGTCAAAGCGTTGCCGAAGTTTTCGAAAAGTATCTTGGTGTGGGATGTTGTTGCTACGTACAAACAAAGCGTCTAACTCCTGTAGAAGGTATACAATTCGTGCTACGTTACGGCGGAATTCCCGTTTTGGCACATCCCAAACAGCTAAAAATTCCATTTGGCGCATTCGAAAAATTCCTAAAACCGCTTGTCCTTGCCGGATTGGGTGGTATTGAAGCGCAGTATTTTACGCATAATAGTGTCGAGCGGATTTTCTACGGCAAAATGGCGAAAAAATACAAGTTGATAGTTACGGGCGGTTCGGATTTTCACGATTACGTTCACGGAGTGGAACTTGGCACAAAAAGTTTTAATCCGTCCTTTTATACCCGTAAAATTTTGGGAATATGAAAAAACTAATTTTTACAATTTTACTACTTACGCTCACAATTTTTGTGGGCGTTTTTCCTTTTTGCGTACAGGCGGAAAGTCGTCCGTGGAACGTTGTTGCGACGATTTGTTACGGCAACAAAACATACGTCTACAACATGCAAAACTACTTGAATTTTGCCGACAAAAAGGTAGCATATCTTTGCGAAAACAGCAGAAAAAATCTTTACAAATACTTGCAAACTTTACCACTGACAGACGACGAAATCTATAACTATCTTTTGCCGAAATTCGACCGCGTGTTGCAAATTTTCGCATACGTATGCAAAAAAAAGCAAGATGCAACGGTAACTTTTGATAAAAACGGATTTGTTTATGCCAACGGTGTTGACGGAATTTCCATTAACAAAAAAGCATTGTTCGAAAAATTGATTTGTTGCCACAGCGGTGAAAAAATCTCGTTGCCTATTTTGGTTGATAAGGCAGTAACGGTGGAGCAACTTAAACAGTCAACGGTGGTTCGAGCAACATTTTCTACCGCTTTTTATAACAGTTCTGTTGATCGTGTGCATAACATAACACTTGCAACGCAGTCGGTAAATGGCACAACGGTTGGTGTTGGCGAAAAGTTTTCTTTCAATCAAGTGGTGGGCAAACGCACCGAACAGGCAGGTTACAAAAATGCCAAAGTGATTGTAAATGGCACCTACGTGGACGGCATCGGCGGTGGTGTTTGCCAAGTTTCCACCACGTTGTACAATGCTCTGTTGCTTGCAGGTATCGTTCCAAATGCCTGCCAACATACGCTAATTTCTCACTACGTAATGCACGGATTCGATGCAATGGTCAACGATAACGGTGCAGATTTAACCTTCGTAAACGATACCAATTCTCCTTTGTACATTCAAGGAATGGTGCAAAACAAAAGGGTAACTTTTACCGTATACGGATTGCGCAACGAGTGGCACGTCGAACGCGAAAGCATTGCAGAAATTACTCCATTCGACACGGTAGAAGTCGTAGATAAAACCAAATATCCGCAGCTTGTCTACACCGACCAAACTTTGGTTGTTACCAATGGCAGCGACGGCGTAAAAACTCAATCTTTTTTGAAGTACTACCAAAACGGAAAGTTGCAAAAAACAATACTTATCCGCAAAAATACTTACAAAAAGGTCGACAAAGTGATTGCGCGTGGATATCTCACTCGCCCGACGAAACCAACTTTGGGCCTTGTGCCGATACCAAATATTGCATAGTCAAGATATGTTTTTGTGATTTGCTGTTGACGGATGTTTGTCATTGAAGTAGAATTTGCAACTAACGTGAAATGTTCAATGAAAAAAAAGATTGTTACTTTGTTGACAATAAATTGTTATTTTGCTAAAAACATATTAACGCCGCGGTGCAAATCAGCTTTTAAAACTCACAAAATCTATTTGATTTTTGTAGTTATTTTGCTAAAACAAGTGGAAAGTTTGGACGGACATTCGTTTCTCTAAATTTGCAAAACAAACCTGATTTTTTTATCGTTCCGCAACAAAAGTTCGTTATAAGGTTAAATGTTTTATCTTTTTGCAAAATTTTGCCATATCTAATTGACTTATATTAAAAAAAAATAGTATAATCAAAGCACGAATAAAATTTGTGACGTTGCGCAAGGGTGCGTAATGTCTTTTTGCGTATTCGAAGTTACAGGAGACGACAATGCCAAACAACGAACAGCCCAAAAACCAAATAATAATGCCTAACAGTGTTGAGGCGGAACAAAATGTTCTTTGTTGTATTTTGCGCAGTCCGGAAATGCAGTTGGAAATTATTGCGCAACTACAAGCACAAGATTTTTATCAACCCAACCACCAAATCATATTCCAAGCGATGAAGGATATTTCCAATCAAACGCACAGTGTTGGTGAAGGTAGCAGTGTAAACACCGTAAACCTTGCCACAGTTATGGATTATCTACGTCGTGTCGGCAAGTTAGAGCAGGTTGGTGATGTAGAGTATATTGCACGTCTAAACGAGTTATTGCCCAGTACTGCTAATTTCGACGAGTATGTTTCAATTGTAAAACGTGCGTCTACAATGCGACAACTTATCGTAATTTGCGACGAAGTAAAATCTAAGGCGTATACCGCATCTACGGCAGAAGACGCTATCACCTACGCCGAAGAGAAGATTTTTGCTCTTTCGCAGGGCGGGTCTAACGGTGGACTTGTTCTTTTGGCGGACGATACTGCTCGCACGATGCACAACATCAACGAACGTTTTGTAAATCCCGGCAAATTCCGTGGTATCGAAACGGGATTTACACGTTTTGATAGACTTACCAACGGATTGCACGGTGGCGAACTTATCGTGCTTGCTGCCCGTCCAGGTGTTGGTAAATCGGCAATGGCAATGAATATTGTAGAAAACGTTGCAAAACAGGGCAAAACGGTAGCGATTTTCTCGTTGGAAATGAGCA
>CAYOKR010000006.1:0-40184 GCA_964404625.1 uncultured Oscillospiraceae bacterium | reverse complement strand
TTGCGCTTTCGGAAAGTTTTTTGGATAGTGGCAATACGCACGCTTTGATAGGTGCAATTTCAGGGTGCAGGTGCAAAACTACACGAGTGTCGTTTTCACCAACGACTTCTTCGTCGTAAGCATTAGACAAAAATGCCAAAAATGCACGGTCGGCACCAAGACTTGGTTCGATAACGTAAGGAATAAACTTTTCTCCGGTAACAGGGTCGGTATATTCCATACTTTCGCCACTAACCTCTTGGTGGCGTCCAAGGTCGTAGTCGGTACGGTCGGCAATTCCCCAAAGTTCGCCCCAGCCAAACGGGAACTTAACTTCAAAGTCGGTCGTCGCCTTAGAGTAGAAGCACAATTCGTCCTTGTCGTGGTCGCGGAGTCTCAAATTTTCTTCCTTAATGCCTAAATCCAAAAGCCATTGTTTGCAAAAATTCTTCCAGTAGTCAAACCATTCGAGGTCGGTGCCCGGTTTGCAGAAAAATTCTAATTCCATTTGTTCGAATTCGCGAATGCGGAAGATAAAGTTACCCGGAGTGATTTCGTTACGGAAGGATTTACCTACTTGACCGATACCGAATGGCAACTTTTTGCGAGTGGTACGGCAAACATTTTTAAAGTTTACAAAAATACCTTGTGCTGTTTCCGGACGAAGATATACGGTAGAAGTGGAGTTTTCCGTAACACCGATAAACGTTTTGAACATCAAATTGAATTTACGTATCGGGGTAAAATCGCATTGTCCACAAACTGGGCAGTGGATTTGATGCTCTACAATATACTTTTCCATATCTTCGTTAGACATGGTTGTAACGGGAATATCTACTCCGTGTTTGTTTTGATAGTCCTCAATCAAATTGTCCGCACGGTGACGAGCATGGCAACTTTTACAATCCATAAGCGGATCGCTAAATCCACCCAAGTGACCGCTTGCTTCCCAAGTTTTGGGATTCATCAAAATTGCCGAGTCCAAACCGACGTTCAACGGATGTTCCTTAACAAACTTACGATACCACACCTGTTTGATGTTGTTTTTCATTTCCACACCAAGCGGACCGTAGTCCCACGAGTTGGAAAGACCGCCGTATATTTCACTTCCTGCGTAAACAAAACCTCTGCCTTTTGCAAGATTAACCAATTTATCCATAGTGAGTTGTGCCATAATTTTTCTCCTAAAAATTATTGTGATAGTATTCTAAACTTATACCGCATTTTTGTCAAGCAAGTGCACGCCTTACGCCAAAAAATGTGATAAATAAAAGTCAAAACCACCGGCTAAGTCGGTGGTTTTGACTTTTTAACCTTTATATTTTCGTTTGGTGCTTTCTCCGCCCCTGATGTATCTTTCCGCCCAGTTTTCTCCAAGTATTTTGGCAACTTGCTCGTACAATTTTTTATCTAACAGTGGTAGTCTGCAACTCAAATCTTTGTGTGCCGTCGATTTCGATACACAAAACGTTTTTGCAACCTGTCTAACGGTGCATTTCGTTTGCAAAAGGTACTCGGCGCTTTCCAAAACTCGCTGTTTTATGTAATCTTTCAATTCGCATCCCCGTTGTATAGTAGATGCGTTTTATCGTCAATTTATTACTTATTTTTGCCACTTTGCGACAATATCTCTGCTTTGGTAAAGACGTAAAATTATTGCTCGTCTTTCGTACTCCATAAATTGTATCTTTCCGGATGCATTATTGCATTTGCAAATTTGCGACGCACGTCGGGATATTTTTCCGCAAGGTCTCGCAAAATTTGTTTCATGCTCTCCCTTTCGGTGTGCTTATCGGCGGGGCAGGGGTTTTTTACGACGGGCATATCTTTGGCAAAACCAACTATGTCCATTTCTTCGATGTAAATCATCGGGCGAATCATTGTCACGCCCATGCGCGACATGTACGATTTCGGCTGAAAGGTGTTCAATCGTCCTTCGTGGAACAAACTTAACATAAAGGTTTCCACAACGTCGTCTTGATGATGTCCCAACGCCAACTTGGTAAACCCACGCTCCACAATGGCAGAGTTCAATGCTCCGCGACGCATTTTTGCGCACAAACTACACGGATTGCTTTCTTTTCGTACGTCAAAAACAATTTCGGCGATATCCGTTTTGATAACGTGATATTCCACGCCTAACTGTTTGCAATATTCCTCGATAGGTGCAAAAGTGTCTTTTTCAAACCCCATATCGATGGTAATTCCCATCAACTCAAAAGGCTTGTCACTAAACCGTTGATATGCTTTTAGCAAGGTCAACAACACTAAACTGTCCTTTCCGCCGGATACACCCACAGCGATTTTATCGCCCGCTTCAATCATATCGAAATCTTGTATTGCTCGTCTCATCGGTGAGAGCAACTGTTGTATAGTCATATTTTTTCTCCCATGCTTGGATTTTTTTTCTTGCAAAACGTCCTGCGAGTGTATTCCGCAATGCAGATAGCCTTATGACGTTTCTATTCGCTATCAAAACTTGTCTCGTTCGGTAATTTGCAAACGTTTTGTTAAATGCAGTTGTGAAACGACTCTTTTTTTTGAGTTATTAGATACTAAATTCGTCGCGATAGTAGGTTTGTTTAGACAAATTATAGCATGCAAATACATATCGCAACGCGTTTGCAATTTCTCGCAAAAAATTATCCAAGTTTTATTGACGTATCAATTTTATAAGGATTAACAAAACTTGTCAATTATTTTGATATTTTCTAATATTTTTTCGTTGACAAATTCTTGCGAATTGCAACCAATATTATTGATGTAATACATGGCGATTTTTACGTATATTTTGCCAATCAACGTTTTGTTTTAAACAAAAAGGCAAGCCGTTCAAAGCCTGCCTAATAGTGTAGTTGCTATTTCTTGATTAACTCAAATATGACGTTTATTACAAACCAAAATGCAAATAACATAGTAATCCCCCCCCTTATAATTGACCTGTAAATATTTTCCATAGTATATAGATTGCAAGTATTGTAATCATTGTAGTTGCCTCCTTTTATAGCAGAGTGTAGTGGTTATTTTTTTATACACTCAAATATAACGTTTAAGAAAAACCAAAGTGCAAATATCATAGTAATTTCCCCCTTAAATTTGCCCTGTAAAAACTTTCCATAATAGCATTAACGTAATTAACGTAATCATTGTAGTCGTCTCCTGTATTGTAATATTATTATAACATAACTATTTCACAATGTCAATATTTAAAACTCAATTATTTTAAAATTGTCAACACGCCCACAGACGTTATCGACGTCCGCGCCTTGTTCGAATTTTTATTTACTATTGATAATAATATAACTGCTTATTGTGATATGACGACGTACCTATGGCTTAGTTTGCACCGGCGTAGCCATCATCTTTTTCGTCCATACAAAACGATATAATTCGTTCGTATTTTTGCGACTTCTTAAATTCGTCCCAAGCCATTTCCAATAGTTTTGACGTCGTAAATCCTGTCATATTAATAATCTCGTTTACTTCGTTGTGTAGTTTGTTCGATACCCTAATGCTTCTGTATTTAGTCGTCATTAGTTTTTTCTTCTTTATATATTTTTGATTGATAATTCTTTCCAAATTTATCTTCAACAAAATTATAACATTACCCCCCCCCTGTCAATACATTTTTATAATTTATTTATATGTTTTTTTTGATTTTCAAATTATAGTTTTACTGTGTGTATTTGTTATTATTACGATAGATTAACGGACTCCCTGCTTTTTGGTTTTTAATGCTTAATTGTGTTTTAAAATTTTTTCAAAAAACTTTTGTAAAAAGCCTTGACAAACTAAATAGTAAATGTTATCATTTAGGCACAAGATAAGTAGTAAAACTTATCACTAAAATTTGCAATAAATCAATTTAATTGCGGTGTTGAGAGACTAAAACTAACAGTAAATGAGTGGCGCAGATAACAAATGCAAAAAATAATTATTTATTTGCCATGTAGTAACTAGTCCTTGCGTCTGATAAACCGAAGCAAAACGATAAACCAGTGATATCGCGCACAACTAAAAACGTTTATAAAATGTACGCAAAAGTGTGCATATCATTACCGTAAACAATAACCAATAAGTTTATCAAACTAATCCACTAAACGTCAAAATCTTAAATCCAAAATAAGGAAGTGCAAACAATGAGATATTCCCCCCAACGCGAAGCCGTCTACGAAGTGGTGCATGCAACAAAATGTCATCCCGACGCCACCTACGTGTACGAAAACGTTCGCAAAGTAATGCCCAATATCAGTCTTGGCACAGTGTATCGCAATCTTGCAGAGTTGTGTCAAGCAGGACGTCTTATCAAAGTTAGCGTCGAAGGTAGTGCGGAACGTTTCGATGCTTGCGTAACCCCACACGTTCACTTTATGTGCAGTTGCTGTGGTGCCGTTTTGGATATCGACGAAAGTAGCGTTACGTTGACGCATGATATCCAAGGCGTCGACCATTACCAAATCACCTTTTACGGTGTGTGCGAAAACTGTCGCAAAAAACAATAATTTTAGATACGTATTGAGTTTTTGCAGTAATTTGCGGGCGAATACTCGTACCGATTATAAAAGCAGTCGATATCAAAACGAAATATCACAAAATATAAATGCACAGTCGCGAGATGGAAACGTCACGTGTATCTAAATTACTTTTGGTAAACAATTAACTTAAAAAATCTACAAGGAGAACTATCTATGAAAAAATTTATTTGTACAGTATGCGGTTACGTCCACGAAGGTGACGTTCCTCCGGAAGAATGCCCACTTTGCGGTGTGGATTCCACCAATTTTGAAGAAGTTGAAGAGTAAAAACTTAACACGTATTGCGAATTTGCTAATTTTGTCAACAAAATTGCAAACGTCGTTGGGTAAAAGTGCTGTAAAGTAGCCGTTGATTGCATTACGAGATTTTATAGCAAACGATTGTTGTAAATTACAGTTGCAAAATCAAATAAAAAATTCGTTTGACAAAATCAACTAAAAATTGATATGCTACAAGCAGTCTAAATGGTTGCTATTTATAGTGTATCAAACGTTGTTATTCAAAATTTTATTACTAAAGGTTAAAATTTGGCAAAATGCCAATCAAATAACAAAAAAAATATTTATTTTAAGGAGAAAAATATTATGAAATTTGTATGTTCCGTTTGCGGTTACGTTCACGAAGGTGACTCCGCCCCCGATTTTTGCCCCCAATGTAAGGCACCTGCAACTAAATTTGTTGCTCAATCCGGCGATATGAATTGGGCTGCCGAACACGTTGTTGGCGTTGCTCAAGGCGTTCCGCAAGATATTATTGACGATCTTCGCGCTAACTTTACCGGCGAATGTACCGAAGTTGGTATGTACCTTGCAATGGCACGCGTTGCTCACCGCGAAGGCTATCCGGAAATCGGTCTCTATTGGGAAAAAGCCGCTTGGGAAGAAGCAGAACACGCAGCAAAGTTTGCCGAACTTCTCGGCGAAGTTATTACCGACAGTACCGCAAAGAACCTTCAAATGCGTATTGAGGCAGAAAACGGCGCAACAATGGGTAAAACCGACCTCGCAAAACGTGCAAAGGCTTTGGGATTGGATGCTATCCACGATACCGTTCACGAAATGGCTCGCGACGAAGCACGTCACGGCAGAGCATTTTTGGGACTTTACAACCGTTATTTCAAAAAATAATTGTTAGATAGTTTCAACAATTAACGTGACAATGCGAAGATTCAAAATGTTGCATTGACGGATAATGCAAACGACAATAATCTTCGATGATAGTTCACGCTAACGATAGTAAAAAACGTTTGTTCGGCAATAGATAATTATCTCAACCGTTATCATATCAAAAAACTCTCAAAAATTTTAAAATACCCAAAACACAACCAGAGGCAGACGAACTTCCGTTTGCCTTTTTCTGTTGTAATAATTTGCAAGATTTGTTTTCTATGTTCACAATCTTTGCTATTTTAGTAAGGGCTGCGGCAAGATTGTTTATTTTTTGAAATCGTGTTGTATTGCAGTAATACATTTATATTTATCGTTGCAGTAATTCAAGTATAGCAACGTCGCCCCTTTTCCAACAATCTCCGTCCAATTTGTCGTAACCACTTGCAATGCCAATCACTTTTGTTGTATAATCTTATAGTAGATAATTATTAAATTACGAAATAATATTCATTATCAAAACATTTACTATTGTAACAATTTGTTACTCAAACTTGTAATTTATAGGAGCGCGCACATGCAATATTCACGCACACTAAAATCCATTTTTGCAATCGCAATTCTCGTCGTAACGCTATTTACCTTTTGTGGTTGCGATATCATTTTACAATACCTTGGTATGGCAGACGAAATTAGTATAACCGCCGAATATATCGGTGAACCAATTTGCGTTGGCGGTACTATCCAAAACGCGGACGTTAAGGTTACGGCAACTTTTGTGCACGGCATCACGGGCGAAGAACAAACTTACCAAGTGTACGATTTTCAAGTATCGGCATTAGATACTTCCACTGTCGGTGAGAAAAACGTACAAGTAACCTATACCGAAGGGAACGTAACAGCCACCGCCGACCTTAAAATTTCCGTTGTCGAAAAGCCGTTGCCCGTTAGTATTTCCGCTATCTACAATGGTGGCAATTTGGCAATCAATGGCACGTTAAACAAAAGCGATTTTACCGTTGACGTTATTTACGATAACAACACAACACAACCTACCGACGACTTTACTCTTGGCAGTATCGATACGTCTACTAAAGGCGAAAAACTCGTCACCATAACTTATAATTACTTAGACGGTACAACGCAAAAAAGCTTGCAAACCACCGTTAAAGTATCGGTTGTTGCAACATTAAGCAGTATTTTTGTAGCTTTTGTGGGTGATCCGCTTGAAGTCATGGATACTTTCTCGGCAGATAATTTGCTCGTGCAAGAAGTGTATGACGACGGTACAAAGGAAACAATCGACTCCCCTAACTATTCTTTCACCGACGTTGATACGTCCACAGCAGGCACAAAAACTATCACAGTTTCTTATAACAAAAACAACCAAACTTACATGGCAACGCTAAACGTTATCGTTGTTGATAAGCCATTGCAACTAACGGGCATTTCCGCCGAGTTCACAAATAAAAATTTCCGTGTTGGCGATACTCTCACGACCAACGATTTTACGGTAACTGCAACTTATAATTATGTAGACGATAACGTCGAAATTGATGAGCTCACAACAATCGTTACCGATTTTACTATCAGTCAAACCGCGTTTGCAACCGAAGGAAAAGCAACGGTAACAATATCCTACACCTACAACGGCGAGACCAAAACTTGCGACGTTATAATCGACGTTTTAGAAGAAATTCCAATTCTAACCGAAATAACAGCCGAAGCAGACGTAGTAATCTTCCCTCTTGGCGACACAATCACCAATGCTGACATTATTGTTACTGCATATTTTTCCAACGGAACGTCGCACGTTGTTAGCGATTTTGTCATCACCGACCCTGCCGACGGAGTTTTATCTACCGGTGGCGAGGTATCGGTCGAGTTGTCTTACACGTTCGATGGCGCAACTTGCACAACAAAGGTTATCGTTAGCGTAATGGACGACACGGAAGAAGCAAACTACGGCAAGTACGGTATTTTGTCTGCCGACGAAAAGAGCGTCAAAATTGTAGATACCGCCAAAGTTGTCGATACAACAGACCTACAAATCCACTTTTTGGAACTTGGCAACCAATACACAGGCGACTGCACCTACATCAAAGCCGGCGACACCGATATTTTGATTGATGCAGGATCGAAACGTGATAGTGCATCAACCATTGCAAATTATATCAGCAATTACTGTACAGACGGAGTCTTGGAATACGTAATTGCAACACACGCTCACGAAGACCATATTGCCGGTTTTGTTGGAAACGTAACTTGGAGCGATGGATCTCCTACAGTGGACTATAAAAACGGAATATTCGATTTGTATCAATGCAAAAATATCATAGATTTTTCAGGATATAGTACAACATCACAGGTTTCTAAAGACTATTTTAGAAAACGCGATAAACTAGTAGCAAACGGCACCAACCACTACACTGCACTTGAATGTTGGAATAACAATAATGGAAGCGACCTTCCAAACCAATCGGTAACCGATACGGGGGCTCGCAGATATATCAAACTTTCAGACAATGTCGAAATGGAAATTTTGTATACCAAGTTTTATAAAAATAAGGCTTCTTCTGGTGAAAATAATAACTCTGTTTGTTTGATGATTAACCAATATGGCGAGAACTATGATTTTAACAATCCCGATAATCCCGAAAATGAAAATAACGTAAACCACTTTTTGTTTACAGGAGATTTGGAAAAGTCAGGTGAAGAATCGCTTGTTGCTTCAAATTCTTTGCCGGAAGTAGTGCTTTTCAAAGGTGGTCACCACGGCAGTCAAACTTCATCTAACGAAGTGTTACTAAACGTTATCAAACCTAAAGTTGTTTGTATTTGTTGTTGTACAGGTAGTGACGAATATGCCAAAAATAATCCCACTGTTGAAAACGTCTTCCCATCGCAATCGACAATAAATCGACTTGCAAAACACACTGATTTAGTTTTTGCAACGTCGTTGTTTAATAGTAGTTTAGGTAAGGGGAGTGTGCCATACTCTCTCAACGGAAATATCACTCTCACCTGCAACCACTTGGGAGTAAATCTTACCGCATCAAACAACGTCACTATGCTAAAAGATACTCAATGGTTCAAAGAGAACCGCACGTGTCCGAGCGAATGGAAATAAGAACAGAAAATAAAAGTAAAGTAACAGCAAAATGATAACATTCACGTTCAACGGTACGTCACACGGAATTGGCTACCACGGTACAATTTGTGGTATTCCCAAGGGCGTAACGATAAATATCAACAATATCAATAGTGCACTCGCTACTCGCAAAAGCGGTTTGGGGCGCAGTGATAGGCAACAATTTGCCGACGTAGTCACTTTCGACGGACATCAAAACCAAACGGAGTTTGTAACCGATGGCACCGATTTGCAATTCTTCGTTGCAAACAGTTGTGTGGAAACTCGTCCAAACATCACGGCTGTGCGCACAGGTCATGCCGATTTGGTTGGCACAATACGTCATCCCGACAAAACCTCACGAGATATTGCGGAAATTGCTTCTGCACGCAGTTCCCTTTGCTACGTGGTTTTGGGGTGCATTTGCGAGCAAATTCTAAAGGAGTTTGATATTTGCACAACCTACTTTGTACGTCAAATAGGCGACGTTTGTATCGATGATACACCGCAGTGGACGGGCGACGTCAACCAATTTGATACGGAGTTTTTCCCTTGTCCCGATAGTAATACCGCAAAGCAAATGGTTTTGCAAATCGACAGCGCAAAAACGCTTGGCGACAGTCTTGGCGGAGTGGTGTGCGTAATGGCAAAAGTACCTGAAGGCATTGGCGAAATTTTTCCATACGACAAAAAATTAGACGCGCAACTTTCCGCACAACTAATGGGTATTCCTTCGGTAAAGGGCATAACGTTCGGTATCGGCACGGAATATTCGTCGCAAACCGGTGTTACTTGCCACGACGAGTTGCAAGTGGATAACGGACAAATATCTTACAAAACAAATAACTGCGGTGGTATTGTCGGGGGAGTAACAACAGGGCAAAACGTTGTTATCAATTTGATTGTCAAGCCCGTGCCTACCGTAAAGGGTGTTAACACAATCGATACTCAAACTTTACAAACCGTACCCCAACACTACGAACGGGCCGATACCTGCGTTGTTCCAAACGTTGGATTTATCGCAAAACATATCGTCAACTACGTTTTGACAAATCAAATACTTTCACAGTACGAGCAAAATCCTGCTCAACTGCTCAAAAAGGCGCATTAAACCATGCAATTTGATACCTTTAATCTGCAAAACTACACAAATTGCCTTGTTGTAACGGACGAAAATATCGCCAAGTTGTACAATATCTACGGCGAAAACGTCTATTATATTCCGCAAGGAGAACAGACAAAAAACTTTCTAACAGTGCAAGATTTGTGCCGTTGGTTTTTGCAACGCAACCTAAAACGCAACCAAATGGTAGTTGCCGTTGGCGGTGGAAGTGTCGGCGATACCGTCGGCTTTGCATGTTCGATTTTTAAGCGCGGTGTAAAACTGTTGCACGTCCCCACAACCTTACTTGCTATGGTGGATTCGTCCATCGGCGGTAAAACTGCAATCGACCTTGACGGTGTAAAAAACGCCGTTGGTACTTTTTATAAGGGTGACGTTTTGCTTGATTTTGCATTTTTGCAAACTTTAGACGACGTTCAAATTCAAAACGGCATGGGCGAAATAGTAAAATATCGTATGTTGGATAAAAACATCGATAGCGTTTTTGAAAAGGGCAATTTGAAAGATACCATATTGCAATGTGCATATTACAAACAGTCCGTTTGCAATATCGATCCGTTCGACCAAAACGTCCGTCAAAAACTTAATTTTGGACATACAATCGGTCATGCAATGGAACTTTCGCTAAGTATTCCGCATGGATTGGCGGTACTAAACGGCATTTACTACGAAACGTTCCTTGCTTACAAATTAGGACTTTGTGATAAAAATTACCTAACAAAATGGCAAAAACAAGTCGCTGACGTTGCATGTATTTGCACGGATTTGACGGAAGAAATTATCTCCCAAACCGTAAATGACAAAAAGAACGACAACGACCTCGTAACCTTTGTATTGCCCCCGCACTTCGACCGCGTTCAACTTTCACTCGACCAACTAAAACAACTGCTACTAAATTGATATTGTAACAAAAGTTGCTTTTAACTGCTACAATACTCACACTTTAACAACATAAATCGCAGTAAACTGCCTCTTTTAGTAATTATAAACCTATATATTCTCTACAAAATCGATAATCGCCTATGCTAAATTTTAACTCACAATTTAATATCGACAGTTCCGTTTGCTATGGCGACAAATCTCTAACACATCGTGCGTTGATAATTTCCGCTATTGCCAACGGCACAAGTATAATTCGTAACGTATCTCTTTGCGACGACGTTTTTGCTACGATAAATTGCTTGCGTATTTTGGGTGCAACCGTACAAATGGACGGCACAACAGCAACGATAAATCCAATAAAAAAGCCCAACGACAACGTAGTGCTAAATTGTCAAAACAGCGGAACAACCGCTCGACTTTTGGCAGGTGTAGTGTGTGGATTGGGCATAACGGCAAAGTTCGTAGGGGATAAAAGTCTTATGGCTCGCCCTATGAAAAGGGTGATTGAACCGCTAACTGAATTGGGCGCAAATATCACTCAGGCAGACGGCGAATTGTTCACAATACATCCCTCAAATCTTGTTGGCACAACAATCACGTCGAAAGTCAATTCCGCACAGGTCAAAAGTGCTGTTTTGTTTGCAGGACTGTTCGCGCAAGGCACAACGCGTTACGTCGAACAAATTGCTACTCGCACTCACACGGAAAATATGCTTACGCATTGCGGTGTAAACATTACAAATTGCACGGTTACAAAAAGTATTCCCAACGCAATGGACGTTACCATACCAAACGATATTTCTTCTGCAAGCTTTTTGATCGCGTTAGCATTGCTCGCCGACCGAACTCTAACATTGCCTAACGTTTGTATAAATGCAGGACGTATCGGCTTTTTGACAGTTTTGCAACGTGCCGGCGCAAACGTTTATACCAAAAATGTACGTAACGTTGCAGGCGAAAAGGTTGCCGATATCGTTGTTGAAAAGGGCAATTTTAGTCCACTTTTTGCCAACGCTACCGACGTTGTAAACGCCATTGACGAAATTCCTATTTTGTCCGTTTTGGCACTTGCAACCAAAGGCGAACATCGTTTTGAATGTGTTAGCGAACTGCAATACAAAGAGTGCAATCGCATCCAAGCAATAATTGATATGGCAACGGCATGCGGACAAACTGCGCATTTCAATGACAACAATCTCACGATAGTTTCCAACGGAATTTTACCTACTAAACCGCATTTTCACGTTTTTGACGATCATCGCATGGCAATGTGCGGTGCAGTTATGTCCCTTGCAAGCGGTGGCGGTAGTGTCGATAGTTTTCCCGTTGGTGTGTCGTTTCCTAATTTTTTGCAAGCGATTGGTGTAGCGCCCAAAAAGTTTTGTGTTATCGGGAAAAACGTAAAAAATAGTCTTTCCCCCATCTTGCATCTATTCTTGGCAAAACAAAAGGACGTTTGTTGCAGTTACGATGCCGTAAATCTTCCGCAAACTGCAACCGACGACCAACTTTTGGATGTTTTATCTAACTACGACGGTGTAAACGTCACTTTACCTTTCAAAAATCGCGTTGCAACGTTACTCAATGCAGATATTCCGTCCGTCAACACCATTGGCAAAAACATTGCGCCAACGTCCACCGACGGTTATGGTGTAGAAACCGCACTAAAAGAAAACGGCATAGATATAGTAGGCAAACCCATTTGGATTGTCGGCGCAGGTGGTGGAGCGGAAGCAACGATTCGACAATTATTGGGCAAGTGCGATATTCTAATTATCAACCGCACTCAACAAAAAGCGCAAACACTAACGGAAAAATACAATCTTTCAACCAATATCGACAACCCCTACGGCATTTTGACGTTTGTTCCCGAATGCGATTTCGAAAAAAAACTAACTTTGCCTGATAGTTGCAAATTCGTGTTTATTTCCGCCTACAACGGCACAAGCGGATTACGTCAAAAGGCGCAAAATCGTGGTATCAAAGTCGTGGACGGTTTGCAAATGCTCTATCATCAGGGCGCAAAATCTTTTGCAATGTGGACAAATACACCATTGCAAACAAACTACCAAAATTTTGCCGATTTTCTCAAAACAATGGATAAATATTAACCGATCTTCAACTGCATATGTATTAGCGTAGGTAATGTTTGCTCAACGTCCACAAGCGGACAAAATAAAAATTGCACCTATTAAAAACGGTGGTGAAAAAATGATTTATCTCTTACTGCGGGTGAAATTCACATTGTTGAACTATTCTAAATAATGTGTTGATAAACAATGTTTTTATCAATTTTTAATCAACGCGCTAATTGTGAAAAATCTATGGTTTTGTCAATTAAAAATTTTTCTGTTATCTAATTTGGTAAGTTGACGGTTTTAAAATTCATTAAACATATCAAAAAAACTGTTTAAAGGAAAAATATATGAAAATTCTACTACTCAACGGTGTAAATATGAACATGCTCGGCAAACGTGACCATACTTTGTACGGTAACGATACTTTGCCTATGTTGGAACAAAAGGTGCAAGCCTATGCCAAAACGCTCGGTGCGGAAGTCGTTTGTGCGCAAAGCAATATCGAGGGCGAACTTGTCAATATTTTGCAACAAACTGTTTGTGATGCAGTTGTGTTCAATGCGGGTGCATATTCTCACTACAGTTACGCTTTGCGCGATTGTATCGAATGTGTTTCCGTTCCCGTTGTGGAAGTGCATATGAGCGATATTTACAAGCGTGAGTCTTTCCGTCACACCGACGTGATTGCAGAAGTTTGCAAAGCAACTTTTCTTGGCAAGGGTATCCAAAGTTATTTGGATGCGGTAGATTTTATTGTGCATAACAAATAACAGTGTCGTTAGAACTGTTTTTGACGTTGTGTAACAAAAAATTGCATACGTTATCGCAATTTTGCGACCAAATCGTATAGATATTTAACAAAGAACAGTAATTATCGCACAAAAATGATGTTTGCCGTTGCGCTTACAATTTAATTTGCGTGCATTTAACACATCAATCAAGTATCTGCAACATCAACGACGTTGTTCTTAAAATATTTTGCCACGTTAATAAAATCGTGCAATAAAACTAACTTACTTAATCTCTAATGAAATTTATTCTTATAGGTTTTGCCACTGCCTACAAAAGCACTGTCGCAAAACAACTTTCCCAAAAACTTAATTTGCCATTGTACGACGTGGACAACGTTATCCAATCGCAAGAAGGTATGTCGATAACGCAAATATTTGCCAGCCACGGCGAAGGCTATTTTCGCCAGTTGGAGTCGCGCACACTTTTGCAACTTTCTACAATTACCGATTGTGTTATTTCTTGCGGTGGCGGTAGCGTTACGTCCTGTGATTTTTACAAACTGTGCCACAATGCAACGGTAATTTGGCTACAAGTGGATGCGCAAAACGTACTGTCTCGTTTGGACGGGCATTCGCGCCCACTTTTTGACGGACTAACTGTCGAACAACTTGCGGTAAAAATTGCAAATCGCACACCACTTTACCAAAAGTACGCAACCGTGCAACTGGATACTAACGGAAAAACGTCACAACAAGTTTTTGACGGACTTTGTCAACTGCTAAAAATTTAACAATGCACAAACTTGCTTCAAGCAAGTTTTTTTGTTGTTTGTCTACACGGTAATAAAATTGTTGTTTCAAAAAAACGTCTATGCCGTTTCAATAACTTTACGTAGGGTGATTTTTTGTTTATTGACCGTATTTTTGATAACATTTTCGGCACCTTTTACAATTCTTTAACAATTTACAAACAATTTGTTATAATAAAGAGGTTATAATACAAACAGTATCGTGTGGGCATATGCTACATGCAAGCAAAATTACAACCAAAGTATATGCAGTAAAAATCGCATTGTTCGGTATATCGCAAATCACTTTGATTCAACACAAACTCAATTTGCAAAAAGAGTGTCACTGTAGCATCACGTGGCACAATTCTCAAAAAAAAGGAGTGAACGTATGATAAATATTTTCGTAGTGGAAGACGACAAGGACCTTAACCGTTTTGTTTCTGCAAGTTTACGTAATGTCGGTTATAACGTGGTTAGTTGTTTCGACGGCTTGGAGGCATTGGAAAAAATGGACGAATCCAAATGCGATTTGCTTCTTACCGATATAATGATGCCCCGTATGAACGGTTTTGAACTTGCCGAAATCGTTCGCGCCACCGACAAAACTATGCCTATCATTTTTATGACTGCCAAGGACGACAAACCTTCAAAAATGCTTGGCTACAACGTCGGCATCGACGAATACGTAACAAAACCGTTTGATATCGACATACTTCTTATGACAATCAAAGCAATTTTGCGCCGTGCCAAAATCGAAACGGAAAAGGAAATTACCATTGGCAACTTTAGCATGAACGTAGAAGAGCGTACCGCATTGTTAAACGGAGAAGAAATCGCTTTAACCGTTCGCGAGTTTGACATTTTGTTCAAAATGCTTTCTTATCCCAAAAAGACTTTTACTCGTTCGTCGTTGATGAATGAGTTTTGGGATTACGATTCGTCCACAACAAGCAGAACGGTAGACGTCTACATGGCAAAACTGCGCGAAAAAACAGTCGATTGCGACGGGTTTGAAATCGTCACTGTGCATGGTCTTGGTTACAAGGTGGTGCTAAAATGAAAAAACGCAAGGTAAAAAACGTCGGTTTTTCCTTTGTAGGCGCATTGTTGTTTTTTGTGTGTATTGCATTTTTGATGCAAATTGCAATTTTTACTTACAGTTACATTCGTCAGCGCACCGACGACAAAGGTCTAATTGCCGTACTCATTCTCATTTTAATATTTATGCTTTCCACTTTCTGCACGTTGTTCGATTGGATTAGACGTAAACTAACCGTCGATAAACCCACGCAAAAAATTTTGCAAGCAACCGAGCGTATTGCCGAAGGCGATTTTTCTACCCATTTGGATATTATCCACGATTACAACAACTACGATCAGTACGACTTGATTATGGAAAATCTAAACAAAATGGCAATGGAATTGCAAAAAAACGAAGTGCTAAAAACGGATTTTATTTCTAACGTATCGCACGAAATCAAAACGCCGTTGGCGGTAATACAAAATTATGCAATGCTGTTACAAGACGAAACTTTGGATGCTCAAACGCGCAAGGAGTACACACAAACGCTTATAGGTGCAACCAAACGTATCACCGATTTGATAACCAACATTCTAAAACTTAACAAGTTAGAAAATCAACAAATTCAACAAAAACCCGAACCGTTCAGCCTTACCGATTCCCTCGCAAATTGTATTGTAGAGTTCGAAATTCTAATGGAAAACAAAAATATTCAGTTGGATTGCGACTTGGACGACGTAACTATATTTTCTACACAAAGTTTGCTGGAAATCGTCTGGAATAATCTTTTGTCTAATGCAATCAAATTTACCCCCGATGGCGGTAATATCAACGTCTCGCTAAAGCGCATGGATAACAACGTGCAGGTTTCCGTTGCCGATTCCGGTTGCGGTATGACAAGCGAAGTGGGCGCAAAAATTTTCGACAAATTTTATCAAGGCGATACTTCTCACGCTACGCAAGGCAATGGTTTGGGACTTGCTCTTGTAAAACGCGTTATCGACATTTTGGGCGGAGAAATTTCCGTATCGAGCGAACTTGGTAAAGGCAGTACGTTTACAATTATACTTAAGGACGTAGTTTATGAAGTTTGATTTTTCCGCATTTTGGAAAAAGGTTTTGAACCCACCCACTTGGGCAAAGGTGCTAACCTTTATAGTTGCCGTAATCAGTTGTACGGCGTCGATTTTGATACTGTTTGTGGATTATGCGGAAGATAGCATATTGGCAATTTTGTCCTACGTTCTCTACGCAGTTGCAGCAGTATCTTTAACCTATGCAGTTTACTTGATAATTCCAATAATATCCCACGTCAAAACAAATATTGTCACTTGGATGGAAAACCACAAGTACACAAACCGTTATTTACACGATTTTGGGTTCAAAACTATCATAACAACGGTAATATCTTTCACGATGAGTTTGGTCAATAGTGCAATCAACGGTTACTTGGGTATTGTCAACAAATCCATTTGGTACGGCGCATTGTCGGCATTCTATATCGCGCTTGCATTTATTCGTGGTGGTGTGCTGTTTTATCACTCGAGCAGACTTATCAAAAAGGACAGTAGCAACGACGACTATGCCAAAGCAAAGGTGTATCTCGGTAGCGGAATTGCAACGCTAATTCTTAACGTGGCACTTTCAGCGGAAATCGCACAAATGATATTTTCCAATGCGCATTTCGAATACGTCGGTTGGACGATTTTCTATTCCGCAGCGTATGCTTTCTACAAAATCACAATGTCCGTTATCAGTTTTATCAAAGCACACAAACAAACGGATTTAACGGTGCGTGCCATTAGAAACATCAACCTTGTTGACGCGCTTGTATCTATACTTGCCTTGCAAACGGCATTGCTAACAGTGTTTAGTGACGAAACCGTCGATATATCATTATTTAACACTTTAACAGGCATAGTAGTAAGTTTATCTGCAATAACAATCGGCATTTATATGATTGTTTACGCAAGCAAAAAAATGAAAGAATTAAAATTACAAAAGGAAGAACCTAACAATGAGCAATCAATTTAACTATACCTATTCCGCCCCTACGGAAGAAGAGCGCAAAGAAATAGACAGTATCCGCCGTAAATATGCACCGCAAGAACAAACGGAAACTAAGTTGGAGCGTTTGCGCCGATTGGACAAACTTGTAAAAACAACCGCCAACATTTGGGCGTATTGTCTGGGCATTATTGGTTGCCTTGTCTTCGGCGTAGGTCTAACCATGGTTTTGGAGTGGAACCTTGTGCTTTGGGGTGTGATTGTATCTATTGTCGGTGCAATCCCTATGGCTATTGCTTACCCCGTGTACAAACGTGTGCTTAACAAATATAAAAATCGCTACGGCGACGAAATTTTGCAACTTTCCGACGAAATTCTTAACGAAACCGACCAACGCACTAATCAGCAATAGTGCGATAGTCAATTTGCATTGTGTTGTAAATTGATTATTTACAATCACGCTTGTAGTAGATGATAAAAAATATAACTACCTACAAAAATGCATTGCGTCGTGTGAGCGAAAAATAATTGATTGTAGTGTTAGAATGCCATTTGCAAAACAGATTGTAACGAGCGAATTGCACTTTTATACGATGTACAAAAATGCTATGTACAATCAGTGCAAGGTTAATGGCAAATTGTAAAATTTGTAATTATCAATATAATTTATCAAAATCAAAAAGCGACTGCGTTTCAAATGCGGTCGCTTTTACAATTCGTTAACATAAAAAATACAATTTTTAAACATAAACTTTGCGTTTCGCAAACATAAATTTCGTACAATATTTTGGTAAAATAAACAAAGGAGCATTTTTATGAACGCTATAGAAATTAGAGGTCTTTCAAAAAGTTTTCGCGGTATGTATGCGCTAAACGACTTTGATATGACCGTACCTCAAGGTGCAATTTACGGTTTTATCGGCGAAAACGGTAGCGGTAAATCTACCACGGAAAAACTCATTTGCGGACATCTTGTTGCAGATAAGGGAACTATCAAATTGTTTGGCAAGGACTACACCGATGCAGGCGTGCGTGTGCGTGTAGGTGCATTAATCGAAAATGCCGGATGTTTTCCAAATTCCAGCGTGTATCAAAACTTGGTAATGCAAGCAATCAACTTGGGGCTTGTCAATCGCGACGAAGAAATCGACCGTGTGCTAAAAATCGTTCGCATGGAAGAACACAAATTTATCAAATTTAAATCTTGTTCGCTTGGTATGAAACAGCGTATCGGCATCGCAATGGCATTGCTCGGTAATCCCGCACTTCTCATTTTGGACGAGCCTATCAACGGACTTGATACCGACGGTATGCGCATTATGAGAGAAATTCTTGTGGATATCAGCCAATCTTACGGTTGCACGGTGCTAATATCTTCGCATATCTTGGGCGAATTGGAAAAAATTGCCACTCACTACGGCATTATCCGTCAAGGCAAAATGATAATGGAACTTTCTGCAAAGGATATGGAAAGTAGAGCGCGCGTGTTTGTTTCGTTAAAGACGGCGGATATGCAAGGCGCGTTAAATGTGCTAAAACAAAAGTACGATAACGTAAAAGCGGAACAAGATTATATTTGCGTTTACGACGTTAACAATGCGGAGGAGATTGTAGAATATCTAATCACTAACGGACACGTTGTTAGCGAAATCAAAAAGAACAAAATCGGCTTGGAAGAATACTACATTCAACTTATGAGTCAAAAGGGGGTAAACTAATGAAAGAACGTTCCAACGAAATAATTTTTCCGTCACCCACATTCAAACAACGTCTAAAAGGTATGTTGGGTGTAGATTTTTACCGCTTGTTTCATACACCGTTATTTTATATTTTTCTTGCGATAGCGGCGATAATTCCGGCGATGCTTATATCGGCAACTGGTGGCGAAGGTCCCAATGGTGAAATAACTCAACCGATTTTTACCAACGTTTGGCAAGCAATTGCAGCAGATACACCAATTTATGGATTTGAAGGTATCGAAAAGTACGCCAACATGAATATGGTATTTATTTTCGGCGGAATTATGGTTTCCATTTTTATCGGTCACGACTATCAAAGCGGTTACGTAAAACAACTGTTCACCACTCACCCGAAAAAACAAGACTACATGATTTCCAAAACGTTGTCTTGCGCTTTTGCTATGGCTTGTATGTGCGTAACTTACTTGCTTGGCGGTATCATTGCAGGATTGTTAACAAAAATGTCCTTTGAAGTAAACTTTGGCAACTTGATTTGCGCTATACTTGGCAAAATGCTTATGAGCCTTGGCTGGGCAAGTTTGTATACCTTTTTGAACGTAATTTTGCGCAAGCACTTTGGCGTGTCGATTGCGTCGTCGTTTTTCTTTGGAACGGGTATTTTGGTGATAGGAGTAGGCTCGATTATAGGTAATACCCCAATTTTAAACGTCTTTTTGTACGGTTCGTCGGTATTTGCCTGCCTTACAAGTAACCTTTTGACCATTGCAAATTGCCTTGTAGTATCCGTTGCGTGGGCAGTTATCTACGTTACGTTGGGTACTCACATTCTCAACAAAAGCGACGTGTATTAAGGAGTTATTTATATGAACGCAATAGAAATAAAAAACTTAACCAAAAATTTTGGGAATAAACAAGCGCTAAAAGGCTTAAATATGACCGTTCCTCAAGGTGCAATCTACGGTTTTATCGGCGAAAACGGTAGCGGTAAATCCACCACGGAAAAAATTATTTGCGGATTGATTCGTCCAAACGGCGGTAGTGTAAAGTTGTTCGGCAAGGACTACACCGATATCGACGTTCGCGCGAACTTGGGCGTATTGATAGAATCCCCGGGATGTTTTCCCGATTTGACGGTATGGAATAACCTAAGTTTGCAAGCAAACAATTTGGGAATCGAAAATGCCGATGACGAAATTCGCAAAATCTTGCAACTTGTACGTATGGAAGGTTCTGCAGGTAACAAATACAAAAACTGCTCGCTTGGTATGAAACAACGTGTTGGTATTGCGATGGCACTGCTTGGCAACCCCAATTTGCTTGTGTTGGACGAACCTATCAACGGTCTTGATGCCGACGGTATGCGTATTATGCGCGAAGTGTTAACCAACCTTGCCAACAACGGCGTAACTGTACTAATTTCTTCTCACATACTTGGCGAATTGGAAAAAATCGCCACCCACTACGGCATTGTTCGCGGTGGCGAAATGATAGCGGAAATGACCGCCGACGAGTTGGAAAAGAATTGTCGTACCTATATTTCCGTCGGTGCTACACAAAAAGATATGGCAAAAGCATTGCTTTCTCGCAAATACTTGCGTGTAGAAATGGACGAAAACGATTTTATTCGCGTCTATGACAAAACCACTGCGGAAGAAGTCGTTTCCTATCTTTACGAAAACGGCGTTGTCGTTAGCGAAATAAAAAGTGACAAAATTAGTTTGGAAGAATACTATATCGACCTTATGAAAGGCAAAGGAGCAAGATAATATGAACAAAATCAATAATTCCTTTTCCCAAAGACTAAAAAGCATGCTAAAAGTGGATACAAAACGTATGTCTGTAAGTCCGTTTTTCTACATTATGGTCGGTATCGCTTTCGTTGTGCCGATATTGATACTCGTTATGACAACAATGAATGACGGAAACGTTACGCAAAACCCACAAACCGGCGAAGAACAAGTAATGCAAGGTTTTGAGTACGTGTGGCAAATTCTTGGTTCGGTAAGCGGTGGCGAATCGCAAGGTGCAGGTATGGATTTGGTTTCTATGTGCAACGTCAATATGATGTACTTTGCCATTGCCGTACTGGTGTGCGTTTTCGTTTGTGACGATTTTCGCAGTGGCTACTCAAAAAATCTTTTTGCCGTTCGTCCGCAAAAAACCGACTACGTAGTTTCTAAAACGATAGTTTGTTCCGTCGGTGGCGGTGTTATGATTTTGGCATTTGTTTTGGGCTCTGTAATCGGCGGTGCGGTAAGCGGTTTATCATTCCAAATGGTAGGCTTTAACGTTTATAACCTTGTTTGCTCGATTATTTCCAAAGTAGCATTGGTACCGATTTTTGTATCTATTTTTCTAACGATGAGCGTTATCGGCAAACAAAAAACGTGGCTTGCAATGTGCTTGTCCCTTGGTGTTGGAATGTTTTTGTACATGATGATAGATATCGCCAGCCCGCTTAACGCAACGGTGATGCATATACTCGTTAGTTTGATTGGTAGTGCGATTTTTGCAGTTGGCATGGGAGCAATCAGTAAATTAGTACTAAACAAAACAAGTTTGGTGTAGGCGATTGTTAATTGAAAAATTGTTATTGTAAATAAATTTGATTGATTTATCCCAACTAAATGGCATGTTTACAAAACCTTTACAAAACGTTATCAAACTGCTTACACATCTTTTGCAAAAATAAAACAACGTTGTCGTATAATATAGGCACAAAATCAATCAAGGAGAACCTTAATTATGAAAAACCAAACAACTCAAATAGAAAAAATCCGTGCAAGTTACATTCCCCAAGAAGAACCCACCAAGTTCGAACAACTAAAACAACTGGACAAAAAGGTAAAGAACCCCGCCAAAATTTTTGCTTATATTTTCGGTTCCGTATCTTCGTTGGTGCTTGGCACAGGTATGTGCTTGGCAATGGGTACTATAGGTTCGTCAATGCCACTTGGCATCGTTATCGGTGTTGCCGGTATGGCTCTAATGGCTGTTAACTATCCACTTTACAAAGCAATTCTCAAAAAGCGTATCAAAAAGTACTCTCAACAAGTCATCGAACTTTCCGATAGTTTGTTGAACAAGTAATCACAATCAAACGGTGGTGCAAATTGTAACCGAAGTAAATTGTAAAACAACTAAAATAAAGCAAGGTTACGTAAGCAACAAAGCGTGCAAGCGTAACCTTGTTTGCAAATTTACACAACCGGTGCTTAATTTAGAACGTCCGCCCCAGAAAAAGAACGAGAATCTGTTTTGTGGATACGAAAACATTATTGTTTGTATTATTTAATATGTACAAAACGATAGTTTTGCAAATCTTTTGTCGAATGGCAAAAGATTTACTTTAGTTTATAATACAAGAAGTTTTTGCTTTGCTCGCAAGGAGCAAAAAGTTCGCCGTTTTACATACTCGAAGCACAAAACCATAGTTTTTGTGGCAAAACGATAGTTTTGCAAATCTTTTGTCGAATGGCAAAAGATTTACTTCGAGTTTATAATCATACTCTACAATTTTAACACTCTAATGGTGCTACAATATCGACATTAGCAGGATTTCGAATTAAAATCGACGTTATTTTTTGCTACAAAATGATTGTTTATATTTTTTTTGTGAAATTTCTAACTAATCAAAATTTGGCACTAAATTAAAAATTATCTAACGGATAAACACTATGAAACTACTATATTGTATTGTATACATACTTTCTATCGGCACTGTTGCTTCACTTTTGGGTAGACTGTATCCGCGTAAATGGTTCCGCGAGAACAAATTTCCATTCAAATCTTTCAAGTGGGAAAAGGACGGACAAATCTATCGTAAAATCAATATTCACAAGTGGAAAACAAAAGTCCCCGATATGAGCGTTATTATAAATAAATTTATTCCGGGTTTTATGCCCGTCAAACGCCTTAACGATGCCACTTCAAAGGAAAAATTGCAAATTTTGGCCAAAGAATCCTGCGTTTCCGAGTTTAGTCATTGTTTGTGTATTATTGCAGGATTTTATTGTCTAAAAATTTGGAAAAAGATTGGCGGAGTTATCATGGCAATACTAAATACACTTTGGCATTTGCAATTTGTTTTGATACAACGATACAATCGCCCGCGACTGCTAAAATCAATCAGCCGTATGCAGTAATTTTAAACCGCCAAATGCAAATGATGAAAATTAGAAATTAAAACCGAAAGTTTAATGATAGCGTTGATTGTCTAACACTTTCTACTACATTGTCGTTACGTTTTGGGGTTACGTTTAGCAATTTATTTTTGCTCGATATAATGTCTAAATGCAAAGTTTATTTTAAGTACACAAAACATTGCGTAACGCCATAGATTTAATTATATTCTCAATCTGTAAATTGCACTTTGCGCAAATTATTATTTATAGCCCATTTAGAAAACATAATTAAAAATACAATAAAATACGCGTTAATTGTCAACCAAGTGTAACACAAATTGTTGTCATTACGTATTTATCATAATTGCAATTAACGCTGTCCTACCTGTTGCATTTAACAGTATAATTCATCACACATGCAAAAACCCTCGAGATTTTCTCGAGGGTTTTTATTCAAGTATTCGGTTAAGTTATTTCTAAAACCTACGCTCTCTTTTTCTTGAATGCTTTGATAACAATAACTACCAATAGGCATGCAACCAAAAGGATACTGGAAATTACCGATAGCAACAATGCAACGTCAACGTCGTTTTCCGTTGTAGTAGTGGTGTCGTCATCGTCAGTTGTGTCGTCTTCTTCCTCTTCTTCGGGGATTTGACGCATTTCTTCCCACTTGTCGTCATCAGCCAAACGAATAACTTTAATGTTTTCAATAGCTGTTTCGCCATCCTTAAACTCAATGGTGTTCATTGTTTCGGTGTTGCCGTCAACGTCTGCAAAGTAGGTGTCAAATAAATCTGCGTAACCGCTGTCGGATTTTTCCGTGTAGGTAACTTTGTAAAGTTTAGCGTCTTCGTTGTCTGTATCTTCTGCAACGGTGTAGCTACCAAGTTGTTCAACGCAAACTTGGTCGTAACATACGGTGCCTGTTTGTGTTGTTGTTCCGTCGATAGAACCGTTAAACAATGCAACGTTTACCGATACGGATTTGTCTGCAGTTTCAACAATAAAGTAGTATCTTACCCAACCGTTTATTTGTACAGGTTGCATCAACAATTCGTCCGCCTTGCTGTTTGTAGCAGCACTTTCAAATTTGCCAATGATTGCCTTTTCGCGAGAGCCATCGGTATCTTGTGCAGCCGCTTGGTTGATAAGGTAGATAAATGGTTTAGCTTCGCCTTCTGTTCTTGCAAGAACGGAAATTCTGTAAACAGATTTAGCAGAAAGAGAAATACTTTGAGATAAATAACCTTGTGATACAGCATTGCTGTTGTTTAATTCAAGGTAGTAGCCGTATTCATCGTCCCACTTTGAAACGGTAGTGGAATCACCTTTTACAACTCTATTTGTGTAGTCGCCATTTGCAGGAGCTTCTGTCGTGTTACCCTTACCATCGTTGTAGATGTAGTTAGAGCCTGCATAAACAGGAGTCCAGCTTTCCGGTTGAGTCTTGTCTACGTCTTCAAGGTAACCAAACGTTCCGTTTGTAACACCGGTAGATGCGTGTGTCTTGTTGAAGTCTGCTGTCACGGTTGTTGTAGATGTAGATACGCTTGTGTAGGTTGTGTCCGCAATAAACTCGTACATCAAATCGCTTACGTAAATATTACCGTTGCGTTGATTTGCTGCAATACCTGTATTCGACCATTTGATAGAAACGGATACCTTTGCTCCGTCGATAATATCTTGGTCGGGCTTAACATAGATGTGGTATTGTTTCCAACCGCAGTTAACGTCTGTCGTAACGTCGTCAACGTCGCCAATGTTTGTTAGTTTGGCAAGATTCTTCGTTTCGTCCGTTTCGCTATTGTCTCGAACGATAATGTCTACAATGCTTGCTTGCGGCATCTCGTTGCCTTCGTCCACTCTCATCCAGAAGTAGATGTGCAAGTAGTCGTCCGCATCGTCCTTACTGTTTTTCAACGCAAGGGTTTGTGTAAATGAATTTGACGAATCTGCTTTGTAAATCTTAAAGTTGTCGATAGGTTCTTCTTCTGTACCTTTTACAAACGGAGAATACTTCGTTCCGTTAATGTCCGGTGCACCGTTCGTAAGGTACTCATCAACACCGCCGATATCGGCAGTACCATTCCAATCTGTAAAGTTAACTTCCCCTTCATCTTCGTCAGTAGACTTAATAATGTGGCTTGTGCGTTTTTTAGCATCTGTGCTTGTGCTTGCCGAGTAGTTCAAGCGGTATTCGTTTGCAGTAACTGTTTCGTATGTAATATCGTCAATAAACAAAACGCCCTCTGCAGTAGTGCCGTTGTAAACGTCACCAAGACCGACGTTAACTCTTACCGATTTGGAAGCGGACGAACGGTTAAATACGTACAATTCGTGTTTTTGCCAACCATTGCCGTTTTCAGTAACAGTCTCTTTAACTTCAAGGTCGTAAGCGTATCTGTTGTCTTCGGCAGGTGTGTTAGAATATTGAACCATCACGGAAGCATTACCTGCTGTGATTTGGTCGATTTTAAGCCAAATGGTAATTCTTACCGACGATGACGAAGCAATACTAAAGGAATCGGACAAAATGCTTGCATTTGTTGCTTCCCCTTTGGTGGCAATCATGTATACGTTTGCAATATCGATATCGTCGTCGCTTACGGCTTCCTTATCAATAACACCGGTTTCTTTGTGTGTGTTGGGGTTTTTAATTGTATAGCCGACTTTTTCGTTAATGGCGGAAATAATGTCGTTCCAAGCGGAAGCGGTTGTGTTAACAACACCCATAACAACCTTTTGTTCGTCTTCGATTGTGCCAAACGATGTTGCGCTGTTATATGTTTTTTTAGCCCAGTTTTGAGCTTCGTAAGGTGCTTGTGTGCTTTCCGACTTTGTATACAAGAAGTCTCCGTTTGGAATTTTGAGCGTGGAAGAGCCGCTGCTGTTGCTTTCGTCATTATCGGGATTGATTGTGCTATTGTTTAAGATGTATCCCAAAGATACAGTCAAGGCAATAACGGCAACAAGGCAAATGGCAGTAATCCAAATCGCTTTCTTTGCTCCGGTAGATAGGGGCTGTTTTACTGTTTTTGTGTTTTTACTCATAACCTAATACCTTTTTTACTAATATTGTTTGCGTTCGGGCGCATACATATCAATATTTTAGTACAAACTAAAAAAAAAATCAATCAAATTGACCTATATATTATTATTTATAACCAATTTTTTATGCCAAATTGCAGCTGTTTAGTGAAGTGGGATTGTTATGCGGTCGATATGCGACAATTTTTTAGGGATAAAACAATGCAACTTACAACAAAAAACAAGTGGATTTAGTTGTTCTTATGTCAAAACGTGATTGCTATCAACGATGAAGCGATTACACAGTCCGCAAGTGAATAATTGTTAAGGGGGAATTTATGCAACGTAGGGCAAAAAAATAATGTGCAAAAGAGTTAATTTTGTCATTGCTAACGTGAACGCACAATACAATGCAAACTGTACTTGACGGCAGAACGTTATCACTCGATAGCGTTTGTCGTCGATACTGTCGCAAGAAGCGTGTAGTCGTACTAATGTTCGTAATAATGCTCAACACTAAATGTGTTTATTGTATCGCAGTAAAAGTTGTGTGCTGTAGGATTATTATACAATCCACGTGGGAATTTTTTGGAGAGATTTATGCAACTTACAACAAAAAGTAAATGGATTTTAGTAACGCTTGGTGCATTATCGGGATTTATCAACGGATTTTTAGGTGGCGGTGGCGGAGTTTTGGTTGTAACGTTGTTACTAACGGTGCTTGCCTTGCCGCAAAAGAATGCTCAAGCAACGGCATTGTTGATGATTTTGCCGCTAACAGTGGTTTCGGCGTTGGTGTACCTTGCCAAAGGAGTGGTGCAGTGGCAACCAACCTTGTGGACGACGATAGGTGTTGTCGCAGGCGGTATTGTCGGCGCACTGTTACTTTCCAAGCTAAAAAGCGACGTTGTTAAGATCATCTTCGCCGTGGTGCTTATCGCAGGCGGTATCAAGATGTTGTTTTAGTTGATATATTAGCGATTTTGGTGTAAATATGCTTTGTGATTTGTGGTGTCTGTTTGCCGCAGACGAGATATTGAAAATACGTAGTTTTAACTACCGTAGGGGCGATTATCAATCGTCTACACCTTGTGAAAAACAAAAAATCTTTCAAACAAAACAGCTCAAAGGAATTTTTATGAATATTTTTGTGCTAATCGTATTTGGATTTCTTGCCGGGATTATCGGCGGTATGGGGATGGGTGGCGGAACGGTTTTGGTACCATTGCTGTCCTTTTTGGACTTGCCTCAAAAAACAATCCAAGCCATCAATCTAATCAGTTTTTTGCCAATGTGCTTTGTTGCATTGTGCGTTCACAGTAAGAAAGGACTACTTAAACCCAAAAATATTTTGTACGTCGTGATACCTGCCGTAATTTTTTCATTAGTTGGGGCGCTTGTAGCAGGTGATACCCAAAACAAATTGCTACGCATTGTTTTTGCATTGTTTTTGATTGCCGTAGGCACTTGGCAACTGATTGTTGCAATAAAATTTAAAATTCGCAAAAGTAAACGTAAAATTGTGGTGCGCGCCAAAACTTGCCACTTGCTTGCCAAAGGACGCAACATGTTTTACTGCGACAAACACAAAACCGGATAACGTTTTTACTGCCACAAAAACAAAAAAAGAACTGAACAAAAAAGAACTGAAAGACAAAATCAATATACATTTGTACTTGCAGTACTATCGGTGCGATACTTTTTCTGTCTTCTACTCATTGTTGACCGCAACTAAAAATATGCAATAATATTTTGTGTATTCCTGCTAATAAGTTGCAGATCTATTTGTAGAGATTGTTCCAAAAACTCTAATACGTATCACGTTTTTTATGTAAAACGGGATTTTTTATACTGCAATTTTTTGATGATTACCGTCAAAATTTTCAACAATACTTACAAATATTTTCATAAACTTTCCACCAAGATATCCATCAATATCAACATAATTTTTATTGTTTTGCCACCAAGATTTACAACGATTTCTGCACATTTAAAATTATCTTGCAATTATTTTCACTATCACAACAATTTCTTTTTAAACCCGTTTTGTCTATCACGTCAACAATACTTAATATATTACGTTTACTATCACCTTTATATTGTTACTAAATATTCCCTTTTTGCACCAAATTATTGATAGCGTTAGGTTGTGTAGCGTATCATTTCCTTTGTTGGTTTCTTTACTAACTTGCTTGGTTCATTACTTTTTTGCAACTGCTTTTACCAAATATTCCCCCTTTCATTTACCCCAAAACTATTGCAATATATCGCCAAATTTGGTAAAATATAACGTGGAATAATAAGGTAACAACTATGAACTATTTAGCATTTGATATTGAGGCGGCAAACGGCTACAAGCCATCCAGTATTTGTAGCATTGGCATTGTAATCGCCGACGAAAAATTCAATATTATCAGCCGACAAAACATTTGGATTAATCCCAAAACGAAGTACAACCTAAACGGAACGCGCAAAAACGTGGGTATTGACCTTCATTTAGACAAAAATCTGTTGGATTCTTCCCCGGATTTTTCTCAAGTGTACGACAAAATCAAGTCACTACTAACCAATCCAAACTACGTTGCGGTAGGTCACGCCGTCGATGCCGACGTTCGTATGCTCAATGCCGCTTGCAAGCGTTACGATTTGCCGTCGTTGGATTTTAACTTTATCTGTTCGCAACTGTTGTACAAATTGTACAAAGGTGATAAGGAAGTAAAGGCACTTTCCAAAATTGCCAATGCGATAGGCGTAACTTTCGAAGAGCACAATTCCGAAGAAGACGCGCTAATGTCAATGCTAACGCTAAAATATTTGGTGCAAGATAGCGGTCTGTCGGTGCAACAACTACTTCAAAAATACCATATTCGCATTGGTTCCAACGTTAATTTCGAGTTAACTCGCCCTGTTAGTTTGGATGGTCAACTATCTAAAAAACATCTTACGCAGGTTGCCGTGGAAAAAATCAAGGAATACGCCAAAACTGTAAAACGCACTTCCAACATCTACAAGGACAAGGTTTTTTGTTTGGCACGTTCGTTGGAACTTAGTCAATCGGAGCAGTTGTATCAAGTGGTGCAAAAAATCGTGCAAAGCGGTGGCAGATATTCTTCTAAATTGGTAAAATGTAACGTTTACGTAAAGGGCAATGACATCATCGATCAGGACGTTATGCGCGAAAAACGTGTAGACGAACTTACATCCCAAGGACTTGTTACCGTTGTTACAATCGACCAAATTCTAAACGACCAAATTAACTTTCTAAAACAATAACAAATAAATATAAAGGAAAATCCAACCATGGTAGAAAAATTTTTACAAAAACACAATCAATCAACCAACAATATCGACGTAACAAAAATGGTGTCGCTGGCAATGGACGAAATGAAGCAAGGTCTAACTCGTTTTGACGGCACAATTCCAATGATTCCTACATATCTGCAAAACATCGACCGCGATAAAATCAAGTCAGGCAAGCGTTTGCTTATTGATGCCGGTGGCACAAACTTTCGCTCTGCAATCGGTTATTTTGACGAAAACGGTGACGTACAAATCGAACGTTTGCAAAAAACAAAAATGCCCGCATCTGACCAGTATCTAAATAAGCAACAATTTTATGATGCCATCGCCAACAACGTAAAAAATCTTTTGGACGATTGCACGGACGTTGGATTTTGTTTCTCCTATCAGGTAGATATGCAACCTAATATGGATGGCAAAGTGGTGCTTTTTAGCAAGGAAGTAAAGGCTCCGGAAGTTATCGGTACCTTTGTCGGTGCGGAAACTCTTTCGGCAATCAAACAATTTAGCAATACCGAGCGCAAAATTGTAATTCTTAACGACACCGTTGCAACCCTTTTGGGTGGTATGGCAATTTCTCAAAAACGTTATTCGGCGTACGTCGGCTATATTTTCGGCACAGGCACAAACCTTTGCTATATCGAAGATACCAAAAATATTACCAAAGTTCAAGGTTTGCCCGCAGGCAAAATGCTTATCAATACGGAAATGGGCGGTACAACCTGCTTTACCCAAGGTGATTTCGATAAAATTGTTGCCGATGCCACCGCTAATCCAACGGTGCAACTGTTTGAAAAAATGTCTTCCGGTAGATATTTGGCAGATATCATTTCCCAAGCATTCCAATGCGGTGCAAACGAAGGTGTTTTCAGTGACAAAATTGACCTTTGCGCTTTCGAATTAAAGGACGTATCGGCATTTTTGGAAGGAGTAACCAACGAAGTGTACAATATTTTCCATTGTGATACCGACCGTGCAACCGCTCGTGAAATTTGTCTAAATCTTATCGACCGTTCGGCAAAAATGGGCGCAATTCTTAACGCAAGCGCAGTGCTTATGTCTTGTAACGACAAAACTCTTCCCGTTGCGATAGTTGCGGAAGGCACAACCTTCAACAAATTGCCCACCTTCAAAGATAATTTCAAAAAGTATCTTGACGAAATTCTTACACCCAACGGAATTGCTTTCGATATCGTTCAAGGTGAAGAACTTAACCTTATCGGTACCCTTATGGCAACCATGGCATTATAAGTCACCGTCACAAAATCTTGTCGGTGTTTGGAAAGAAAACACTGGCGCAATTATCTGCATTTTGCTCGGTCACGTACCAGATTGGTACGCTTCTTTCGCAATAACACAACGCTTTCTTGCGTTTTGCTCGTCCAAATCGCTTATGCTACTCAATCGTTTTTTTGCTACGCCAACTGTAAAACGTTATCGCAAAATCTTGTTGGCAGTAAAATAGACAAATATACTTATCAATAACACTTTCGAGGTAAATTTTGACAAAACTTACTGATTCCGTTCAAAAACCTTACAGATATTTCGGTGGCGAGTTTAACACTCCCGACGTTACCAAGCCTTGCGATGTGCGTTTTTGCATGTGCGTTGCCGATAGTTACGAAGTAGGCATGTCCAATTTGGGCGTGCGTATTTTGTATTACTTGTTCAACAGTATTGACAGGGTTGTATGCGAGCGTTGTTATACTCCTTTTGCCGACTACGAAAAATATCTAAAGGACAACAACCAACCGCTTTGCAGTTTAGAAACGCAAACTCCCCTTGCTAATTTTGATTTTATCGGTTTTTCCATTCAATACGAAATGTGCTATTCCAACATTTTTTATATGTTGGAACTTGCCAATATTCCGGTAACCACAGAGGAACGTGGCGAAAACTTCCCGTTTATTGTTGCAGGTGGTCCGTGTTCCGTCAATCTCGAACCGATGTACAAGTTTTTTGACTTTGTATTCGTAGGCGAAGGTGAAACTCCGTGGAAGCAAATTATCCAAGACTACAAAAAAGTAAAAGGTACAATGTCTAAGCGTGACTTTTTGCAATTTGTAGACGACAAATACGAGTGTATTTACGTACCTTGTTTGCATCCAAGCGACTATAACGGCGATAGAGTAGTAACAATTCCAAGTAAAAAGGTATGGTGGAACCTCGAAAACAATCTCGATGAAATGTTCACTCCGCAAGTACAACTTGTTCCCAGTATCGAACTTGTTCACGACCGTGCCGTTGCCGAACTTTTCCGCGGATGCGCCAATGGTTGCAGATTTTGTCAAGCAGGCTTTATTTATCGTCCCGTGCGCGAGCGTTCTGTTGATTGCGCGTTTGATTTGTGCAAAAATCTTTTGGAAAGTACCGGCTACGATGAACTTTCGTTAACCAGTCTTTCCACAAGTGACTACAGCGGACTTATGCCATTGCTCGGCAAACTTTTACCTTACGCAAAGGAACGTAACGTGCAACTTAACTTACCTAGTTTGCGTTTGGATAGTTTCAAAGGCGATATCACAATGGGCAATCGCAAAAGCAGTTTAACTTTTGCCCCGGAAGCAGGCACTCAACGTCTGCGTGACGTAATCAACAAAAATATTACCGAGGAAAATATCATTTCCGCCTTGACGGACGCTTTCAATCAAGGCTACACGTCGGTAAAATTGTATTTTATGTTGGGTTTGCCTACAGAAACAATGGAAGACGTGGAAGGTATCTACAACTTGGCATGCAAAATCAAGTCGTTGTATAAACAGGTTAGACACACCGGTAAGGATTTGCGTATTTCCGTATCTTGTTCTACGTTTATTCCAAAACCTTTTACTCCATTTCAATGGTGTGCCTTTGCCGACCGTGAAAGTATCAATCAAAAACAACGCTTCCTTGCAGAAAATCTTCGCAAAAAGGGTATCAATTTCTCTTATAACGACTACGACGGCTCTCTTATGGAAGCAATTCTCGCTCGTGGCGGACAAACAGTTGCCGACGCGCTGTATCAAGCATACAAAAATGGTGCTCGTTTCGATGCTTGGAGCGATATGTTCCACTTCGAACACTATCAAAAGGCGTTTGCCGATTGTGGTATAGATATCGACAAAATTGTCGGCGCTTACGATTTGAATGAAACTTTGCCTTGGGATTACGTCGATATAGGCGTGACTAAAAAGTTCTTGCAAAACGAATACATAAAAGCAATGTCCGCACAAACGACCCCCTCTTGTAACAAACAGTGTAACGGTTGCGGACTTAATGCCAAAGGCTATTGCAAGGACGCCCATGGTAACGTAAAATACCCAAAATAGTGCGGTAGTTAGTAAAATAGAACCAAATTTAGCAAAAATATTTTTTGATAGAATTGCAACGTTGTATCTTTCGATAAAAATTGCATATCAACTAGTTAAAATGTTAAACCAAGTGCAATATCTAAAAACTGCAAACGGTTGTCTGTAAGTTGTACTCAAAAGTATAATTTACCAAATAAAAAATAAGGAACAAAATGATAGTTTTTAAATTTACAAAAACGGACACGTCTTCGCTGGTTGCTCACGTAGATACGTTAAGAGCCGTAACGCACATTTTCCGTCGTGCCAAGGTCGACGTGGAGTATTCTCAAGGGTTCAATCCTCACATGGAATTGGGCTTTTCTTCCCCCATTCCACTTGGTGTGGAAAGCCTTGCCGAATACGTCTCTGCCAAGATGGAAATGCAACCAAATTTGTTAGAGCGACTTAATGCAAATTGCCCCAAAGGTATCAAATTTGTGAGTACGTATGTTAAAAAAGTTAACCTTGCCGCTACTTTTAACCGTGCGGAATACGTTTTGACCGCCAACGGAATCGGCAACGTAGTGGAGCAAATTCTTGCACCAAACTACGCCATTACGTATACGGAAAAAGGCACACTTGTAACAAAGGACGTTTCTGCTCGCATTTTCTCTGCACAAAAAATTGACGATAATAACGCTAAAGTAGTGTTGGCATGCGGTAACGAAAATTTGCGTCCGGATAGAGTTGTGTTGCACCTTATGGCTACCAATAATTTGCAAGGCGACTACAAAATTCTCAAAACAAAAATGTTTATTAACAACGTCGACGCCGACGAATTTCTTTTCCAACCCTAACCGTTTGCTACAACATTTATGTTTTTTCTATTTAATACCGGCGAAGTCGATTAGTGCTTGCACTTTGTATCGGTAATAACAAACGTTGCAATTCTATTGGATATAAAACGTAATCTTATTTTCATTCGACGTGTATAATCGTACCTTTATACACGTCTTGCGATTTTTATAGGAGATTTTTATGAAAACTTTCGAACTTCAACTTCCGCAAAACTACGTCGAAGCAAAAACAATCGATGCCAAAAGTGACAAAAAAGTGATGACGATTTTCAGTATTTTATCGCTTCTTGTAGTGGTGATTGCCATTGTTATTGCCGTGCTTTGTCTAAATGCCAAGCAACCAAACTGGGTTGAGCAATCTATCCAAGATACCTCCAATTTGTGGCACAGTTTGTTGTTTTTCGTCGCGATGTTTGTATACGTTGTTTTGCACGAACTTACTCACGGTATAGTTTACAAACTGACCACCAAACAAAAACTCACCTTTGGGCTAACGCTAACAGTGGCATATTGTGGCGTGCCTAATATCTACGTCTATCGCAAAACTGCGCTAAAAGTCTTGCTCGCACCTTTTGTTGTGTTTTTGCCGATATTTATCGTGGTACTATGCTTGGTAACAAATCCAATAGACGTAATTTGGTCGGCATTTCTTTTGGGTATGCACGTTGGCGGATGCGTAGGTGATTTGTATTGCACCTATTTGTATCTGTTCAAATTCCGCGATAACCAAACGCTAATGCGCGATACCGGCCCCGTCCAAACTTTCTACGTTCCCGCGGAGTAGTGTGATTGCACTTCCAATAGATAATATGTAACGGCTTCGTCGCTCTTGCACTTTGTATATAGTAGCATTTCTCTATATTTCTTAATATCTATTGTAAATCATATCATAAAACTACGGTAGGGCGGTAGTTTACTGCTGCCGAAACCTTGTGAAATACAACACAAATATTAGCATTTAGTCGTGTATAAGAACATATTGTTGTGTTAATTACCGTAGGGGCGATTTGTAATCCCACGTATTTTGTTTATTGCAATAGTTTTCTACATATCTTAATACTTATCGTGATTTACATCACAAAACTATGATAGTGCATCCGTTCCTATCGACACATCACAAAAAAAGAGACCTTTCGGGCTTTTACCCAAAAGGTCTCATATTTTTAATGTAAAAGTTCAGTCTGTAAGCCGAGTTCTGTCTTGGACGGTTATCTTTCTACGCCAATCGTTACCGAAGGGCTCAAGCGAGTATGTCGAGATGTCGAGCAGACATTTGGTCTCATTTCTTGCACCGAGTGGGGTTTACATGCACGCGTTGTCACCAAAACGTGTGTGGGCTCTTACCCCGCATTTCCACCCTTACAACTTGCGTTGCGGTATATTTCTGTTGCACTTTCCTTAAAGTCGCCTTCACAGGACGTTATCCTGCACTCTTGCTCTGTGGTGCTCGGACTTTCCTCGTGGGATAATCCCACGCAACCGTCTGGCTGTCTTTTACCATGATATTATATGCCTTTTAGTGTGATTTGTCAACAATTTGGCACCTTCCACTTGCAGATTACGTTGCAAACGACAAGCGTTACGTCACATATTGAGTAACGCAACGCACCTTTTTGCATGCGATACAACAATTAAGTTTTATTAGCTAACTGAATTTTTACAAAATCGCCAACGCAATATATCCCGAATTCTTTTTATATATATGTAAACGTAACGTTTTTTAGAGTATTTTGACTTGTCCAAACCCGATTTAACGCTATTTTGGGATTCTTCCTTCCGTTTCAACCAAAAGAAAACACCTTTTATTTAGATATTTTCTAATGTTAAAGAAATTTAAGCACTTTTTAGAAAAAATTAAAAAAAAATAGTTTGGTGTTAAAACTATGTGTCAAAGTACTTTTCCCATATTTAGCTATATCATTTGCCAAACTTTCAGTTTTTTAGTATAATATATTGTTGATAATACTTAAAGAAACGTTTTTGTTATTGATATAACAATAAATGATTTTATTATTGCAATCACAACCAATGCAATTTCACTTTTGATGCTATTTAATGGAATGTTTTGATTGTCAATGTATACTAATCAAACGTTTTAATTATCAATAATCCAAATAACGCAATTTGATTATTGTCACCACTAAAAAAACAACTTGCCCACAACATTTTTGCGTTTGTTTCTTGCATAACGCAAGTCCCAAAATAACAATATTGTGGAAAGTGATTTATGCAATTTCTCAATACGTATCAACATTTTTGCGACTTTTTCTCAAAAATGACGTTGCAAAACATTAAACATAAAGGCGAAAAATGACCAACACATCACAACAAAACAACATAGCAATAAGCGTGCAGGGGGTAACCCATTATTACCGTGTTTACAACGATGACGGCACTGTTGCAAAAGCCATTGGTATCGAAGGTGTAGATTTAACCATCGAAAAAGGCTCTTTCGTAGCACTTGTAGGGCACAACGGCTGTGGCAAATCTACTTTGGCAAAGCACCTAAACGGTATTTTGCTGCCGTCAACGGGTAAGGTAGAAGTTTTTGGATTAGACACTGCCAACAAAAACAACATTTTTCAAATCCGCAAGCAAGTGGGAATGGTTTTTCAAAACCCCGATAACCAAATGGTTGCAAGCATTGTCGAAGAAGACGTTGCTTTCGGTCCGGAAAACCTTGGTGTTCCGCAAAAGGAAATTGTCGAACGTGTTTACAATGCTCTCGAACAGGTCGGTATGCGCAGTTTTGCTAAAAACTCACCGCACAAACTTTCCGGCGGACAAAAACAACGTATCGCCATTGCAGGCGCGTTGGCAATCCAACCGCAAGTGCTTGTTTTGGACGAATCTACCGCCATGTTGGATCCTCAAGGTCGCAAAGAGGTGCTTCAAGTTGCGCACCGACTTAACCAACAGGGCATGACAGTGGTGCTTATTACCCACTTTATGGAAGAAGTGCTCGATTGTGACAAGGTTATCGTGATGAGTGGCGGACACGTTATCACGCAGGGCACGCCTTTGGAAATTTTTGCCAACACAAAACTTTTGGACGAAGTAGGTCTAAAAGCGCCCCGAACAGTCGAGTTGGCGCAAAAACTTAAAAACGCAGGTTTCGACGTGGATTGTCTTACCACCGACGCCAAACTTTTGGGAGGTGCAGTATGTCAAAAGCTAAAGTGATTGCACCCGTCGTGGACGAAAACGTAGCTATCTACGCAAAAAATCTAACTTTTGTGTATAGCCCGAATAGTCCGTTTGAACAAAACGCCCTAAAAGATATCAATCTAACGGTAAACAAGGGTGAATTTATTGCAATTGTCGGTCAAACCGGTAGCGGAAAAACCACTTTCGTGCAACATCTCAACGCTCTTGTACGACATCAAAACGGTGAGTTGGTCGTTGCAGGGCTTAATCTCGCAGATAAAAAACTGGACCTAAAAAAACTTCGTGGCAAAGTGGGAATGGTATTTCAATATCCCGAGTATCAACTTTTTGCCGATACCGTTTTAGACGACGTAACTTTTGGACCCAAAAACTTTGGAATAGATCGAGAAAAAGCGGTCGAACTTGCAAAAAATGCCATCGAAACCGTCGGTTTGGACTACGAAACAATCAAGTCCAAATCACCTTTTGACCTTTCCGGTGGCGAAAAACGTCGTGTTGCCCTTGCCGGTGTACTTGCAATGCAACCGCAAATTTTGGTATTGGACGAGCCTACCGCCGGTTTGGATCCTCGTGGCAAGCAGGAAATTTTGTCTCTTGTAAAATCTCTAAACAAAAACAACGGCACAACGGTTATTATGGTTTCGCACGATATGAACGAAGTGTACGAAAACGCCGACCGTGTGGTTGTTTTTCATCAAGGCAAGGTTGCGTATGATCTTCCGCCACGTCAACTTTTCAAAATGGAAAAGGAAATTGTCGATTTGGATTTGGATATTCCTCAAATGGCGCAATTTACCAACGTTTTGGAAAGTCAAGGGATAGTTTTACCCGACGATTGTTTAACGGTTCAACAAATTGCCGACGAACTTAGCCGTCGCAAAGGAGGTAGCAATGTTTAGAGACGTTACCTTTGGACAATATTATCCTAAAAATTCATTTGTGCACAAAATGGACGCACGCATAAAATTACTACTTTGCTTGTTGTTTATGGTGTGTATCTTCTTTGTGCAAAGTTATGTAGGGTTCGCCCTTGTAACGCTGTTTTTGTTAACTACGATCATTTCCGCACAAGTACCGTTACGTTCTATACTAAAATCTGTAAAAGGCGTTATCGTATTGCTAATTTTTACGGCGTTGCTCAACATCTTCTTTACCAAAAACGGCAACGTGCTGTTTTCTTGGTGGATATTTACCGTTACCGACCAAGGACTTATCTATGCAAGCAAAATGCTGTTGCGCCTTATCTACTTGGTTGTAGGTTCCAGTATTTTGACGCTCACAACAACCCCAGTGGATCTTACTCACGCAATCGAACATCTACTTTCACCGTTAAAAGTGATAAAATTCCCCGTGCACGATATTGCACTCATCATGAGTTTAACGTTGTCTTTTATTCCCAGTTTGATAGAAGAAACGGACCGTATCATTCGCGCGCAAAAGGCGAGAGGCGCCGATTTCGACACAGGCAATTTGTTCCAACGTGCAAAGGCATTCGTTCCCATTTTGATACCGCTTTTGGTAGGGGGATTCCGTCGCGCGGAAGAACTTGCCAATGCAATGAACAGTCGTTGCTACGAAGGTGCAACCAATCGCACGCAAATGCGTGTAATGAAACTTTCTTGGCGTGATTTGATTGCAAGTTTTATAACGATTGTTACCTTTGGTGCAATTATCGTAGTTTACGCAATGAAATCCACTTGGCAACCACTCATTCCTTTGTTGTATTTTTAAGTCAACTTCGTAAAATCTTGTTGCCATTTGTGGGCAAAATGACTGCGAAATCATTTGCGTTTTGTTCGGTCACGTACTTTTCAAGTACGCTTCTTCACAACAACGCAACGCTCCCTTGCATTTTGCTCCCAAACCGCTTCGATTATCAATTATATGTTGTTTGATAATATTTACAATATTTATATAGCCAATACGTAACGGCTTCGCCGTGCTTCGTTGCCTTAGATTTTCGTAAAATCTTGTTGGTGTTTGAGGCTACAATAGGTATTTGCCTATTTGCAAACTGCAAAAAATGGAATATTAATATGCTCTTTTTCTACGTATCGGTTTCATCGACTATCTAATGATAAATCGTAGGGGGCGCTCCCCCGAAAATCGTTAATATGCAATGGCTTTCGACTTACTGCGCAAATGCGGTTGAACTTATAACTATCGACTGTCCCCTATTTCGCAATAATCGTATTTTATAAAATAAACTCAAAAAAACATTAAAAACAAACTTTGCTAACTATGTCAAAAATTAAACTAACAATTGAATACGTCGGTACGGATTTCTGCGGTTGGCAAAGCCAAAAAAACGGCATTTCCGTGCAAGATACCGTCGAACGGGCGCTCGGTAACTATTTCGATTGTCCGCCTATTCGCATCTATGGCGCAGGTCGTACCGATGTCGGCGTGCATGCAAAAGGTCAGGTTGCACACTTTTTTCCGCCAAAGGACGTAAATCCGTACAAACTTTGTTTGGGTGTAAATTTAAGTTTGCCAAGTTCCGTTGCGGTGGTGCAGGCAGAAAATGTTCCCGATGATTTTGATGCGCGTTTTTCTGCCGTATCAAAAACCTATTGTTACCGCTTGTATGTTTCGGCAACACGCAAACCTACGTTGGATGTCAATCACGCACAAGTGTATCGTCCGTTAGATATTGCAAAAATGCAATACGTATGCGAAATTTTGCAAGGTACACACGATTTTTCCGCCTTTCAAAAAAACGGAAGTAACCTAAAAGGTACCGTTCGTACAATCAACTTTTTTAACGTTGTGGATAATGGCGACGGCACTATAGATTTGGTAGTAAACGGCAATGCATTTTTGTATAACCAAGTGCGCATTATGGTAGGATTGTTGGTGCAAATTGGCAGTGGCAAAAAAACTATCGACGACGTTTACGCAATGCTCAACGGCGAAAAACGTACAGTCAAAACGATGCCTGCAAAAGGGCTTACTTTAGAACAAGTTTTTTACGATTGATTGGCTGTATATTTCTTCGCACAACGTTAATTTTTTACTTGTGATTGTTACGCTAGTACAAGTATCTCGCTTAAAATCGTGTTGACGCACTTTGTGAAATCCAAGGTATTGATAGTGCAATTTTTTTGCAATCATTTGCGCTTTTGTGCGAAATTGTTTGTTGGACAAGTTTCAACGTCGATTTTAACTCAAAATTGTTGTTGAGAAAAAATCAATAGTTTATCGTCGATAAACGGCGCGATTTTGACTTTGCAATTTATTGCAAATTACTCACAAATTGGCGAAACTACAAAGTGTAAAATTTTTTATAAATATTACCACAAAAACATCCAAAACTTGTCGTAATTTGATTGACAAAACAGGGTGTTTTTTG
>CAYOKR010000005.1:0-40278 GCA_964404625.1 uncultured Oscillospiraceae bacterium | reverse complement strand
CGACAACCTGGTAGGTTTCGCCGTTAAGCACGTAGATAGCTTTGTAGTCGCCAACACTTTTAACACAAATGAAAAGGAACCACGGGTTCGACCGCGGTTCCCTGTGGTAGAGACAACAGGGTTCGAACCTGTGACCTCTCGCATGTGAAGCGAGCGCTCTAACCGGCTGAGCTATGCCTCCAAGTAGTTATCATTATACTCTAATCGGTAAAAATGTCAATGCTTTTTAAATACAATAACGAAAAATACATCGTGCAGATGTTTAATACAATAAGCATTTGTGGTTTATATTATCGCTTCTTACTAATGAACTATATGACACTGTGCATACAAAGTCGAATAGTTGACAATGTGACCAATATCTAAATTTGCAACTTGGTTTTTATTTATAAACTGTGGTTTTGTACGCAAAGGCATGCCAATCATAAAACGCAGTAGAACTTAAAGTCGTCAAGTGTATTCTATTGTGCTGTGGTTACTGTAGGTGTAATAGTACGAGGCAACAATTAGCCGATTCGTTAGATAAAATTAGCGTTGCAATTATGGTATGTATAATGGTGCATAGCGCAAAATTCAACTTTCGTTAAGCGTTGTGTAGTAAATTTTAGATGGAATGTCATTTTTAAATGGCGTATACGTTAATGTGCTACCGCCGATATTATTTGCTCGAATTATAAACAAATCTTTATTAAAAACAAGCATACGACTTAAACAAGTTAGTATTATAAAATAAAGATGACGAGTTTAAATAATTCAATATACAAATAATGCAAAAAGGTAGGTTATGGTATTGACAAACACTCGTCGATTTGATACCATTTCACATTGATAGTGCAATGCGATTTGTGAATGTATTTTACTCTAATATACTCATTTCGCAATTTGATTAAAATGTTTTTTACAATAATTTTTAAGGATATATCTATGTTAGATTGGCTCAAATATTTTTCACTCAACTTTTTCAACAAAAAATATGCTTCCCAAAGTAAAAATCGCTCCTTTTGGAACGGTATTTTGGCATTTGTTGTAGCGATTGCCTTGCTTTTTATCGCACTTTGCAGTATGGCAACGGCAACTTTTCCCGTTCATTATGGCAAATCCACCGACTTCCAAACTTATTTACACGGTCTTTTTAGTGGCGATAACGCAATTTCTATCACGATTGCCGATGGGCTTGCAAATTACACCGATGTCACCGATACTCGCGTCATAAATTCTTTTGTAAATAACGCCGATTCCGTCTACGCCAACGATACTTACGACGTGATTGTAGATATGCGTGACGGTAGTGCTCTGTACAATGATTGTGAGATTTCTTTCCTTAATAACAGCGACGATACCAAGGTTATAAACTACGACGAATATCAGTCACTTGGTGAAGACGCTCGTGCAGAATACTCACCAAAACTCACTTTAACACCCGATTGTTTACAGTTTAATGCCGAGTTGGTTGCGCAATACGTTGATTTTATCAACTCAAACGGTGATGACGAAACAAAAAATATTCTCAATAGTTTGCTTGTTGACGGAGCCATTCCGCAAGAAAAATACGGTGACGTATACGAAATTTATTATAACGCAAAGTACAGTGTCTTAGGCAGTACATTTTCATCTGCACCTACCATGCGCGATTACTATCTAAACACCTATCTTGCTACCGATGCAAACGGCAACAGTGTGTATAGTAACTACGTTATTTTGTTGCACGACGTTGCGTTTTCCGTTTGGCAAACGGACGACGGACAACTTATGTCCGTTTCCGGTTACTATGCAAAGGATAACCTTGTAGTTAACTCTGCGCAAACGGTCGACCAACTATTTAATCAAATTAACAAAGCGAATACCACCGCACTAAAAATTAACTACTTTTTGCACATTGTCCGCATGGCACTCACGTTGTGTTTTGTATGGTTGCTCTTGCCGATGCTAATGTCTGTGATAGGATTTTTCGTAAAAAACAATACTCTTGCCGACTATTCCGCAATGGCAAAAACCATGGGCGCATTTTGGCTTGGTAGCGTGATACCGGCAATTTTGTTTGTGATAATCGCATCGTTCTATCTATCTCAAACTTACGTGTTTTACCTTGGTTTTGCAGTGTTGGTACTTACCAACTTGCTTCGCACAACAATCCACTACGTGCAAACAATTTCCGCCGAAAATGCAAAAAAGCGTGCTGTAGAAGAACAAAATCCAAATTAGTTTTTTGTGTTTGACGGTATTTGCAATTTAGCTAATTGTAGCAAAATCTATTTACATCAAACAAATTTTTATGTATAATGATACACAACGTTTGTTTGCAAAAATCCGTTTGTAGCAACACTTTACGTTACAAGCGGATTTTTTGTAATCGCAACGAAATCTTTTAACTATCAGGTGCTTTATGATACTGGAAACAATCGACCTTTACAACTATAACGGACTGCAAAATAATCAACCAAATGCCGGCAAACTACATACTTATTGTCGTAGTTGTTCGGTGGAAATGCCCAACAAATTGCGTCCTGCAGTGTTGATTTGCCCCGGTGGCGGTTACGAATTTACTTCCGCACGCGAAAGCGAACCTGTCGCATTGGAGTTTGTTCGTGCAGGCTATTGTGCTTTTGTATTGGATTACACAGTAAACGTGCCTTACCCAACTCCGTTAAACCAAACGTTAATGGCGGTTGGCTATATCAAACAAAACGCACAAAAGTACGGTATCGATGCTAACAAAATCGTTGCAATCGGTTTTTCCGCAGGCGGACATCTTGCAGGATTGTTGGCAACGGCAACTCAAAAGGAAATCGACGCTGTTCCCAACGGCGCAAAACCAAATGCGGTAATACTTTCCTATTCGGTAGTAACCATGGGCGAGTTTACTCACGAAGGCACACGCAATGTTATCACCGATAACGGCAAAATAGTCCCCGATACTCTTTCCATCGAAAATAGAGTAAACGCCAACTCCGTTCCCGCATTTATTTGGCATACCTTCGAAGATAATGCCGTTCCTGTGGAAAACTCTTTGTTGTTGGCTTCGGCATACCGAAAGGCAAAAGTTCCGTTTTCGTTACACGTTTTTGAAAATGGTGGACACGGAATGAGCATTTGCAACGGCGAAGTTAATTCGCAACTTCCACTCGACATACAATTCAGTTATGTCGGCAAATGGTTCGACCTTGCAATCGACTGGCTTAACGCACGCGGTTTTGCCCTAAAAACGATACTGTAAACAATGCTATAATTTTTTGCAAGTCGGCGAAATCTTTACAATAAAATTTTCCGCATCTTATTTTTGTGCTTCCAATGTATAAAACGTCGAATTTTGCTACTTGCGAACGTAATAAATACTAATCTCACAACGGAGTTTTTTATGATTCGATTTATCAAACAACAAAACGCATTTTTGATTAACGGCAAAGGTTACAGTTATGCAATGTTCGTCAATAACAAGGGAATGTTGCAACAACTTTACTACGGTGCGCCGATAAGAGAAACAGACATATCAGGGGTAATCGAAACACACGGCGTTGCCGCTCAACCACGTAATAACGATATCAACTTCGATATGCACACCGACTATATGCCCAGCGAGTGCGGTTGTTTTGGCCGTGGCGATTATCGTCCGTCCACAGTTATCGTGCAACGCAACGACGGTGCATGTATGAGCTGTTTTAAGTACGTGTCGCACACAATAACTAATGATGCAAAACTAATGGACGGTATGCCGCACTCACGCAAGGCAGACCAAGTTTTGTCGATAGTGTTAAAGGACGATTTTTCTGATACGGAAGTTGTTCTAAACTATTTGGTTTTAGATAATTGTTCCGTTTTGATACGTAATTTGGAAATTCACAATGTAGGCAATGAACCGATTGACGTCAAACGTGCATATTCTTTCTGCGTGGATTTGCCCGACGTCGGCGAATATTCCGCAATGCGCCTTTCAGGTGCTTGGGCAAGAGAACGTCAACCGGACGTTACCAAACTTTTGGACGGAACTTTGCGTATCGAATCGTCGGTTGGCTATTCTTCTCACAAAATGAACCCGTTTTTGGCAATTTTGGTAAACGATTGTGCCGAAACTCACGGCGATTGTTACGGTTTTAACCTGCTTTACAGTGGTAACTTTGCACTAAACGCAGATATCAACAGTCACAAACGTTTGCGTGTTACGGGCGGTATCAACGAAAATTTGTTTAGTTGGCAACTTAACGCTAACGAAACTTTTGTCACACCGCAGGTAGCAATGTGCTATTCGTCGCAAGGCATTGGCGAAATGTCACGAGAGTACCACGACTTTTTCCGTGATTGTATTATCAATCCGGATTATGTAAATAAACGTCGTCCCATTGTGGTAAACAACTGGGAAGCAACTTATTTCGATTTTGATAACGAAAAACTTTTTGCAATCATCGACGAGGCAAAAGATACGGGTATAGACACGTTTGTGTTGGACGACGGTTGGTTTGGTAAACGCGATAGCGACACAAGTGGTCTTGGCGATTGGCTTGTCAACGAGAAAAAACTTCAAGGCGGACTTAAAGCGGTAATCGACCGTTGCAAACAAAACGGACTTAAATTCGGTTTGTGGTTTGAGCCTGAAATGGTCAGTGAAGACAGCGATTTGTACCGCATTCACCCAGATTGGGCTCTTACAAAACCCGACGTAGAACCTTGTCGTTGTCGTAACCAACTTATTTTGGACTTTACAAAGCAACAGGTTGTAGACTACGTTTTTGACGTAATTTCTAAAATTCTTCGCGAAAACGATATTTCCTACGTTAAGTGGGACAAAAACCGCGAAATGACAGAGTACTATTCTAATAGTCTTCCTGCAGATAGACAAGGCGAACTTAACCATCGTTACACACTTGGTTTCTACAACCTTGCCGAACGTTTAACAACGGCATTTCCCAACGTATTTTTCGAAGGTTGTGCCGGTGGTGGAGGCCGTTTTGACGGTGGTGCTTTGTACTATTTCCCACAGATTTGGACAAGCGACGATACCGATGCATTGGAACGCACAAAAATCCAATGGGGTACGTCAATTTGCTATCCTTTGTCCAGTATGAGTTGTCATGTTTCCGCATGTCCTAATCATCAAACAAGCCGTATCACGCCGTTTGCAACTCGTGGTGCTATTGCTTCGCTTGGTGCAACCGGATACGAACTGGATTTAACAAAACTTACGCCGGACGAATTGCAACAAGTTTCGCAACAGATAGATAACTACAAACAAATAGACCAACTTGTTTTGAATGGCGATTTATATCGCATTGCCAATCCATTTGAGACTAATTATTTTTGTGAGATGGTCGTTTCTAAGGATAAAACGCAAGCATACGTAGTTGGCGAACGTTTTCGTGGTGATCCTTGTGATCACGACAGAGTGGTTAAATTGCAAGGTTTGGCGGAAGATAAAACCTATTTTGTCAAGGAACTTAACATAACGTTAATGGGCAAAGCGCTTATGAGTGTTGGATTGCTGTATCCACGTTTGGCTGATTGCGAAAGTTGGACTTGGCATATAGAAGCGGTAAAATAGTCTTTTTGTATGTCTGCGATATTGCAAATTCTCTCAAAACACAACTTTACCGAACGGCTAACTTGATAATCTTTTGTAGTGGCAAAAAGTTCTTTCAAAAGGAAAGTTGCAGTCTTACCGACTAATCGGTAATCTCTTGTAACGGCTAAATATTTTTTTCTACTATAAATTCTATTCAAAACAGAGCATTAACAAGGACAATTTCTATGAACAAACCAAAATATTGTTTTTTAGGTGATAGCATAACGGAAGGTGTAGGTGTACAAAAAGGCGAACGCTATTGCGACATCATCGGCAACGTGCTAAACGTCGAGGCCGTTTCTTACGGCGTAAACGGTGCACAGTCTGTAAATCTTCCCGAACAAATCCAACAAATGTGGCAACAAAACGGTAGTGTTGTGGACGTGATTTTTGTGTTTATCGGTACCAACGATTTTAACTCGGGTGTTCCGTTGGGAAGTTTTTTCGAAGAGTACACAATCGATTTTCCTACTTTGTACGATGACAACGATAACACTATTGAAACCACACAACGCAAAAAACGTTGTTTTAGTTACGACGCAACCACATTTTGTGGTAGATTGAACGTTGCATTTACTCAACTACGCAATCTGTATCCTACAACGCCCATTGTTCTGCTCACTCCGTTACACCGTGCCTATGCTTGTTTTAGCACAACAAATATCCAAGCGGACGAACTCACAGCAAACGGAATCGACCTTTATTTGGAAAGTTACGTGGACGTTATTCGCAAATGTGCCGATATTTGGAGTTTGCAACTTATCGATTTGTATCGCGAAAGCGGACTGTTTCCCCTAAACGACGAAAATGCGCAAGTTTTCTTTTGTAGTGATAAAACCGACCGCCTGCATCCAAATGCGCAAGGACACAAACGCATCGCACAAACAATAATTATCCGTTTCCCCGTTTGTAATATAATCTAAACAGCATTTTTAACCGCAAAGTATACCGCTACTGCTTTATTTGACTTATTATACAATTAAAGCAACAACTTTTTTTGGCTAATGCAATTGTATAGTTTACGTTGTTTGAGTTTGCAATGTAACCTAAATTATAGTTTTTCAACCGTATTACTTCAAATACGGATTTTCAAACCATAATGGTGTCTTAAAATATCTAAAGGAGCACAATGAAAAATTTTTATCGTATCGTTTGCATACTTTTAACGTTTTTATTATGCGTAGCGTTTTGCTTTGTGGGTTCCGCCTGCAACAAAAAATATTCTTACCAAACCTATAACGATATCTCCTACGGCACGCACGAACGTCAAAAGGTCGACATTTGTTTGCCTACAAAAATCACCGACAAAGTCGGTTTAATTTTTATAATCCATGGTGGCGGTTGGCAAGGTGGTGACAAAAGTTACTTCGAACATAGTATTGAAGATTGGTGTCAAACCTATGGCTATGTGGCCGCGGCACTAAACTATCGATTTATTTCCGACGAAATTCACGCGGATGACATAATGCGAGATATTGCCGATTGCCTTGCTACCGTAAAAGATTTTGCTCAAGAAAAGGGTATCAATCTCACAAAAGTTATGCTCATGGGCAGTTCAGCAGGCGGACACTTGTCGTTATTGTACGCCTACAAGTATGCACAAAAGTCCGTAATTACTCCCGTTGCCGTTGCTAACTATAGCGGTCCTACCGACGTTACTGATCCTACCTATTATGCTTGGGATAATGCACAATCCTATCGTGATTTGTTTTCTATGTTGTGTGGCGTAAATATTACCAAAGATAATTTTAACAACGAGATAATCCAACGATACATGAAGAAAGCATCTCCCGTTAACTATGTTGACTACGATACTGTACCAACACTAATTTGTCACGGCATGAAGGATGGTATCGTACCTTACTCTAACGCTACAATATTGGAGAAAAAACTGAAAGAATACGGCGTAAAATACGACCTGATCACCTACAGAAATTCCGGGCACGACCTTGCCGATGACAAAAAAAGCAAAGAAAAAGCCTATAAAATGCTTCGCGAATATGCAAAACAATATTTGACGTGAATATGATTTTTGTTGATACTTGTGATGTATGTTGTTTTAGCTGTTGCAAATAAGTGTACTATTGGGGGCACATGTATACGTAGCAAGGAGCCATCGCCCACATATCAATGTGCAAGTACTTAAATGCATCACTAATTGTCTATTAGTTAGAGAAATAATCGACGTAGGTCTTTTGTAATTTCTAAAAATTTATGTAAAAGTATTAAAAGCTTTTTGTGTTCTATTTTTCTATCGATTTATTTACGAGAGGTTGTCATGAAGTATGAAAATGAAAATACCAAAGAAATCGTTTTTCCGCTTGGCGGAATAGGAAGCGGTTGTATAGGTCTTGCGGGAAACGGTTCGCTTGTCGATTGGGAAATTTTCAACAAACCGTCCAAAGGTACTGTAAATGCTCATTCATTTTTTGCAATAAAGGCTATAACAAACGGAAAACACGTCGAAAAAGTTTTACAAGGCGATTGGCAAAAGGATTTTATCGGTCAATACGGTAAAAATTACGGTAGGGGATTGCTTGTAGAACGTATGTGCGGTTTTCCTCATTTTCGCAATGTCAGTTTTGATGGTTCATTTCCTATTGCTTCGTTACGTTTTGCTGATTCGGATTTTCCCGGCGAAGTTAAAATGACAGCATTTAATCCTTTTATTCCTGGGGATGCCGATGCATCAAGCATTCCTGCTGCCTTTTTCGAAATCGAAGTTAATAACGTATCCAATCAAGATGTCGAGTATCAAATCGTTTTGTCGTGTGCTAATCCGTTTTCAGCTACTAAAAATGAACATAAGTTGGAAAACAATATAAATGCAATCAAATTCTATCACGCAAAAGCAAATATAACAGATTTTGACTATGGTGATTTGACTATTGCAACCGATTCTCCAGATTCGTTCGTGCAGACGTATTGGTATCGTGGAACTTGGCAGGATGGTCTTGTAACCTTTTGGAATGATTTTAGCAATACTTCGGTTTTGCCAGATAGAAATTACGATGCCGACAGTGTAGGCGATACTGGTAGCATTGGCGTTACGTTGTATACGTTGCCAAACGAACAAAAAAAAGTGCGCTTTGTCATTAGCTGGAGCGTACCTAATATGTACAACTATTGGGACGAATATAAGGATGAAAACGGCTGTAATATCGGTTGGAAAAATTACTATGCAACTTTGTTCGAGGATTCGTTTGCAACGGCGCAATATTCGTTGGCGCATTTTACGAATTTGTATCAACGTACGTTAAAGTTCAAAGAAATATTACATGGTTCGTCATTTCCAAGCTCCGTTATAGATGCAATTTCATCTAATTTATCTGTTTTAAAATCCTCAACTGTTTTGCGGTTGGAAGATGGTTCGTTTTATGGTTGGGAAGGTGCTCTTGAGGGGTTCGGTTCTTGTGAAGGCACTTGTCAACACGTTTGGAACTATGCCTATGCTCTTTGCTTCTTATTTCCAAGTCTCGAACGCAGTATTCGTGAAAACGAGTTTGCATATAGTACAGATAATTATGGGAAAATGGCATTTCGAATGTTACTTCCACTAGGTAGAGGTATCGGTAGTTTTCGTGCATGTTTGGATGGACAAATGGGTTCGGTTATAAAAACCTATCGAGAATGGAAGCTTTGCGGAGATAATAATTGGCTGGCAAAACAGTGGAATTCAGTCAAAAAGATTTTAGAATACGCTTGGAACGAAGAAAATCCCGATGCGTGGGATAGAAACAAGGATGGCGTTTTGGAAGGACGTCAGCATCACACTCTCGATATGGAGCTTTTCGGTCCGTCTTCGTGGCTGGAGGGAATGTATCTTGTTGCACTTAAAGCTGCTGCAGAAATGGCTGAGTTCTTGGGCGATTTAGATAAAGCACGAGAATTTCAAGATTTGTTTCAAAAGGGCCAAACTTGGACTAAAAAACATTTGTTTAACGGAAAATACTTTATCCAACAAATTGATCTGGCAGACAAAAGTATTACTGATAAATTTGAAGCATCCCAATATTACTACAACTACGAGGCTAAACAAATTAAATATCAAATAGCAAACGGTTCTTCTATCGACCAGTTATTGGCTCAATGGCATGCTGATATCTTGGGGTTGGGAGATATATTTGATCCCGAACAAATACAATCAGCATTGGACGAAATGATGAGGCTTAATTTTAAACCAAACATGCGAAACTTTGTCAATCCTTGGCGAGTTTTTTGTTTGGACGACGAGGCCGGTACAGTTATTTGTGCTTATCCCAATGATGAGGATAAACCCAAAATTCCCATACCATATTGTGAAGAAACGATGACAGGTTTCGAGTATGCTTTCGCAGGACTATTGTTTTCTCGTGGAAAATTACAAAATGGTGAAAGAGTGGTGGAAGCTGTGCGCAATCGTTTTGATGGCAAAAAGCGTAATCCTTTCAATGAATTTGAACTTGGGAGTAACTATGCTCGTTCAATGGCAAGTTACGCACTTGTTCCCATACTAAGCGGTTTCCGTTTTGATTTGCCTCACAGTCACATCGGTTTTGCTCCTTACAAGCAAAACTTCCGTTCCATTTGGAGTGTTGACGGAGCGTGGGGCGAGTTTGTATGTTGTAAAATGTCTGTTGTTTTGAAAATCGTAGAAGGCGAAGTGACTTTAGAATCGTTTTATGTAAAAAATCTAACAAATGTTGAATCGGTAAGCATCGACGGACAATTTATTGACTTTAGCTTGAAAAATGAAAAAATAAGTTTTGCTAAGACTAAAATTTGTAATGAACTAAAAATCACGTCAAATATTTCAATTTGGAATAAATAAATTTGGTGTTTATAAACCAAATAATCGCAAAATTATACTTAATTATAGATTATATAAATGACTAAAAATTTTGTTGTACATGAACAAATATCCCAACCTTGCCTATGGCGTATATGCTTTTAGCGAAAACCAAAAGTACACGGCAAATATGCCGGGATTGTTCGCAGGCGTAATTATTACGCTAATTCCCGTATTGATATTGTTCTTCGTTTTTCAAAACACCATTATGGAAAAAGTTCACATGGGCGGGATTAAAGGTTAATTATCAAAACTCAATGCCAACTGCGGTCAACTTCGCATTTGGCTCCCCAAACACCACAATGGATGAACCTCAAAAATTAGACACTTTTGGAAAGTGCATTTCAACAAAATAGGAGTACTTATGCAAAACCAAAATCAATTTCAAGCGGACGTTTCTCGTCTTCCGCACAACCGTTGGCAAGTTTTTACCGACCGCATTCAAACCCACTTTGGCAAATTCGTTTTGCTTGGGGTGTTGCTTTTATTGTTTGCTTTGCCGCTTTTTGCAGTACGATTTGTTGCCGATTTGTTGATATCTTCCGTCCAGGAAAGTTTCAACTCGGCACAAATAACGGAACAACAATTTGTCGATACAGTCAAAACCGTGCAACTTTTTTCATCATTGGCAGGTGTTATCGGTTACGTAATTTTGGGTATCGGCGTTATGGGCGTTGTCCGTCACGTGCGAAAAATGGCGTGGTCGGAACCAACTTCCTTTTGGCATGATTTTGCCGTTGGTATCAACCAAAACCTTGGCGGATTGTGGTGCTTCTTGGCAATAGGCGTGTTAAACGCTTTCAGTTCCGTTTGTATGCAAAACTACGATGGTGTTATGGCATACTTGCCTTTCTGCTTGCAAGTTTTGGTGTTGTTACCTATCATTTTACATATCATCGTGCAACTGTCTATCTATAACCACAAAACGTGGGATTTAATTACCACGTCTTCTTTTATCTATGTCAAAACTGCGCCGTTATCTATAGTGTTTTCGTTGCTGTTCAATGGCTACGGATTGTTCGATTTGATATCTTCTTTTGCAGTAAAGTACCTTCTAAAAATGGTGTTTGTGATACTTTTGCCGATAGCAATGCTCGGTTGGTTTTTGTATTGTTGCTCCGCTTTAGATAAGTACGTCAACAGACAAAGCTACCCGCAAATTGTCGACAAAGGAATTTGGCGCTAACACAAAACTAACACTTTAACATACAGAATTGTGTTGCTTAACGCCAAAAAACGTGCAATTTGATACAATTTTACTTAGTACGTGAAATTCAAAATTTGCTTCAACGCAACTTAATCTCTCAATTGGATAACGACTAAACTTGATATATATTGTCAAACTAAGTGTGCGTAATAGGGTATTTAATTTGCGCTGAAAAACCAAGTTTCCCATCCAACAAAACATTCTGCAAAGTATTGAATTGCACCAAAAGTGCGATTTCCAAATTCATAAAAACAACCCTGCAAAGTATCTAACCTTGCAGGGTTTTCCCATTTATAGATTTTTCAATTTGGTGCGTATTTTCGTAATCCATATTTTAATTTATATGATTTATAGGTTTTTCAATTTGCACAATTTATCTTTTAGTTTATGTGGTTTATGCTTTCACAATTTATAAGATTTGTCTTTCGAGTTATGCGCCGTATCTTTGCATAACTACAATATGCTACGTTCAATTTTTATTGCTTACGTTTGTAGTAGTTTGGAGAGTGTCCAAAGGTCGTTTTGAACAATTTTCCAAAGTAGTTGTAGTCGTCAATACCCACCTTGCTTGCAATCAGCGTCAATGGTTCGTCGGTGGTTTCTATCAACGTTTTGGCCCGTTGCATTCTTTGTGCCGTGATGTATTTTTTTGGCGATACTCCCGTCGCTTTGGTGGTGGCGGTGTAAATTTGCTTTTCCGACATATGCAACGCCTTGCACATCGTTTGCAAATCCAAACGCTGGTTAAGATTGTCCTTCACGTAGGGTGCAATGGCGTTTTCGAACACGTTGGTTTTAATGGCTATTAAATTTTTGTTGATGGCGTATTCAAAAATGGCAAATGTCAACTCTTTTATTGCTTCAAATTTTTGTTGCGAAAATCTTGTAGTCTTAAAGTACCTATCGCGCATTTCCTTTTCGTCAAAACCGTATTTTTGGCAGTAGTCGGCAATTTGATGCAAAACGTGTTTTTCCGTACGAGTATCACGCAACGGACCAACCAAAATATACCCGTATATAATGTTGTTGTGATGCAACTTAAATACCATTTCTTTCATACCAAAGTGGCAGGAGTAGTGGAAGTTGTCTTCCGGAATGGTACGGATTTTTTGCATGGCGCAACTGTCCGACGCGTCGCATCTGTGCGCGTAATTGCACTTTACAATTTCGCAAAACTTGTTTCCCGGTTCGGTGCATGCGTAAGTGCCTGCAAAATTTTCATCGTAAAGTTGTACCGATGTTTTTGCCAGATACCCCAAGTGCATCAATAATTTTTTAGTCAAAGTCAAATCGAAGTATAACATACATCGATTATACCACAATCTATTGCACAAAACAATACTTTTTGCAAAATTTAGTACTATTTTGACAGTATCGGCGGAAAACTACCAACTTTTTGTCGATTTTATTACTATAAATTTGCTTTCCATAATGGTATACTACTATCGTAAAATTGTATGGTGTACCATTATGCAAACAATGGTTAAGTTTTTTACTATCAATTTTACTGATTGCTACGTGTTTTTGCGCTCAATCAATATAAATTTTGAGGTTTTTTATGTCACAAAAAAGATTTGGCGCACTAATTTGTTGTGCCAGCAACGGCGTTATGAAAGTCGACGTCGTTAAAAATTTAATAGTTGCCTTGCAAAAAATGGGCTACAATTTGTTGGAACTGTGCATCGACGATATGTACAAAATCGACGATGAACCGTATTTTGGTTATCTTCGCGGCGGTTACACCCACGACGAAATCAAGGAAATGGACTCTTTCGCCAAACAACACGGTATCGAGCTTGTTCCTTGCATACAAACTCTGGCGCATTTAGATAACTTGGTAAAACTACCTTGTTATGCAGATATTATCGATATCGACAACATTTTGCTTGTCGACGAAGAAAAAACATATTGCCTTATCGACAAAATGTTTCGTTCGTTGGCAAATGACTTTTCATCACGTATCGTAAATATCGGTTTTGACGAAGCGCAACACGTCGGCTTGGGCAGTTATCTGCAAAAACACGGCTATGTCGACCGCTATGAACTGCTTTTGCGCCATCTAAATAAGGTTACGGAAATTGCCAAAAAGTACGGATTTACCTTGCACATGTGGAGCGATATGTTTTTCCGCTTAGGCAACAACGGCGAGTACAGCGTTATGAATGCGGTAATCCCGCAGGAAGTTATCGATGCTGTTCCCAACGTGGAATTGTGCTATTGGGACTACTACAACACCGACGAAACCATGTACGATAATATGCTTGTTTCCCACGAGCGTTTCAACAAACCTTTGTGGTTTGTTTGCACCGCTTGGACGCACTGCGGTTTTGCTCCACTAAATCATTATGCATTAAAAACCATTGCACCTGCAATGAAACAGGTTGCCAAGCATAACGTACAAAACGTGTTGGTAACGTTGTGGGGCGATAACGGGCACGATTGCAGTTATTTTTCGGCATTGCCAACGTTATTTGCGGCGAAAAAGTATGCCGAAGGTATTTTCGACGAAGAGGTAATAAAGCAAGAGTTTAACAAAACTTTCAATCTTAACTACGACGACTTTATGTTGTTGGATTGTCCTAATGGTATGGACGAAAACGTCGACTATTCCAAACCGTACAGCGCTTGCAAAGCAATGTTGTTTAACGATTGTTTCCTTGGTTTGAAGGATGACGCAATACAGCACGTGCATCTTGCCGACTACGACCAACTTGTAATCAAACTTATTCAAGCAGGCAAACGAAACCTGCCGTACAAGTACCTTTTCGATAACGCTATTGCCCTTTGCAACGCACTTAAATACAAAGCAACGTTGGGTATCGACACTCGCACGGCATATCAAACGGGCAACAAGTGTCAACTACGCAAAATTGCCAATAGATATAAATGTACTATCAATGCAATTAGTCAATTCCGTAAAACTTTGCATAACGTTTGGTTTACGGAAAACAAACCGTTCGGTTGGGAAATTCACGAAGTGCGTCTTGGAGGACTTATCTCTCGCTTGCAAGATTGTTACGTGCGCCTAACCGACTATCTACGTGGTAAAGTCGCTTCCATTCCCGAGCTGGAACAAAACATTTTGCCGTACGGTAACAACACTGTCGATTGTAACGTCTACAAAGCGCTTGTTAGCGTATCGCAGTTGTAAACTAAATGGCTTTTGACGGCAATCGTTGTTGAACCGGTTTACTTAATTTCCTACGATTTTCGTCGATAATCATAGTTGCCCTTAAAAGTGGATTGTTTTGGATAGTGCATATCGCGATAGTCAATGAATATTCGTTTTGCAGGCTATATAGTTTGGGAAGTCAATACGAAACAACTTTACTAAAAAATATCAAATATTAAGGTTTTATAATGAAAAAGAACAGAGTAACAATTCCCACCGACGAAAGTTTTATCGAAGGTACCAAACGTATTGCCAAGTTGTGGGGCGCCGATGCCGTTCGGGATTGCGACGGTACAACTCTCCCCAAAAATGCGCAAGAACTTGCCGAAAAGGTGTACAACACCTATTTTATCGTGCGTGGCGATAATGATTGGGCACGTCAACATCCCGAAGAGGCACATCGTACCTTTTTGCTTTCTGAAAGAACAACGGCAACGTTCACAGAATTAGTAATCGATCCCATGCAGGACTATCTCGATGACCAAATTCATCCCGACATTGACCAACTAAAGCGTTGGCAAGTTTGGGATAGAACAACCAACACGTTGCACACCGATTGGACTTTACAAAAGGACAACACAGTACTTATTTGTAACGCAACGCCTTTCCACGAGTACACGGTTACTTTTATGGCGTATCTAACGTGGCACCCGGTACAAATATACAACTACATCACAAACAACTGGACGTGCGAAAAGCAACTTATGTACGATCCCAGTTACCCACAAACCAAACAATACGTCAAACGTTTTATGCAACAATGGTGCGACGCTCATCCGGAAACTAACGTTGTGCGTTTTACAACCTTTTTGTATCAATTTACTTTAATTTTTAACAAGCAAGGTAAGGAAAAATACGTCGATTGGTTCGGCTACACCCTTGCAGCGTCTCCCGTATTGTTGGACGAATTTGCAACACAATATGGATATGAACTCACTGCCGAAGATATCGTTGACGGCGGTTGCTACAACAATACTTTCCGTGTGCCAACACAAAAGTTTATCGACTATATGGATTTTGTTTGTCGACGTGTTACCAAAACCGTTGGCGAACTGGTAGATATCGTTCACCAAAATGGCAAGGAAGCAATGATGTTTTTGGGCGACGATTGGATCGGTGCAGAACCATACGGAGAATATTTCGGCGATATGCATTTGGATGCCGTTGTAGGAAGTATCGGTGGTGGGGTAACAGAGCGTATGCTTGCGGAAATTCCACATGTCAAATACCACGAAGGCAGATTTTTGCCGTATTTCTTCCCCGATACATTTTTTGACGGTAACGAAGACGGTGCCGTTGCCGAACTCAATAAAAACTGGAATACCGCTCGACGCGCAATGCTCCGTTGCCCGTTAGACCGTATGGGATTTGGCGGATATTTGTCATTGGCGGCAAAATTTCCCAAGTTTGTTCAACGCGTTGCCGACGTTTGTGACGAATTTCGTGCTATTGTAGATGCGGCAGCAACCCAAAAGCCCTATTCGGCAATTACCGTTGCAATACTTAACTGCTGGGGTAAACTTCGCAGTTGGCAAAGCCACATGGTAGCACACGAATTGTGGTATCAACAAATCTATTCCTACCAAGGCGTGCTGGAAAGTCTTTCAGGACAAGCCGTCAAGGTAAAATTTATCTCCTTCGACGATATTTTGAAGGACGGTATTTCTCCCGATATCGACGTTATTATCAACGTCGGTGCGGAAAACACAGCGTATAGCGGTGGTGTTAGATGGGCAGACGAGTACATCGTTACAACCATTCGCAAATGGGTTGCCGAAGGACACGGATTTATCGGTATCGGCGAACCTACTGCTTATCAAAATGACGGTAGAAGCTTCGTTTTGGCGGACGTTTTGGGCGTTGACCAAGAAAAAGGATTTACCCTTTCTCACGATAAGTACAATATTCAAACAAATTCTAATTTTATCACGCAAGACGTCGTTGGCAATATCGACTACGGTGAAGGTACAAATAATATTTACGCTTTGCCTAATGCCCAAGTATTAGATATCGCAATATCTCCCCGTTTTGTGCGTAACGTTAACGTTGGCGAAGTACTACTTTCCGTCAACGACTATGGCAAAGGCCGTGGCGTGTATATCGCAGGTCTACCGTACAATCCGCAAAACTCTCGTTTGTTGTATCGTGCAATGTATTATGCTTGCCACAAGGAAGAACAAATGTACAAAGCATTTTCTTCCAACGTGCTAACGGAGTGTACCTACTACCCCACAACAGGCAAGTACGCAATCGTAAACAACTCAACTCAACCGCAACAAACTTGCTTTTACGATATCGACGGCAACAGTCGTAACGTGGTTGTTCCTGCCGACGAAATTTTGTGGATAGAGTAACAAAAACCGCTAACGTATAGCCAAAAATCGTACGAAATAGTGTTTTTACGCTACCCCAATGCAATCGAGGACGCGTAACTACTTCGTACGTGTCGACGTTGCAAAATTGTTGTGAGAAGTCAACAATATCAAATATATGGATTTAATGTTAATTAAGATTGATAAAAAGCCAACAAAATCAATATCAAAAATAAAAATCCCACTTACTCAAATGATGTGAACCCCAAAAGTTAAACACTTTTGAAAGTGCGTTTTACGAAAGGAGAACAAATGAAACAATCTACAATTTCACCTGCCAAACGCAAAAAAATTTGGCGCACACGATTGTTCGTTATCAGTTTTCTGGCATTACCCGTACTAAACTTTTTGGTTTTTTACGTGTACGTCAACTTCGACTCATTCTTTATGGCATTCCAACGTCCCATAACGGGCGCAGGATTCGGTGCAACGGAGTGGTCGCTGGAAAACTTCAAAACAATACTAAATTTGCTCGATTCTTCCGCCGGTGGCGAATTGATCGGTGCGCTGCTAAATACCGTTTTGTTTTACGTCGCCGGTATGGTAATCGGTTTGCCGATATCCGTTTTGATGAGTTATTTTATCTACAAAAAGATAAAAGGCTACAAAATGTTCCGCTTCGTAACCTATCTGCCAAACATCATCACTAGTTCCGCATTGGTAATTTTGTTCAAAAACGCAGTAGGTCCAGGCGGTCCGTTGGATGCTTTGATTTCCGCGGGGGGGGGTGAGTATATAGATCCCCTAACACGCAACGAAACGGCAATTTGGATGATAATTTTCTACTCGCTAAGCTTTGGTTTCGGTACCAATTTGATTGTGCTTAACGGTGCAATGAACGGTATCAACAAGGAAATGTTGGAGGCGGCGTCTATCGACGGTTGCAACTGGTTCCAAGAGCTTATCTACGTTATCATACCTACCGTTTGGCCTACAATCTCCACAATCGTAATTTTGTCCACAGCTGGATTTTTGGGCGCAACAGGTCCTATTTTGGCATTTACCAAAGGTACAAACGGCACAATGACGTTGTCTTTCTACATTTACCAGTTGGTAAGCGGTGCAGGTACCGGAAAGCAAGACGTGTACCTTGCATCTGCAATCGGTGTAGTAATGACGGCAATCTCGTTCCCGTTGGCACTTTTAGTTCGAAAAATAGTCTATGGCAAGGAGGAAGCGTAGTATGGGTAACAAATTGCTAAATCAAAACAAATCTACCTCTCGCAAAATAGTGTTCACAATAGCGTTTGTATTGTTCGTTATATACACCGCCTACGTGCTTTTCTTCTTTGCTTTTGCGTTTATCTGCGCACTAAAAACGGACAACAGCCAATACACGCAAGACCAAGCAAACAAAGTGCTATTTGGTTTTACCGGCGGATTTAATTTTTCTAACTTCGTTACGGCGTTCAAATCGTTGGAAGGTGATAGGGGCGACGACTATTCGTTTATCAGCATGCTGTGGAATTCTATTTGGCGTACCGTTACCAGTTCGGTGCTGTCCATTATGACAAGTGCAATGGTTTGCTACATTTTGGTTTTCTATCGTAGCAAAATCACCAAGTTTATCTACAATCTTGGTTTGTTTGTTGCAGTATTGCCCGTGTATGGTAGTGCGGGTTCCACCTATCGCTTGATGTACAACTTGGGGCTAATCAACAACCCACTCAACATGATAGTAAGTATTTCCCTTTACGGCGGATATTTTTTCTACATGTATTCCTTTTTCAAAACACTCAGTTGGGAGTATGCCGAAGCAGCGTTTGTTGATGGCGCAAATCACTACACCGTATTCTTCAAAATCATGTTCCCAATGGCTCTGCCAAGTGTATCGGCGCTGTTTATCATGTCCTTTATCGCCGGTTGGAACGACTACGAATCCACTTTGTTGTACATGAACAAATATCCCAACCTTGCTTATGGCGTATATGCTTTTAGCGAAAACCAAAAGTACACGGCAAATATGCCGGGATTGTTCGCAGGCGTAATTATTACGCTAATTCCCGTATTGATATTGTTCTTCGTTTTTCAAAACACCATTATGGAAAAAGTTCACATGGGCGGGCTTAAAGGCTAATTATCGAAACTCAATGCCAACTGCGGTCAACTTCGCATTTGGCTATCAATCAAAAAACTTAAACGGAGGATTTCCAATGAAAAAAACTATCACAATTATAGCTGTTTTGTTGGTTGTTGTGCTTGCATGTACCGCTCTTGTGGGATGCAACCAAAAACCAGACGAAAACACTCTTACAATCAAAGCTGTAAATATGGGCTACGGCGTCCAATGGCTAAAGGAGCTTGCCGCAGCTTATATGGCAAAAAATCCTGAAATCAAAGTAGACGTTCAATCGCTCGTTGGTTCTGCAGGTAACGATGCTATTGTTGGCGAGTCGGAATCTCTTGCCGGTTACACGGATATTTTTGCATTCCGTCCTAACAAATACCACTTTAACGCCTATCAAGGTGCAGTAAACACAAAAAACGGCAAAATTGATTGTATCTATGCCGATTTAACGGACATCTACACTCAACCGTACGACGACGGCTCCACAATCCTTTCCAAAATGGACAGTTCTATTGCCAACTATCTCCAAGTAAACGGAACGTACTATGGTGTTAACTGGGCGGACGGCTTTATGGGTATCGTTCGTAACAGACAAGTTTGGAGTGATTTGGGACTTACCGATGCCGATATTCCCGTAACCACCGACGAAATGTTTGCTCTTTGCGAAAAAATCTTGGCAAAAAACACTGGCGTTGTGCCATTTATCTACAGTAAAAATGAAGAGTACTACACTTCCATTTGGAGCGTTTGGATGGCTCAATACGAAGGTGCCGAAGGTATGGCAAACTGGAATAACGGTTTGGATCCTCTTGGCAACTTTAGTGAAGGTTTGTATTCCTACGAAGGTCTAAAAGTTTCTTTGGACATTGTTCAAAAACTGCTTACTAAAAAGGTTGATGGTAAAACTCAAAAGTACGTTTACCAACATCAAAACAGCGATTCCTACGACTTCACCCAAATGCAAAGCCACTTCCTTAACAACGAAGCTGTTTTCTGCGTAAACGGAAGTTGGTTGGAAATCGAAATGAATAAAAACCAAACAGCTCAAGCTTACGACATTGACTTTATCAAAACTCCCGTTGCAAGTGCCGTTTTGGAAACGTTAACAGACGAATCTGTTACAACCGACACTCAACTTGCTGAGGTAATTCGCTATATCGATGCCGTTGACAATGGCGACACGTCTGCTGCAAGACCTTCTTACGTTACTAATAACGACCTCGAACGTATTACAGAAGCTCGTCATTATGCTTATGTTCGTTCCGGTGCAGACCACACAATGGTTGTTGCGGGTTGGTCGGAAAAAATCGATCTCGCAAAAGATTTTATTAGATTTATGTACTCCGACGAAGGTATGAACGTGTACTACAAAGCTCAAGGCGGATTGACATTGCCTGCTAAGTTGTCCAGCGAAAGCTACGACGACGTACAAATGACAACCTTCACAAAATCGGTAAACAGTGCAATGAAATCCAGTTTCTATTCGGAAATGTTCGTTCCCGGTTCTGCAAAAATTTACTGCTTGGGCGGTGTTAGTAACGTTTTCGTAAATGGTGGCGGAAATTTCGTTACCGCTTTATTGGAAGGAAAATCTCCCGACGACATCATCAACTATAACAAAGTGTATCTCAAAAATAATTGGACAAAAATTAGTAACGCTTGCAAATAGTTTGCAAAGTTGGAGTAATCAATGAAAAAACAATTTATTTCCGTTTTGGCAGCGTTAGTTGTGTTAATAGGCGTGTTGTGTGGATGTACTCCCAAGCAACCCAACGTCGATTCTTACGTAGTTTGGAGTACCTACAACACAACCAAGGTAATACAACAAACCTACAAAAACGATTCTTACGCAAAGCTCGACGCAAATCTATCTATCGAAATGATGCGTGGTGAGTACGAAGGCGCACAACTTGTCGTAACTTTCAACAGTGGCAGTGGTAAAGTTACTTTGCAAAAGGGCACTCTCACAAATGCCGACGGCGACGAAATTCCCGACGAAGCAGTGCAAATCTACCGTCAAAAGTACATCCAAATAGAACGTAACTACAACGGTGGTACTGTTTATACCGCAGGCGACTATATTCCCGATATGCTACTTCCCGAAGCAACTGCCGTTAAATACAACGAAGACGGCTATGTTGCGGATACCAACCAAGGCTTCACCGTGGAAGTTTGTTCCGACAATCTTTCCGCAGGTACCTACACAGGCAACTTCGCTTTGTTTGTAGACGATGAACAAACAACCATCCCTGTGTCTGTTACCGTTTGGGATTTCCAACTGGAAGGCAAAAGTACGTTTATGTCCAGCTTCCTGTTGTATCGTGAGTACCTTGCTTCCGGCGAGTACCGTAGCGATAAGGAAATTACCGACAACTACATCGATTTTCTCATCAAGTACAATGTAGATACCTACGTCGTTCGCGACAATTACGAAGCGGAACATTTCACCGAAAGTTTCCAACGTTACCGCGAAAACAAGCAAATGACGAGCATTGTAATCCCTGTGGACTTCCAATTGGATTATCAACCGACGGAAGGCAATGCGCAATTTGACGAAGCAATGGCGTATCTTACGGAAATTGCCCTTGCAAGTACCGACGAGTGGTGCTACGTAGAACACGCGTATTTTTACCCGTCCACCTACGACGAAGCAGACCTTGTAACCAGTCGTATCGAAAAATCCGAAGAGTTTTTTGCCGAAGACGGTTTGTACTTTCAAACGTTGGATGCCGCAATCGAATTGTTGCAATCTAACGAAGAATACCTGCAAAAGGATCAAGCATTACGTCAACGTATCGAAAAGGCAATCCACAACATCCCTGCAGTATTCACCAATGTAAATTATCAAGCAGATTGGGTTGCCAACTTAAAGGACGCAACGTTCTGTCCGTATATGAGCGTTTTCGATAACTACGCAATCTTGCAACGCTATCAAGAGCAATTGCAAGGTGTAAACAATAACTTGTGGGCATACAGTTGTAACGAAACAAACTACCCCTATCCCACGTTAGATATCGACGACGTAACGCTTGGTATCCGTGCAAATGGTTGGATGAACAAAGCGTACAATGTAAACGGTTATTTGTATTGGTGCACAAACAAATATTGGAGCAACTTTAGCGAAGGCTCTAACGTCGACACCGATGTGTATAACACACCTTCTCGTGGTGATGGTAGTAACGGCGACGGTTGGCTTTTGTACCCCGGCGCATACTACGATAGTGATACACCCTTTGCAACGGTACGTCTTACTGCGTATCGCGATGGCGTAGACGACTACAATATGCTTAGCGTTTACGAACAAAAACTTAACGCACTTGCGCAAAAGTACGGCGTTACCATCAACTTTGACGACTATGTTAGCGATTTGTACAATCAGCTGTTCAAAGGCGCCGTTGCTTACGAAAATGCCGATGCTGTTTTGTACGAAATTCGCAGAGAATTGGCAAACAGAATTATCGCATTGGATTCTACCGATAATTTGTTGGTAGTAGAGCAACGTAACGGCAACGATTTGCTTGTTAACGTCTACTCCACTCAACAAAACGTAACAATCGACGGCAACAACGTAACGGCAACGCCCGGTGGCGACGGTTATTTGTACCAAGTTACTAACACGGGCAACAAAGCAACCTACTCAATCAATACCGGCATTAGAACGGTAAACTACTCTGTTTCCGCTCACATGTTGCTAAACGTAAGCAATGCAACTTTAAGCGACGGCAGTACCTACGACGCCACAAGCAATTCATTTACAATCAAGTCAATCGACGGTAAGTACAAAGATTTGTATCGTCCGTCCATTTCCGTATCGGTAAACAACGTCAAACCAACTGCATTGCGCTTTACCTATCAAAACAACGGCGAAAACGAGTTAGAACTACGTATCGTGCTGAAAACCACCACGGGTAACGTGGAAGTTTCTTCCAACTACTGCCCGGCAGGTAAATCACGCGACGTATTCGTCATTTTCGATTCCAATATCGATTGGGACAGTGTTACGGCAATACAAATAACCTTCGACAACGTTATCGAGCAGAACGGTGCTTTCGTTCTTGCTCCCGATAAGCAAATTTCAGTATCCAACTTGTGGTTGGACTTGCAAGGTTAAGGGGGTAACAAAATGAAAAAATTATCAATAATTCTCGCTTTGTTACTTGTTTTAACTTGTTGCGTTATGTGTGCTTGTAACCAACAAAAACAACCGAACGACGATAATACTCCCGTTACGCCTGCCGATCCTACGTTACTAAACGGTTTTGAAAATAACGCCGATTTGTACTCCGTCTATCCTACCGAAATCGGTCCTAAGGACGAATACCGCGTAAATATCAACATCGATAGTGCATTTGTCAAGTCGGGCGAAGGTAGTCTAAAGTACACCTTTACCAATGGTACGGCACACAGCTTTTTGCAACTTATCAGCAACTCGAATCTTCCCGATTTGGACGTTACCAAGCTCAAATCCGTGTCTCTTTGGGTGTACAACGCAACGGAAGTAGAGCAAAAGGTAACTTTGTCTATCACAAGTTCATCGGGTGCACCTTTGTTTAGCGTTCAGCAAGAACTTCGAGCTAACCAATGGACTAAAGTCGAGTACAACCAACTTGCAGAGTTTTCTTACAAAAAGAAAACCAACGTTGCCGGCGTTTTGTTCCGTTTTGACGTTACCGCAGACTACGATGGTGCAATCACCTTGTACGCAGACGAAATGCGTGTAGAATTGGGCGCAGAGGATGTTCCGCCTGCCGATTTCAACCAAGTCGTTGCAGGTATTGCCGATATTGCCCCTAAAACTGCTATCACTCTTCAAACCTTTGCCGAAAACGTTAAATTTATCGATGCAGTGCGCTACGCTCGTTTGTTGTATAACGATTTAGCTAACACAAGCGGTTACGAAGCAAGCTACACTCAACTTCAAGCGTATGAGCAACTTCTCGGCGGATTTTCCACCGTGTACACACCTCGTTCGGACGACGACGTTATCTCTAAGTGGGAATACGGCAACGGTTTTACAGTAGCACAGGAAGTTGACGAAACCTACGGCGGTGTTTGGTCTATCATCGTCGATGCTAAATCCGCAACAGAGCAAAGTTTCAAGTTTGTAGATTTGGATGTATCAAGCTACGGTGAAATCGCAATGTGGGTGTACAATCCCACCGATATGGAACTCCGTTTCCAAGTTCACGGCGGTTGGAATAATTGGAACGCCTATGAAACAACCTTGCCTGCAGGCGAGTGGACAATGGTGCGATATAACTGTTCCATTGTCGAAACAGACACAACAAACTCCGTTTTCTACGTCATCTCCGACAAGTCAAAACAAGGCTTTAGCGGTACGTTCTTGTTTACCGCCCTCTATGGTATCCCTGCAAGTCAATCTGCAAACACCGTAATCGACGCAATAAATACCCTTCCCAATAAAGATAACATCACGTTGGAACACAAAACGTTAGTCAAGCAAATCCGTGCCGACTACGAAAATCTGTCCGCAGCAAGCAAATCGGCAGTTACCAACTATTCAAAGCTAACACAGGCGGAAAACAAAATCGCAACAATCGAGGCAGCTGCTTTCGACGAACAAATCATGCAAGTGGTATCCGTTGCAATCACCACCGATAACGTTTTGGAACGCTACTCCGCGGTCACCGATTTAACCAATCAATACAACGCCTTGGACGACCTAACCTACTACAGCGTTACAAAGTGGGGAGAAGTGGAAGGCTACAACAAACAAATAGACGTCTACAAAGCACAACTTGTCGTCGGTTTGGTAAATTCCTTGCCAAATGTCGACGTTGCCGAGTTCCCCAAAGTGTTCACGCAAGTCAATCTTGCCAAAACACTCTTCGACCAACTTGACGAAACTGCTCAAGCAAAGGTGGATACCGACAAACTCAACAAGCTTGTAGCTGTTGCAAATACCTACCTGTTGCAATTCGATTTTACTACCGAAAACAGTGATAAAGTTAGCACAACCACCGATTTCGGCAATGCTTGGCAAGGCACAACGTCCTACGTTACCGATTCCACCTATGGCAACGTTATGGTTTGCGACGTTACTGCAGGTCATACCAACGCCCCAACTCAAGCAGAGTTCCGTTTGCGTATGTATGAAAAAATCAAACAGTACGAAAAAATCTGTTTCTACGTTTGGGCACCTACCGATAACGCAAGACTTATCGTTTATAACGAAAAGTGGAGTAAACATCTCGATATTTCCCTTACCAAAAACCAATGGACGCTTATCGAAATTGACACAAGCTTCCCCACAACAAACAATTTGGACGGTATGTTCTTTATCTTTACCGCCACTTCAACGGAATCTCTCGTCGGTCAGTGGAAAGCAACTTCCGTCTATGCCTACTTCGACCAAGCTCGCACGGACAAATTTGTTAGCGATTTTACCACCGCAATGGAAAGTGTTCCACAAAAGGAGCAAATAACCCTTGCCGATAAGCAAGCAATCGAAACCGCACGCGAGTTGTACGACGCTTTGCCCGAGTATTGCAAAGGATATATCAAAGCATCCGTTGTAAAAAGCCTTACCGATGCCGAAGAACGTATCGAAGTTTTGCAAGCATCCACAACTATCAACGGTTTTCTTGCTAATGTTAACGCCTTGGGCGAAAACAGCACCGGCGAGCAAATCTTGAATGCATGGTTGCAGTTCAAAAACTTGGGCAAGTACCAAAGCGAAATCGACCAAACCGTTGTAAACAAAATCAAAATGGCAATGGATTCCAAACCGCAAGACGTTGCTGCAGCTTACGACAATCTTATACAAGAGTTCTACTCTCGCTATGATTTTCCACGTGATATTGCTGAATTTAAAACTTTGCAAGACGTTGCACTCTACGATTTGTCCGACGCTGTTTTTAACTATATCACTGCTAATACAAAAACGAAATTGGTAGAGTTAGGTAATATAGTCGATAAGTATAGTTCTGCAACCACGTTAATGCGTCCCGATAACGCCCAAACGGATGATAGTTACGGCACTGTTTACAGCTACACCGTAACAAACGGCGTAGGTAATGATATCGTTTGCGTGTTCAAACTTTTGGCAAACGAAATTAAAAACAAAACTCTAACGCTCTACGTCTATCGTCCGCAAGGCAGTAGCAACGCTATCTTCAAAGTGGCAATGGACAATCCTTGGACGGAACCCGACGATTTGGTTGTTTCCGTCACCAAAGACGGTTGGACAAAAATCGAGTACTCTGCAGAAAATATCGATACCACTCGCGATTGCTATTTCTATATTGTTTTAACGGGCGATACGGCTCAACAAAGCGGTTGGCTCGTTACCGAACTTTATTACCACTAATTATTTTGTGTGTCAAGGCACTAAACAAGTTTATCAAGCGGAGTTGTAACCGCTACACATTTACAACAAATTATATAAAGGAGTAACCACTATGAAGAAAAAACTCGTAGTACTGCTTGCCATTGTTCTTGTTTTGTTCACGCTTAGCGCGGTAGCGTGCGAAGACGTCCACACTCACGACTATGTCGAAGTAGCAGCTAAAACCCCAACGTGTACGCAAAAGGGCAACGCTCTCTACTACACTTGTACAGGTTGTTCTCAACTTTTTGACGCCGACAAAAAGCCTATCGACGCCATTCCGGAAATTGATGCAGGTCACACATATGTAGAACACACCGCTTGCGAAGCAAAATGCGAACAAGCCGGCAACCCCTTGTACTACACTTGCGCAAACTGTAACGTTATTTTCGATGCAGACAAAAAAGTTATCGAAAAAAATCCCGAAATCGCAGCTCTCGGTCATGATTATGTAAATCACGCAGCAGTTTCTGCAAATTGTACCGAAGGCGGTAACGACGAATACTACACCTGCAAAAATTGTTCCGTTATCTTCGATGCAGACAAAAAAGTTATCGATAAAGTGCCTACAACCACAGCTCTCGGTCACGATTATGTAAATCATGCAGTAGTTTCTGCAAATTGTACCGAAGGCGGTAACGACGAATACTACACCTGCAAAAATTGTTCCGTTATCTTCGACGCAAGCAAAAAAGTAATTGAGGCAATCCCAACAACCGATGCAAAGGGGCACACCTACACTTGGAGCAGCGATTCTGAATTAGGCGTTTCAACACTCAAATGCCACTGCGGTGACGTAAAGGGTAGCGTAAAAGTTAAACTCGCAGACTCCGAGCGTGTTCTTATCGACGTTGACAATATCAACTTGGATATGTCCGTTATTCTTGCTAAGTTTGGCGAAGGTATCACGCTCAAATCTATCACTCTTGGCGAAAACACCATCACCGACCTTACAACAATCGAAACGGTAATCAAGCAACTTCCTCACGGCGACCACGATGTAACGCTTGCAGTTGCCATTGGCGATAGTGTAACAACCGACGTAACTTTGCCAATCCGCCTTGCTCACACAATCAGCACGGTAGACGAACTCAAAGCATTGTACACTGTAACAGACCACGAAACATATTCAAACCCAACAGTTGGCGGTACTCTCAATGCAGAAGGCAACGGTATTGCAACTGTCGATTGGTACGTTCTTACTGCAGATATCGATGGCGCAAATAGACTTGGCGGTACCACCGAATACGGCAATAGCGACGAATCTTGGTACACAAGCGGCCGTTACGTACAAGGTTTCATCGGCGTATTCGACGGTCAAGGCCATACAATCAAAAACTTCAAAATTATTGGTCACGGTTTCTTTGGTCACGTTGGTCGCGGTACAATTAAAAACGTAAACTTCGATAACATCACCCTTGCCGACGGTGATACTTGCCTTATCGGCAAATTGGTAGATAGCACAATCGAAAACGTAGAAGTTTCCAATATCACAATCGGCACTCTTTCCGTAAACAGTGGTATTTTGGGATATCATCAATTTTTCTCTGCAACTCTAAAGGACGTTGATATCGACCTTACCGGTGTTACAACCGCAACAAACGTATTTGTTAAGGAAAATACAACTGCCGAAGGCTTCGATGCAACTTCTTTCGAAAACGTAACCGTAAAACTCGATAGCACAAGCGGTATCAAACTCTTTGCAAATACATCCGCTACCGATACTCTTGATGGCGTAACCGTTTCCTTTGTTCCTTTCACTGTAGAAATCCCCACGGCAAACACCGAAGAATTCTACTACACAGGTAGTGCACAAACCTACACCCTTGCAACAAGCGATTGGTACACAATCAGCGGTAACGTTCAAACGGAAGTAGGCACTCACACCGTAACCGTTTCATTGCGCAAGCTTGCAGGTATTACTTGGACTGACGGTACAACGGAAGACAAAACTTTCACATTCGAAATTAAAGCATTTACCGACGATATGGTAAAAACCTATGCAGATGCATTCGTTGCAAAAGTAACGGCACTTGGCACACCCGTTTACCCACGTGATATTGCTGCAATCCAATCCGTTTTGGCAGACTACAATGCCTTGCACGAACGTGTTAAAGCACACGAATCTGTAGTTACCGCAAAAGCGACCTTGGATAACTACAAAACCGAATGCGACAAGTGGGAAGAACTTACATATACATACGGAACAGACCATATTGTAAATGCATTTTCAGGTTATGATAGTTACTATTTGGTAATCTACAATCCTACAGATGCAGACGCAAAGTTCTATTATGCAGGAAATGCTGATAGTTGGGCCGGAACAGGAAATACAACTCTTTCTGCAAATTCTTGGACGCAAGTTGTTTATACCGATGCATTTGCTTCTGCTGGTGGTGCATATTGTTATGTAAATGATGATAAGGGTAAAACTCTTGGTATTGCTGGCAACGGCTGGATTTTGAAAATCTACGGAAAGAAGGTCGCAAGCGGTACAGTAACAGTAGCACTTTCCGTTGGCGGAACTGTTGATGCAGAAATCGAGGGGGGGGGAAGCTTGAAAGTTCTCTCTGTAACCGTTCTTGCAGGACAACAATATCTTGACGGTTGGGGACATATGACTGCCGACCAAATTGACAAATTAAAGAAATATAGCAATGTTTACGTATATATTTACAATCCATTGGAAACAGACGTTGCCTTCTATTTGCAAGACGAAAATGTCTGGGCAGGACATTGCCGTACAACATTGAAAGCACAAAGCTGGACGAAAGTTACACTCGACCTTAGTACTATTCCGGCAGGTTATGGCGTTTTTGTGGACGTTGAGTATAAACCCGAATCTAACTCCACAGGTTGGATGATTTCCGACTTCTACGGAACCGCAGAGTAATCTCTCCATATCTTAAAATAACTAATAATTAGTTTTTCTCAACCCACCGAGCGTGGCTCGGTGGGTTGGCTAATTAAACAAGACGTTTTGTCAAGTATCACGTGGTGGTTTTTGCCAAAATGCCTTTGTGTAGCGTTGCTATATTGTGTTCAATCGCTTGTTGCAACGGTTACCCAAAATTATTTATTAACAGCAATTTTATTTTCCAAAACACTACAAAACAATTTCAAATTGTGCTACAATGTTACCAAAGGAGTTAAATCTATGCTCACACCAAATATAGAACAAAAATTATCCACCGTTTGCGACAAATTGTACGCTCTGCAAACAGTATCGCACACGCCTGTTACGGCACAAATTACCAACGGTGCCGAAAGCCGTGCTTTGCCCGACCAAAACGCAGTTTGGCAACCTTTTGGCGAACCGTTTTATCTTTTTGAGCAAAACAAATATTATTGGTTCCGTGCCGACGTTACCGTACCCAAACTTTTGCCACATCAAAAGGCATATTTGTGTATCGAAACCTTTATCGGTGGTGTAGCAAGCACAATTCGTCCACAAGGATTATTGTTTGTAGATGGTGAGGAAACTGCCGGTATCGACATCAACCATACCGACGTTTTGTTGGACGAAGGCACTCACCAAATATATTTACATTTTTACACGCACGTTTTTGGCACTGGATTGCCATTGTATTTTAGCTTAAAAATTCGTGACGAGCGTATCACAACTGCTTTTTACGATTTTAGCGTGCCCTTTTCTGCAGTAAAGATGTTGCAACTAAAAACCAACGATTTGCAACGCAGTCTTGCCGTGTTGGAACAAGCAACCAACTTGGTGGATTTTCGCAATCCCTATTCGGCGGAGTTTTTCGATAGTCTAACAAATGCTTGCGATTTTTTGCATACCGACTATTATACCGCCCTTGGTGGCAGTTTTAACAACGTTTTGTGTATCGGCCACACTCATATCGACGTTGCTTGGCTGTGGAGTTTGGTACATACCAAACAAAAGGTAGAGCGCAGTTTTGCCACCGTGCTAAAACTTATGGACGAGTACCCCGACTACCGTTTTATGATGTCGCAACCGCAACTCTTTGCATTTCTCAAGCAAACCAATCCGCAACTTTACGCTCGTGTTAAGGAGCGTATTGCTCAAGGAAGATGGGAAGTTGACGGTGCAATGTGGTTAGAAGCGGACACAAACCTGACCAGTGGCGAAAGTCTTGTTCGTCAACTTTACTACGGACAAAAATTCTTTCGTGATGAATTTGGCAAGGAGTGTACTTGTGTTTGGTTGCCCGACGTTTTCGGTTACAGCGGACAACTTCCGCAAATTATGTACAAAAGCGGTATCAATCGTTTTGTAACGGCAAAAATCGGTTGGAACGATACCGACCGTTTCCCCTACGATATGTTCGATTGGGAGGGTATCGACGGTAGCAAAGTGTTTGCCTATCTGCTTTCTACTTGCCATTGCGATCCGCGTAACGGCGTGTACGATCAAACTTACACAAGCTATTGTGAACCGCTAAACGCCAAAGGATTGGTAGGCACTTGGAATCGTTTTCAACAAAAGGACTACACCGACAGCGTACTGATGAGTTTTGGCCACGGTGACGGCGGTGGTGGACCGACGCGCGAAGATATCGAGCGTCAACGTCGTTTGCAATACGGTTTGCCGGGTATTCCCAAAGCAAAACTTGTAAGCTTGCACGATGCACTGGATTTGTTGGAAAACAACTTCCGCACAAATTGTAAGCGTTTGCGTCGTAGTCCCAAATGGCACGGAGAATTGTACTTTGAATTTCACCGTGGAACGCTAACCAGTGTACCCCGTGTAAAAATGAACAACCGTCAAGCGGAAATTGCTTTGTGCAATGCCGAAGGACTTTCCCTTTTGGCACAAAAACTGTGCAACGCGACTTATCCTGCAACCCAACTTGAACAAAGTTGGAAAACAACCCTGCTAAATCAATTCCACGATACTTTGCCCGGTTCGGGTATCGAAGATATCTATCGTGATAGCGACGAACAGTTTGCTCAAGTTTTAAGTAGTGCAAAAGGCTTGCAACGTAGCGCAATGGACGTTGTTGCATCACACGTAAACGCTCAAGGCAAGTGTGTTGTGTTTAACAACGTCGGTTTTTGTGTTAACGGTACGATAAATTATCAGGGCAAAACGCATATTATCAAAAACGTACCTGCTCACGGCTATAAAGTGGTAGATTTGCACGATACTTTTGCCAATGGCGTAATCGCAACGCAAAACACGTTGGAAAACGACCTATATATTTTGCATTTTTGCGACGACGGTAGTATTTGCAGTTTGTTTGACAAGGCAAACAATCGCGAGATTGTTCCGCAAGGGGAACGTGTCAACCAATTTGTTGCTTACGAAGATTTGCCCTACGAGTACGACAACTGGGAAATGACTCCCTACCACAAGCAAAAATGCTATCCGTTAGACGACAAAGCAACCTTTACAGTTGTTAGCGACGGCGACCGCAAAGGTTTGAAAATTGAAAAACGCTACGGAAAATCCACAATTACCAACACAGTTTGGTTGTATAACGACGGCATTGCCCGTATCGACTTTGATACAAGTGTTGTTTGGAAGGAAAAAGGACAACTTCTAAAAGTGCTTTTCCCGTTGGATATACTTGTAGATAATGCTCGCTACGATATACAATTTGGTAACGTTTTGCGTAGTACGCACGCCAATACCAGTTGGGACAGTGCACGCTTCGAATCGGTTGCACACAAATGGGTAGATATGGCAGAAGGTAATTACGGCGTTGCGTTGCTCAACAACGGCAAATACGGTTTTGGCACGGAAGACAACCTTTTTAGTATGACAGTTCTAAAAAGCGGAAGTTTTCCCTACGACGGTGCAACGGACGTAGTGCCCGATTTTACTTATTCGTTGTTGCCACACTCGGGCGACTTTACAAACGGCGTTGTAAGTGCATCCTATGTGCTTAACAATCCCTTGCAACTTGCGACGGGCGGTAGCGGTAATTTGCCAACGGAGTTTAGCATTGCTAACACCGATGATAAAGGTATTGTTATCGAAACAATAAAGCAAGCGGAAGACGGCGACGGCATTGTTTTGAGAATTTTCGACGTTATCGGTGCACGCCATAATGCAACTTTGCATTTTGGTATCGACGTGCAACAAGCGTTTGTTTGCGACCTTATGGAAAATGCGCAAACGGAACTTCACATTTGCGATAACGCCTTGCAAGTTGTTGTAAAACCATACGAAATTGTAACGATAAAGGTAAAATAATTTATGATTAAGTTTATTTTGAATAACGGTGCGCAGTTTTCCGTTGATTTACAAAACACCGTTATTGATAGTATTTTGTACAACGGCACACAACTCGTCTGCGGAAAAGCAAGTTTGTTCGCCGTAAAGTTGCGCAATCACGACGGTAGCGGTATAATTATTGACGGCAACGACTGTGTTTTTGATAGTTTTGACGGTAAAACCGCACATTACGTAAATGACAAAATCGACGTAAATCTTCACGTTGGATTATCTTGCGATAAAGCAAATTTGCTTTTGCGCGCCGACGTTACTAACAAAACGGATTGTCTTGTGGAGTGGATAGAACTTATGTCCGTGGACGTTTTTGGCAAGTTGCGTGACGAAATTGGCGGAACGGGTGCAATAGTGTACCCATTTAACGAAGGCGGTTTGATAACTAACATGTTTTACCGCGAAAGTATGCCCTACAAGTACGACGAACCTCAGTACCCCAGCAAAAGTGGTTATTCCATCTTCCCAAACATGATATGTTCGCAATTTTTGGCATACGTAGTGCAAAATTTTGGACTTTACCTTGGTATGCACGACGACGAGCGAACTACAAAACATATTGATTTTAGGTATGACGGCGATTGTATTAAACTGCAAATGCGCGTATTTGCCAATGTCAACTACGGCGAAAACTACACAATGCCTTTCGACTGTGTTATGACCGTTTTTAATGGCGGATGGCAATCGGCTTGCGATATTTATCGCGACTGGTTGGAGCAAAATCTGCCTTGCGGTTTGCAAAAAATTGCCGATAACAAATCATTACCGCAATGGTATCACAACTCTCCCGTAACGCTCATTTATCCCGTGCGTGGCGAACGCGATACCGGCGATATGACACCCAACGGACTTTACCCCTACACCAACGTTTTACCTCTTGCAAAAAAGCTTGCCGACGTTACGCAAAGTCCCGTTATGTCGTTGCTGATGCATTGGGAAGGCACCGCGCCTTGGGCTCCGCCTTACGTTTGGCCACCTTTCGGGGGAGAAAAGACATTCGGCGATTTTGTTCAAGCAATGCACGATGAAAATTTGCTTGTAGGACTTTATATGAGCGGTATGGGGTACACTTTGCATAGCAACGTTTTGCTCGACTACGATTGTACTCAAAAATACGTTGACGACGGTATTGCAAATATTGTTTGTACCGATAGTAACGGTACCGCAAAAGGTATCATTTGTCCGCAACAGCGCAAAGGTTTGGATTTGTGTCCCGCTTGCGAACAAACAAAGCAAATAATGTCTACTGAAATTGCTAAACTGTGCAACGCCGGTGTAGACTACGTTCAAGCGTTGGATCAAAATCATGGCGGTAACAGTTATTTTTGTTACAGTGATAAACACGGACACGTTCCTGCCCCGGGCAAATGGCAATGGCAACACACTGCCGAAATATTGCAACGTGCAAAACACGACAACGTACTGTTTGGTTGCGAATCTGCCGCCGCCGAACCTTTGATTGCGAACTTACCTTTTAGCGACAATCGTTTTCAACTAAATTTGTACGTCGGCACACCCATTCCCGTTTATTCCTACTTGTATCACGAGTACGTCAACAACTTTATGGGCAACCAAGTTTGCGCAATGCTCAACAAAACGGATAATAACTATCCCTACCGCCTTGCTTACAGTTTTGTTGCCGGCGATATGTTAAGTATCGTGGTTACAGGCAACGGCGACGTGCAATATTCGTGGGACGACTGGATTCAACCACGCGACAAATTTGTAGATAAAGATATTGCATTCGGTTTTTTGTCTACGCTTTGCAAATGGCGTCAAGGTGGTGCGCGCGACTTTTTACATCTTGGACGTATGGTTCAACCACTCAAATTGCATTGCGAAAAGGAATCTTTCATTCTGGACGATGGTTCGGCGTATAACCCAGACCAAGTGCTAACTTCCGCTTATACTTTTAACGGCAAAACCGTTCAGTTTGTGGTAAACTACAACATTTACGATGTTTGTGTTACTTTTGACCTTCCCGTCAGTGGCTATACCGATTGCCAACTTACTCAAAAAACAGATTTTGGTACTTCGCTAACTATTCCACCACTTTCGGTAGTGATGTTGGAATTGTAATCAAATAAATTTGTGCGGTATATCGAAAGTATACCAATCACAATTTGACGTACAAACAAACACACCAACGTAACAAATTTACAACTTTATGCATGAAGCATATTATGTTTTATCAAAAAGCATATATTCTATTGAAGTGGAACGAGTCATATATGATTGAATTTTGTTGCATTTTGGCAAAAGTCACACACTCGATTTCGCTTCGCAATACACACAAAACAGGCTTAAACAACTACAAAATCGTACTTTAAGTGCGGTTTTTGTGCAATCTGTGTATAACAATGAGTAATTCAACTTTCTCTAACAACTTAATTAAAGAGTACGTCGCTCCCACACGTGTTGTGGATTGTGCCAACGTTACTCTTGAGGAGAACTTGCTAACTGCCACGCAAACGCAAGCTCATATGGAGTACTTTCCCATCACAACTTTCAACAATGGTTACGTGACATTGGATTTTGGTAAGGAACTTTGTGGTGGTGCGCGTATCGTATGCCGTAGTGCAAGCGATAACGCAACGGTTCACGTGCGCTTTGGAGAATCGGTTGGCGAGTGCAACGCTAATCTCGGCGAAAAGGGTGCTTGCAACGACCATTCTGTTCGTGATTTCACAATTCCATTGCCGGCTTTGTCCGACCAAGAGTGGGGCAAAAGTGCTTTCCGTTTTGTGCGATTGGATTTTGTCGGTCAAGCGCAAATTGTCGGCATCTATGCTGTAAGTTATCGTTATTCTATCTGTCCGCAAGGCAGTTTCGTTTGCGACGACAGTCTTATCAACGATATCTACAACACCGCAGCATACACCGTCTATTTAAACATGCAAGAGTACGTCTTCGACGGCATCAAACGTGATAGACTCATTTGGGTGGGAGATATGCAACCGGAAGTTTCTGCCATCACCTACTTGTACAACCAATGTGACTTGGTGGAAAAAACTTTGCGCGAAGCTATCGCACACAACCCCATGCCAAACTGGATTGTTGCAATGCCAACCTATTCCTTCTGGCTGATGAAGATTGTTTGCGACTACTATCAGCGCGCAGGCAACAAATCGTTTGCCTTGGAATGCCTTCCCTATTTGGAACAAACTCTATCGTTGTTCGACGGTTGTGTAGATGACTTTGGGAACTGCGATTTCTCATCTGTTGTTACCGTTAAAAATCCATTTTTTGTCGATTGGCCAACGTCTGCAAGTGGCGACGAAGAGCAAGGTGGACGTTTTATCTTCCACATGGGACTAAAGTCGCTAATTCAACTGTACAAACTTTTGGATATGCCCGTCAATCCGCTGTGCTGCAAGGTACTAAATAAACTAAACAACCACCCAATGGCAAAGGTAAACTCAAAATCCGTCCTTTCCTTGGGCTACCTTATCGGCAAAATTTCTTGCGAAAACGCATTGCCTAAGTTGTGTGACGGTGCAAACGGTCTTACAACCTTTATGTCCTACTTTATTTTGTGCGCCATTGCCGATTGCCACGGAATCGACTATGCCTTGGACGTTACAAAACAGTACTTTGGTGGGATGTTGCAACGTGGAGCTACCACCTTTTGGGAAAATTTCGATTTGTCTTGGTTAAAAGATAGCGGTAGTATCGACCAAATCACACCCGTCGGCAAAAAAGATTTACACGGCGACTACGGTGAATATTGTTATCAAGGCTTCCGCCACAGTTTGTGCCACGGATGGTCGTGCGGTGCTGTTCAATTTTTAACGGAAAAGGTTCTCGGTATAAACTTTATCGATTGCAAAACAATTGACGTTTGTCCCGATTTGGGCAAATTAACCAAAGTTGATGCAGTCCTGCCCACCTCAAAAGGCAACGTTATTTTTAAAGTTGTTCGCAAAGATGCTTTTACGGCTTTCACCGCAACGCTTCCAAATGGCAAAACTTTATATTCTCAAGATGGCAAATTGACAATAAATTTGTAGTAAAATAGTTGTCAAAAGTGTAGAAGAATTACAATAATCAATAACCATTCAAAAATTGTTCACAGTTAATTGAAAATCTTAATAATCACTTTTAACCAAACGAATTGCTCAAAAAATTAAAAACATAATTAAAAAAAGTTATCTAAAAAATATCAAAATCGTGCAAAATCTTGCACAAAGTGGAGAAAATTATGCAAACAATTTCTATCACCCTTAACGAACAACGCAACGTAACGTTAATCGGCTATTTGCAACCAAACGAAGGCGAATACTCCGCAATGGGCGTAAAACAACGTCCCGCAATGATTGTTTTACCGGGCGGTGGCTATCATTCGTTGTCCGACCGTGAAGCTGATCCGGTTGCTCTTGCTTACAGTCGTGCAGGCTATCAAACATTTATTTTGCGTTATACTTTGCGCGACAAAGGTGCTTGGCCCTGCCAACTGCAAGATTACGAAGATGCTATGGAGACAATTTGTGCCAATTCCGAAAAGTGGTGTGTGGACGTCAATAAAATCAGCGTAGTTGGATTTTCTGCCGGCGGACATCTTGCTGCTTGTGTCGCAACTATCGCAAAAAACAAGCCGGCAGCAGCGTTATTGATTTATCCCGTAATTCTCAAAGAAATTGCCGATCTTTGCCAAAAGGATTTGCCTCTTCCTAACGAATTGGTTTCGCCGACAACTTGTCCATGCTTCCTTGCTGCCGTACGTGACGACCAAACTACCCTTGTAGATAACACTCTAATGATGTGTTTGGCACTTGCAAAAAACGGTATACCGTTCGAAAGCCACATCTATTCCTTTGGTGACCACGGATTTTCCACCGCCGAACCGTATTTGTTGCTAAAACCTACTTGCAACCGCACTCACAACTGGGTAGACGACAGCCTAAGTTGGCTCAGCGAACAACTCGGCGATTTCTAAAATAGAAACCATATCATATCAAACGTTACTTTTAAAGATTACACCAAGACAGAAAACAACTCGCTCTTTTCTAAATGCAGACGGAATAGTGCAATGATAGAAGAGATGTTTGTTTTGATTTCAATAAACCAAAACTGCGCCGTTTTACATATCGTGATATCGTTTGCTTTAATAAAAGGCGTTTGCAATTTTGAGCAACTTGGCGCCACATAGTTTCTAATATGTCGTTTTTTTCTGTCTACATAATCAAAACTCACCTAACATTTACAAAATGTAAAAAAATAAAGTTCAAACGGATTTGGCAAAACTAAATGCCTTTTCGTTTGAACTTTTTTGTTTCATTTAATTTGTCGCTTTTGCTACAAAAAATCGTATACGTATGCTGTTTTTTACGACAAAGATGCTATTATTCAATTTCTTTTTGTGTTGCTAACGCAATAAATCTTTCGTTTTTATCGTTCACTGCGCAATAAAAGTGATAAACTTGAGCATTTTCCTTTATTACCCATTGTTTGTGAGCGAACACGTTTTCCCACTTGTGTTCACTCTTAATTAGCGGTTCGCCTTGCCACTTTTCCCAGTGTAATAAATCCTGCGAAATTGCAAAGGTGTTCCAGGCATTTTTGCCGTCGTACATAAAGTAAAACATCACGTACACGTCGTCTATCTCCACAATTTGCGGATCACCGTTTATCACAACGCTATCGTCGCAATCTTCCACAGCAACAATCGCCTTTTCACCGTAACGTTTCCAATTGTACCCGTCGTTGGAAACTGCCAAAAATATACTTTCTCTGCCGGTTGGTCCTTTTGCATTGTATGCCATAACGTATCTGTGTCCGGTAGTGCACCTTTCATCTATAAACATATCCGCTTTGTACAACGTTGCGCTTTCGCCAATGCGACAATCTTTGTCCATAGTTGTTAAAATGGGCTTTTCCATTTTTTTGTAACTGTGCAAATTTTCTATCTCGTCGCAAGTTGCTAACCCCATCCAAAGCGGATCTGTCTCATATCCTTTGTTTGCTCCGCCTATGTATGCCAACAGATATTTTCCGTCGATTTTTTCAATTTGGTTACTTTCGCCAAATTTGTTATCCACAAACTGCGCATATCCGCCCGTTTGAGCACAATCCCAGCCGTTGTTTTCCGTAAGCACGTAGCCTAATTCTTGCCAATCAAGTAGATCGTTTGACGAAAACACTTTTGTTTTGTACCCTGTTTTGCATTCGGCATCTATTTCTACACAAGTTAGATAAAACTTTTCCCCATGCTTGAACACAATAGGACTGTCGTAATAGTAACCATCGCGTTTTAGAACAGCCCCGTATTTGAATGGTGTTTTTATTTGATTGTATATTTCTTGCAATTTATTGCTCATCGTATTCTCCTTTTGATATTTCCGGACTTTCTTTGTTTGCATTTATCATCTAATGATTTTTGTGTTTTTTATCTTAATTGAATATCATTTCATCATTATTGTGCATATTTTGATTGTAATTTGATCATTGACAATATTTTTGCGCAAAAATAAATCTCACGATCAAAACTCCTTGGTTTGCTTGTAAAACATACGAACTCAACCATATTTGTCGGGTTCGTACTATTCTTGCATGTGAATAATCTAAAATTTTGATACCGTATTATAATGGGTGCAATTTTTAGAGTTATGGGCGCATTTCTGTGAATGTTTTGCACCTATTTTATTATTCTGTCAGATTAACTATTCAAAAATTTGGTAATGATGTCCTGCGAGGCATCATAATCAATTCCCGAATCAAAATTTTTCACTATGTCTTCAAGTACCTTACCATCGTATTGTGTTACACCGCGAGAGTTTCGTCCTGCCCAATGTCTGATAATTCTTGTACCAGATAGAAGTTGACGATTGTACAACGAACACAACCGAGTTTGAATTGTTCTATTTTCATTAATTGCAACGACATAGATTAAGTATACACTCTTTTCTTCCGAAAGAAATGAAAGTAATTTATCAATGTTATAACCTTTCGGATTGCTGGATAAGAATAAAACTTTTGTTTTAATATCCGTTTCGGTGAGATAATGTTCAAACTCTCGTCCATAGTCGCCCAATTTATCGGCTGTGAAAATTTCGGGGAGCGGTTGGCTTGCATGCAGACAGTGCATCAAAGTTGCTTTCAAATCGTCTTCGGCAGTAATCAAGTATTCAATAATACGTCCACGAAGATTGACATTATCAATAAACGCTGCAATTGCGATTTCTGACTTCACCTCGTTAACACGAGCATTCAAATCATCGTTCAAAATATTGTATTCCTTTGAAGCTAAAAACGAAATTGCCCGATCAACAGATTTTCTGATACACTCACTCTGTAATTCGGTAGGAATAAATCTTTTTCCGGCGGGAGCGATATTATTGGTAGCTTCGACTAGGCGACCAAGATTTTCCGCAAATGTAAAGTTTTCATGAGAGTTATATAACGATTCAAAATTTTCTGGAGAATTCTCGATTCCTTCATAGCTTCGAATTATGTTGCTTCCCAAAAAACTTCCGCGAATATTGTCTGTGCGTAATTGCTGAGATGAATGGCTAATCT
>CAYOKR010000004.1:0-41371 GCA_964404625.1 uncultured Oscillospiraceae bacterium | reverse complement strand
CGCTACACCCCGATGCGTCAACATCAGCTTGATTATCTTACAATATTTTTTAGATAATGTCAACGGTTTAACACAACTTTTATAAAAATTTTTGTAATTTTTTTTCGACATAATAAAAGCTATTATTTCAAAAGACTACATAATGAACCACACTAAAAGTTATATCATATTTTCAGTCATTAGGCAAGAGCACAAGATGATAAAAACATCACCGAGCAGACAATTAACACTACTGGATTTTTGCCAAGAACAGTATATACGTGAGCGAAAGGTTAATAATTGATGCAAGATGTTTTTGTAATAAAAACGACTCAATTTACGCAACCAAGCACAAAATCAACAGATTTTGCTGCAAATAGTTGTTTTTATAAATTTCTGCATAAAGAGCTGCTTTGCAAATATGTCGATATACAAAATTTTGTATCAACATATAAGCAGGCATATCGATAGGCATCCCTTACATAATTTAGTGTAAAAACAATGTTTTTGCGCCAAAAAGACAAGCAGCTTTGAAAATGTGATTTGCAAGCACGAAATCACGTTGCAAAGCTATACATTATCACGTAAAAAGGAGAATTATATGGAAATATTTGTTACTTTCGAAAAGGGAATGATCGTTTTTGGGCTCGTAGGGGAACTGGACGAACACGAAGCGGAAAAAGCACGTCGAATAATGGACAACGCACTACTAACGAACAACTACACGGCAATCATTTTTGACCTATCGCGACTATCTTTTATGGATTCCACCGGTATCGGCGTGATTATCGGCAGGTACAAATTGGCACGAAAAGAATGCAAAAAGACTTACGTTCGCAACCCATCGGCTACGGTAGATAAGATTTTTAGAATGTCGGGATTGTACGAAATTATCAGCAAGATTTAACAGGAGCAACTATGAACACAAACAAAATAACACTTACAATACAAGCTAAATCCCAAAACGAAAGTTTTGCACGCAGTGTTGTTGCGGGATTTTTTAGTCAACTTAACCCAACGGTAGAACAGGTAGAAGACCTTAAAACTGCCGTTAGCGAAGCTGTTACAAACAGCATTGTGCATGGATATCAAAATGCACAAGACGGCAAGATTGAAATCAAATGCATGATCGACTATCAACAAAATTTTTTGCAGGTGCAAATTGTCGACTACGGCAAAGGTATTGACGACGTTGCAAAAGCCATGCAGCCATTCTACACTACCGTACAAAACGGTGAGCGTTCCGGCATGGGATTTACCGTTATGCAGGCGTTTTGCGACAAGGTGGAAGTTGTATCAAAAGACGGTTGCACAAGCGTGCTGTTACAAAAGCAAGTTGGATAGGTGACAAATGCTCAGTCACGAAGAAACAATCAAGTTGATATTGCGTTCACAAGAAGGCGACGAAGATGCTTTGGCTACGCTAATCCAACAAAATACACCACTTATCAAAAGCATCGTAAAGCGATATCTTGGCAAGAATATCGAGTACGACGACCTTTTTCAAATAGCGTCAATCGGTTTAATCAAGGCAATTAAAAACTTTTCGACGGAGTTTGACGTGCGATTTTCCACCTACGCCGTGCCGATGATTTTAGGTGAAATAAAACGTCATATGCGCGACGACGGATATTTGAAGGTATCGCGATCAACCAAAAGTTTGTCCATCAAAATAAACCGTTACATTGAACAACAAACTATACTTGGTGCAAATGAGCCGACAATCGAACAAATATCTCAACAATTTGGCGTTACGCCAACAGACGTTGTGTTTGCTATGGATGCAGCCAAAATGCCGATATCACTAAACGACAAGGGAAAAGACGACGACAGCGACGACAACGAATTAATGGACCGAATTGCAACCGACCAAGATAAAAAGATGCTGGAAAAAATTATACTGAAAGATATGCTTTCGCAGTTGGAACCGCGCGAACAAAAGATAATAATTTTACGCTTTTACCGCGATATGACACAAGGAGAAATAGCCAAAAAAATGGGGGTTTCGCAAGTGCAAATATCACGATTAGAAAATAAAATATTAGACAAACTAAAACTTTTTTACACGGAAGACTGACTATATAAAATCCAAATTAGACCATTTTAACACAAAGAGCGGCAGTAATTTAACTGCCGTTCTTTGTGTTATTAGTAAAGTCATTAAACGTTTGTTACAATTTAAAGTCAATAACCGCATTTTAAGTCCTAAACAACCTACTATGTCTATCAAAGTAGTCTGCATTTGTTTAAAAATGAGTATAATTGCACTATTATTTTACAACAAACAAGCGTTCAAAGCAAAATACAGATAAGACCACCTTTGTTTTCGTTAACTATACGACTGACTGTTCGCGCAAGTTTTTGTTTAACTTCGACAGGCATTGATGCACATTTGTTCGTCAAACCGTCACTTGCGATACCCGACATTGTTCTACCGAACATATTTGTGTTCCAAATTTTTTGAGGGTTTATTTTGTATTCGTCAAGCAAGTATTGACTTTGTTGCTCAGTGCCTATCATAGGACTAACGTCTGTTGTAACGTCCACCTTTACGATATGATAACTTGGCGCTTTTGCCGTAAGTTGAACGCCGTAAATACTACCCTGCTTTACCATTTTGGGTTCATCAAGAAACATTTGTTCCATCAACGGATACACCACTCCGTAACCATTGGCATCTGCTTCCGCAAGAGCGTCTTTGAATATGTCAAAACGACGTTTTGCATACGCACTCGACGAAACGAAACTCATCAACGAAAATTCGTCGATTATATCTTCGTGCGCTTCTTCCGAAAGCACCTTAAAAAACAAACCGTCGGTAGGAGAGACATTGTACGTAACCGTACCACTGCCACAATCCACACTTGCCACTTGCACATTACCTACAGAATCGCAATGCAAATTATCGCATAGTTTTGGCGTATCTTTAAGCTTATCAACAGTTGCTGAACTTTCTTTGAGTTTTTCTACAAGGTTAACAATCACCTTATTATCGCGCGACAATGCACGCATCCAATTTGGCAGATTTACAGCAATGCGACGTATAGGAAATTCGTTCAAAATTGCAAGCAAAACATTTTCCAATTCGTCAGTATCAGCATTGACAACATCCAAAGGCAGTACAGGTACACCGTACTTTTCTTCAAGGGTTCGGCAAAGGCTAAAGGTATTTTCCGCAGTAGGACTTGTTGTATTTAGCACCATTACGAAAGGTTTACCCGACGATTTGATCTCATTAACCGTTCTCTCTTCGGCTGCAACGTAGTTTTTACGCAAAATTTCGCCAATAGAACCATCGGTTGTTACGACCACACATACAGTTGAGTGCTCAACTGCAACTTTGCGAGTACCAATTTCCGCCGCCTTTTCAAATGCAATAGGTTCGTTAGACCATGGCGTGTTTACAAGCCGTTCTTTGTCACCGTCCAAATGCCCTTCCGCTCCATCTACAAGATAACCTACACAATCAATCATCCGTACACTCGTTACTTTATTGTCAGACAAATTTAATTGCACTGCTTTATCAGGCACAAATTTCGGTTGCGTTGTCATTATCAATTTGCCATCGGCAGATTGTGGCAACTCGTCAATGCAACGCTTTTTGTCGTTTTCATTTTCGATATTCGGCACAATCAGTTTTTGCATAAATTTTGTAACAAAGGTGGATTTTCCCGTGCGCACCGGTCCAACAACACCAATATAGATATTCCCGTTTGTGCGTGATGCAATGTCACCGTAGATACTGTTCATCATTAGCCCTCCTGCTCTTTGTATGGTATATGACAAAACATCGCAGTTTAGAACAGGAAAGCAATTTACACAAAATCGAAAATAATTTTCGTCATTAAGATTACCGTCAACCGCTTATTTAATAAAAGACTTTTGCCACAGTTTAATTATAAGATTGACGTAGATGCCAAATGATTGACAAAATTTTGAAATAAAAAAATCGATTCTATAATAAATGTTGGGGTACAAGAAAAAATAAAGCGAAAACGCTTTATCTGATGCATAATTAGTTTGGAAAATAAAGCAGTTATGAGAAATCGTTTGCTCTATGTCTTATTGTGTCACAAAGTTATTAAGTTTAGGTAGTATTTTTTGCAATTAATTTGAAGAAACTTCTAAAAAATTTTTATTGATGTTATTACAGAAGCTCATGAAGTGGTATGTCCGTGTTGTGGCAAGAAAACAAAGAAAACACACGAGTATCGCTGGCAGTTAGTTAAAAGTTTGCCTTATGGAAATAGACAAATATATTGGGCGTTAGAACGAGTAAGAAGGAGAATATAGAAGCAGTTAAGCAAAAAAAAGAAAACTGTTGTTAAAGCGAAGTAAAAGGTTACTTATTACGAGATACCTTAATTTAACAATAGAAGATAAGTTATATGTAGATCATATGCTAAATGCCCATGAAGAACTATATCTTACTTGGTTACTAAAGGAAGAGTTTTTACTAATTAGAAACTACAAAGACAGAGACGAAACTAGGAAGTTTTTGATTAACTGGATAGAATTGACAAAGCACACCGAATCGAGTGAGTTTAAGGATTGTATAACGGCATTTAACAACTGGTTTGAATACATCTTTAAACTCCGTATACAAATGGATTTACGGAAGGGAAGAATAACAAGATAAAGGTATTAAAACGAAATGCTTACGGAGTGCGAGACTTCGAAAGATTTAGAAAAAAAATATTACTTTCATATTAAGAAAACTGTCCTGCGAGATACCTCGCAGGACATACAAATAAAACTATTTCAAACTATTATGTGTTGGAGCAAAACTTTCTTCCCCCAACATTTGACATAGAACCAAAATGCCACTTAAGTGACTTTTGAAATATGAATAGCAAATTATTAGACGAATTAAGCATGAATTTTGCGCAAAATTATAGAGTAAACATAAGTGATTTTAAGAAGAATCAATGCTTATCGCAATTACTAAAATCATTTGTTGGCGAAAAATTACTAATTACAAAAGTTAGTTTCCATAAACCAAATCGTACAACGTTTGTTGAAATTGATAAGTCGCCATTAGCCGTTTGATTTGTTCACGATTTTTATTATTGGGCTGTTTTGAGTGTTGAGCACGAATCATAATGTTTTTGGGAGAGTGAGCAAGGTCGACGAATTCCATAACGTCTACAGAGTAACCACAGTCTTCCAAAATCATACCGCGAATTGCATCTGTAAGCAATGCGCTTGTGCGCTCCTTGATAATGCCGTACTTCAAAAGGCTGTCCAACTCGCCACCTTTTTTAATGGATAAATTAACTTCGTGCTGACAACAAGGAACAGAAAAAATGTATTTTACATTATGACTTATCGCATAGAACAAGGCATGGTCAGTTGCCGTATCACAAGCATGCAAGGATATTACGCAGTCAATATGTTCGTCTGCAAGTTTATCTTTGGAAACATCAGCAACAACAAAATGTAAGTTTTTGTAGCCATATTTTTGCGTAAGCGCGTTGCAATTTTTAACTACGTCCTGTTTTAGATCGTAGCCAATAATTTTTACATTTACCTTTTTAATTACGGAAAAATAATAATACACGATAAAGGTTAGATAGGATTTTCCGCAACCAAAGTCGAGAATGGTTATTTTGTCATCGGCATAGTTTGCAAAACGGTCGTTTAATATTTCGACAAAACGATTAATTTGTTTGAACTTATCAAACATAGTTCGAACAATTTTGCCTTCACGCGTAAACACACCGAGATCAACGAGTGCAGGAACATCGTCGCCTTCGTTTATAAGGTAATTTTTGGTATGATTTGCACTACCAATTGTTACAGATTTACTTTGCGTACCTTTGAAAAGTCGTTTGCATTTTCCATTGGAAAATAAATAAGTAACGTCGGCATCGCCAAGGACAACACAGACTTGTTTGTAGACAAATTCGACGTTACTTTCTGCCCAAGTCGCGAGATTTTGCATTGCCACGTTTTCGTGAAAAATTTTATTACCCTTGAACTTTTCTGCTTGAAAACAAACGTTTTTACCAATAACAACCGGTCGCAAAGTAACACGAAAGAACTCGCAATTTTTGTTTTGCGGATTACTTGCGGTAATTTTAAGTATTTGCGATGGATTGTTACATTCGATAATATTCATTTAAGTGTATTTGTTTTTATAATTACTAATGTTTTTGATGTCAAAAAACATTAGTTATTTTATCATTAGTCAAACTTTCTTACTCATTATTCAGTTAATTGATTTAGGACATCGTCAACGTCCTGTTGATATAATTTATTTTAGACAATTCACACAACTTGTGCCTGATTTCGCCACAAAATGTACTTAATCTAATAAACACGTCGGATGCAGTAAGGTCAAATGTCTTGCATTTGTCAATAAATTTTACTCGTCGTCTTTGCCATCACGGAAAACCATCTTGATAGGAGTTCCGTCAATAGAAAAGGCACGACGAATGTAGTTTTCCAAATATCTACGATAGGAAAAATGTACTAATTTGGCATCGTTGGTAAAAACTACAAATGTCGGCGGTTGAGTAGATGGTTGCGTTACATACTTGATTTTTGCACGACGTCCACTAATTGCAGGCGGTTCGACAGCGCGGATAGCATCGTAAACAACATCGTTTAGCATACCCGTAGAGCAACGGAAGTTAGATTTTGCGTAAACATAGTTGATTTCGTCCATCAACTTATTAACACGCTGACCTGTTAATGCCGAAACGGTGATATAGCGGAAATAATCCATAAACGCCAAATCACACTCCAGTTGTTTTTTGAATTTCAACACCGTGTTAGTGTCCTTTTCAATTAAATCCCACTTGTTTACAACGACAACGGAGGGTTTTCCTTCTTCGTGGATGAATCCTGCAATTTTAACGTCTTGCTCAGAAAGTCCTTCATTGGCATCCATAACGATTAAACACACGTCTGCACGACGCACGGCATTTAACGAACGCATAACGGAATATTGTTCGACAGAGTCGTCCAAGATGGCTCGTTTACGACGCATGCCGGCGGTATCGATAATTACGTATTTTTGACCGTTATACTCAAACGGGGTGTCGATTGCATCACGAGTTGTACCTGCAACGTCGGATACGATTGTGCGGTCGTAACCGAGAATTTTGTTTGTGAGAGACGATTTGCCTGCGTTAGGCTTGCCCACAACGGCAATTTTGATAGTGTCGTCAGCTTCTTCACCTTGGTCGTTTTCAGGGAAGAATTCTACAACACGATCCAACAAATCACCTACGCCTTGTTTTTGTTCCGCAGCAATGGGGAAAAACTCAAACCCGAGGGTATAAAAATCCGACAAATCACTTTCCAAAAAGTGGTCCACTTTGTTTACAACCAAAATTACCGGTTTATTTGTTTTGCGCATTAAGGTTGCAACGTCATAGTCGTCGGTTGTCAAACCTGTTTTGTAGTCAGCAAAAAACAAAATAACATCGGCAAGGTCAACGGCAATTTCCGCTTGTTGTTTGATGTGCAAATACATAGAGTCATCACTTTTTAGTTGAATACCACCGGTATCGATCAAGGTAAACTTCTTACCACACCACTCGGCATCACCGTAAACTCGGTCACGGGTAACGCCGGGAATATCTGCAACAATAGAAATGCGTTCGCCACAAACTTTATTGAAAAAAGTAGATTTGCCAACGTTAGGTTTACCAACGATTGCAACAAGAGGTTTTATCATAGTTATTCACACTCCAAAAGCGCCTGACATAACTCGTAACCGTCAGCCACTACTTCAATTTTTTTGCCTGTTATTTTTTTGAGTTCCGCAAGCGTCATACCGTCAAGAAAAACATCTTCGATTTCACGCAGCATCACACGTGGCAACAACAACGTATTACCTACATTAGGTTCATTTTGCAAAGTTGATACGACATCTTGCCCTACAACCAAACCTGCAACGGTTACTGTTTCGCCAAAAAACTTGTTGATAACTGTAACTACGTTTGCTTGCAGTTGTGGATATTTTGCTTGCGCTTTGGCAATGAGTTCTTTCATTATAGGCGTTGCGGATACACCAGTAACTATCGAGAAAGAACCACTTTTTGCCTTTATACTATCGGCAAACGCCAAATCGAATTGATAGCGTGTATCGGCAATCAAACCTACACCGTTTTCCAGTTGGTCGAAATCACCGTAGAAATCGCAATTAGGGACGTCGATTTTAGCGTAAAGATACATCTCGTCGGAACAATATGCAAAATGTTCACCGTGTTTTGCAAAACACTTCTTATCAAAAGCTTCCACAAGATTGATTGTATTCTTTGCGACCTGTTCGCCTACCGGTTGAATATCACACAAATCGGCACGATGTTTAGTCAACCCCACCGGCACCACCGATAAATTTTTAACAGCGGGATAAAGAGAATACAAATCGTTTAGCGTTTTCTCTAATACCTTACCATCGTTAAGGTCTGGGCACATTACCACTTGTGTGTGCATTGTGATACCGCCGTCCGCCAAAGTTTTTAGCAGCTGCATTATTGGACGAGCTTTGGGATTGCCAAGCAACTTGCGACGGATTACGTCATCCGTTGCATGTACCGAAACATATAACGGGGAGAATTTTTTAGAGATAATACGCTCCACTTCTTGGTCGGTGATATTTGTTAGCGTTACGTAGTTGCCGGAAACAAAGGATAAACGCCAGTCGTCATCCTTTACGTATAACGTAGGACGTTGGCCTTTTGGGAGTTGATCCACAAAGCAAAACACACATTTGTTGGCACACCAACGCGGTTCGATGTAACACTGCTCGTAAAAATCCCAACCCATTGGCACATAGGAATCCTTTTTAACGTGAAAAGTCTCTTCTTTTTCATCGCGTAAAACGGTTATAGAAAAATCACTTTGGCTGTCGTAATAAGCAACATCCAACATATCTTTTGCTTTTTCGCCGTCAAACGCAACAATAACATCGTCCTTTTTTAAGCCGATTTTTTGAGCTATTGAGTTTTTGTCAAGTTGTAAAATTTTTAGCATAGTAAATAAAAGGCAACCACTTAAGGTCGCCTTATAAAACGTTACTCAGCTTCTACCAAGTAGCTTTCTTTGATGTTTGCCCAGTCGATACTTCCCGCAACCATTTGGAATGATACGTCAATTTGAATCGGCGAGTAATTAGTTCCGTTGATACTTTTTGTTTTGGAAGAAACGGATGTTAATTGTGCGAGCGCCCAAGAATCCAAAACTTTTACTGCCGGATCGTAGGTTTTACCGTTATCGTAAGAGTAGCTGATACTAACGGGTTGAGCAAATACCGCATATTCCTTATAGCTTGGGGCAACACCGCTATCGGTGGTACCAAGCGACAACATCAAGCGACCGTTTGCGGAGTTGTAAGCACGACGATATTCCGTTTGTTGTTCCTTTTCGTCCGTTTTGGTAGTTGCACTATCGTGATACATTGCAAGAGAAAGCAACTCAAACTTAGTATAACCATCGTCGCCATCGGCAGCTTTGCCATAAGGCTTAAAATTATTATTTTTAAATTCGCCAATAAAAGTATCGGTTGTATCGGCAAAAGCAAAAGTACGTTTGCTAAAATCAGTGCTTTCTTCTGCATCCGACGAAAGGGTATACGTAAAACGACCGATACTCATGTAAGCAGTGCTTTTGTTATCAACAACAACATTGTCGTATCTACCACTGTTTAGCAAATTGATAAAACTAATAACGGAAATTGGTGCTTTATCTAAAAGCAAATCGTACACTACTTTAATTTTCATTTTAATGTCATTAGCATTAGTGTAACTCAAAGTCATTTCCATTTGGGGCAATTTACCGTCGTTAGAATACTTTTTGACAAGCTTATTTACCTGTGATTGCGACAAAAATTGTGTACTTGAGCAAGCGCAAAAGGTAAACATCATAATCAAGCAAAGTGCAATAAGTAAGATTTTTTTCATAAGTTCCCTCTATTTTTTATAGTACTGAGTTAAATCTAAATTCAAAACAACGCTTTTCCCGTCCAGATATTTTAAGGTGCCTTGTTTGAAATGGAATGTGATTTTAGTGCAACACAAAAGTTGCGTTTTTACGCGGTAACGACGATTAACCTTGTTGTAGCCGTATTTACCGTCACCAAGAATTGGCATTTTGATAAATGCAAGGTGAGCACGAATTTGATGTGTTCTTCCTGTTACAAGCTTTACTTCCAACAAAGACAGTTCGCCCATAGTTTTTAGCACTTGGTAATGAGTTTCGATAGGAACATAACCGGGTTTTTGTGTTGCAGAAACATACACTAAGCTTTTTTTAGCATCTTTAAACAAAAAGGCTTTTAGCTTTGCGCTGTGTTGCTTGGGTGTTCCCACTACAACACAATTGTACGTTTTGTCAATTTCGCGAACCTTGAAGGAATCTAACAATTCCTTTTCAGCAGTTTTGTTAAGCGCATACACAACAAGCCCCATGGTGTTGCGGTCCAGTCGGTGCACAGGCACTGCCACGTCGTCCGTTAAAATGTTATTGATGCGTTCCGTTAACGAATCGGTGCCTTCCACTTCGATTCCTGCATTTTTGTTTACAACCAAAATATTTTCGTCACGATAAACAACTTCGATACTATCTTTTTCACGATCGGGAAGGTATGCGTAAACGACATCGCCTGCGTTAACATTCATATCTACGCCGACACGCACTCCGTTAATTTTTACCGAGCGATTTTTGATGATTTTTTGCACACGATAGTAGCCGAGATCGGTGTTTTCCAAAATGGCATCGGACAAAAGTTGTTTTTGTTGTATCTCAATTTCTTTCAGCATGCAGTTATTATATCAAATATATCAAAAAAAAGCAAACGCTTGATAAACATTTATCAAGCATTATCGAGTAAATATTAACAAATTATTGTATAATCACACACAAAATGAAAGCTAAAAGCAGAAATATACACACGACTCACAACCAGAAGCAATTAGTTTAATGTGTACCACAAGCCAAGAAGCATAACAACGTCGCTGTTTGTAAAGATATACAACTACAAACAATCTTGATCGCATATATCTACCGATGGTTTATTTTTGTGTACCACGTTTGTAACTGCTTCGATTTCCAGATTTATCAAAATTGTGTCACTGCCGATTTTAACAATACTCTCCCATGGAATAAAGATATCTTCGTTACTTTTAAAAATTTTGCGTATGCCCGGCACAACCAGTCCTATTACGGATTTGCCGTTAGAATCAACAATTAAGTCGATAATTTTGCCCATCTTTGCGCCGTTAACAATGTTCACAACGTCCTTACAACGTAAATCAGTGTAGCCAATATCCACAATTAAGTTCCTTTGCAATATTTTGTGCTTATGCTAAGGAATATATTACAATTTTGACCTTTTAGGTACAAGCGCTATTGCATTTCTTGACGAAGTTGACAGATTGCATTTTTTTCCAAACGTGAAATTTGTGCTTGACTTAGACCAATTTCATTGGAAATTTCCGTTTGAGTTTTTCCTTCGAAGTATCTCTTTAGTATCACGTTGCGTTCCTTACCGTCCAAATTACACAATGCATCGAACAACGAAATGTTATCCGCCCACGACACTTCGTTTGTTTTTGTATCGGCAATACTATCTTCAAAGGGAATACTGTCATCTTCATCACTGTACACCGCATCGGAAAGAGACACCGTATCGCTGATAGCATCCAGACAATACATAACCTTAAAAACAGGCAACTGCAACTCGTCTGCAACTTGTTGAATGGTAACTTCGTCCGAACGCTCGTTTTCTAATTTTTCGCGTACTTGCAATGCTTGATATGCAACGTCGCGAATACCGCGACTTACTCGCAACGAGTTAGACTCACGAATATATCTGCGAATTTCCCCAACGATCATCGGCACGGCATAGGTGGAAAATCTCACGTTCAAATCAACATTAAAATTATCTACCGATTTGATCAATCCTACGCAGCCAATTTGAAAAAGGTCGTCGGGGTTTGTTATACGATGAATATACCTTTGCACTACCGACAACACCAACCGCATATTGCAGTTGATAAAATAGTTGCGCGCTTCGTTATCTCCCTGTTTAATTTTTACTAACAATTCCTGCGATTGTTTTGCGGTAAGTTTTGGCAAACTCGAAGTGTCAACACCACACACCACTATTTTTCTCGACATCAAACACCTTCCTTGCGTTTAGTTTGCACCTTTACAACAAAAAGTATTCGTAAATAGCTGCCGACGTCAACAACACAGGAAATTAAGGCAAAAAAAGAAGTAATCCTGGTTGAGATTACTTCGATTTTTTTTGGATTAGTTGGCACTTTTAACTTTAGCAGCTTTACCGGTACGTTCACGAAGGTAGTAGAGTTTAGCACGTCTAACGTTACCTTTTCTTGTAACTGTGATGCTTTCGATTTTGGGACTGTGAACGGGGAACGTTCTTTCTACGCCAATACCGGAAGATAGACGACGAACTGTGAAGGTTTCACGCAAACCGCCGTGTTTACGAGCGATTACGATACCTTCGTAAGCTTGGATTCTTTCTTTGTTACCTTCGATAACTTTGAAGTTAACGCGAACTGTATCGCCTACGTTGAATTCTGCTACTTGTCTCAAAGAAGTTGCTTCGATTTGTTTGATGATGTCCATTTGACTTTTCCTCCAAAATTTGTTTTGTTAACTAAGCGTTCATGCACTCACTCATACGAAAAGCCAGAGGACCGCCCGAAGTCACTAATAAAGTTTAGCATAAGAGCAAAATAATTGCAACTGATTTAACGCAACTTTATTAGCAATTTTACGTGAAATGTTATATTTTGCAATTAATCATAAATTACAACAAATATTACAATAAAAAACTACTCCTGTACAAAATCCAAAAGGCAAGTTATTAAAAAAAACTTCGCTTTTAAGACTATCTTTGCCAACAAACCGATACCAAAAATCTCGTTCGATATTTAAGCACACTCAAAAGTGTCTTATCTATTTGGTAAAATATCTTGGCGCAAAATCTTTAATTTGGATGCTTTGCATCATTTCTTTAAAATCGTCAACTACAAAATCCGTCCCGATATACAGAACTTCATAGTCAACTCCAAGATAAGACAAAAACAATCCGGTTTCTACATATCCGTTCCGTAAATAAAACCGTTTTCTTTTTATCCGTTGCAAATAATTTTGCGCATTTTCATCCAGCATTTCCAAGTCAACGGTATGAGTTCTATCAGGATAGTTGGCTTTTAAAGTTTCGATAGCACGACTGCCATAGCCTTTCGCTCGACAATTTGGATCAATCGCAAGAAAAAATAGATATGTCATCTTTTTATAGAGTTTAACCACCATAAAACCGACAAACTGATCTTCGTCAAGCAACGCTAAAAAATCATAACTATCATGCTGTGCCATTCTTACTATTTCAGCAGGATCAAGATATTCTTCAACAGGGAATGCTTCTTTTGCCAAAGTATTTACAGCATTCCAAAACAGGCTTTGTTCTGTAATATGTTCTGTTTTTAAAACCATAATTGACGTCCATTATAATTATTTAAATTGCAATTATCCAGCACTTTTACCTTATTATTTTTTAGAAATATAGACGTAATCTGCAGAAAAAGCATTTGAAATAACGTTTACTTCGTTGCCGACTATTTCTACAACATCGAAACGAACAGGACTACCCATAAGTTCGTTGCGAGAAAGCCACCACTTGGCACAGGCAATTATCGTTTGTTGTTTACGCGTATTCACGGCAAAACGTGGTAACCCAAAATCGGCAGATTTACGGCTTTTGACTTCCACAAAAACGTAATAATTTTTGTGTTTGGCAACGATATCTATCTCTCCAAATTGACAAGAATAGTTGCGTTCGATAATTTTGTATCCGTGCTTTTTTAGGTATTTTGCGGCGAGGTCTTCGCCAATATTACCTTTTGTACGTGTATTCATACTAAAAGAAGTTTTTTATAAAAGTTTTGCGATGTATCGGGCATGGGCCATATTGTCGCAAGAGCGCAATATGTTCCTTTGTGCCATATCCTTTGTGTTTTGCGAAATTATATTGTGGATATTGCCTGTCAAATTCAATCATCATGCGGTCACGAGTAACTTTCGCTACGATGCTTGCCGCAGCAATAGAGTAACTCAATGCGTCACCGTGGATTATGGAGGTAATCGGAACGGGTGTATCAAGCTTAACCGCATCAATAAGAACGTGGTCAACGTTGTTAAAACCATTTATACACTGCAACATACCTAATTTGGTTGCATTCAAAATATTAAGTTCGTCAATTTGATTATGGTCTATAATGGCAACTTGCACGTCGATTGCCTTTTGCATGATAAGATCGAAAAGTTTATCGCGTTTCTTTTCGGTAAGTTTTTTACTATCGTCTACACCTTCGATAATATCATCCAATGGCATTATTACGCCTGCCACCACCACCGGACCGGCAAGAGGACCGCGACCGGCTTCGTCGATGCCGGCAATATTAACGCAACCAAGTTGTTGCAAATTTTGTTCGTATTGTAACATCATAATTCTTCCGGTGTGTCAAAAGTAATTTTACCGATTTTGCCCTTGCGAAAATCGTCCAAGATTGCTTTTGCGGTGCGTTCCCAGTCGATATCTCCACCACGGAGCAAAAATCCACGTTTTTGCGCAATTTCGTCAAAAATTTTGACGGTACTTTTACCTTCAATTTGAATTTTATAGCGTTCGCAAAGTTGCACAGGATACTGTTTTACAAGTTCAGCAATAAGCCAGTTGGATACTTCGTACAAATCGACAACGTCGTCCTTTATGCTACCAATAAAGCACAAACGAGATGCAATTTTGTCGTTTTCGAATTTCGGCCAAAGAGTACCGGGGGTATCGAGAAGTTCCAAGCCAGATTGCAAACGCACCCATTGTTTACCTTTTGTTACACCGGGCTTATCTCCGGTGATAACAGCCTTACGACCACTCAAACAGTTGATAAGAGTAGATTTCCCACAGTTAGGAACACCAATAATCAAACAGCGCACAGGCTTAAAAATACCTTTAGCCTTAAATTTATCGCGAATTTCCGTTGTAATTTCCCAAAAAGCGGAAGTGATTTTATTAGCCTCAGCCGATGCCGTTGCAGTCAATTTAATACATTTTTGTTTTCGCGATTTGAAATAATCCACCCAAGCGTCAACTTTTTTTGTGTCAGCCAAATCACACTTATTGAGTACAAACACGCAAGGTTTGTTTCCTACTATTTTTTCAAAACTAGGATTGAAACAAGCCAAAGGAGAGCGAGCGTCCAAAACATAGCCGATAGCATCGACAATTTTGACATTTTCTTCCATCATGCGCAATGCTTTCGTCATGTGTCCCGGAAACCATTGTATATTCAGTTTTCGTTCGTTTACGTTTTGTTCTGTCATTTTTGTTCTTAAAATGTCTTAAAAATAGATATTATGAATGTAATAATATTCTATAAATTGCGTTTTGGGAGAATAGATAAGCAAAAGCAGTCTGTATTTAATTAAATTACTCGAATGTAAATCCATTTTTATTAAAACAAATTAGACGCCGCAGCACTACTTTTTCTATTTGTAATCAACAATTGTTTTAATACCCAAAGCTCCAAACAATACAACTAATACTTAAAATTGCCATACGCTTAGGTGCAGGAATTGTTAAACAATCAATTACTTTACATTAAGCATTTCGCTTTTTGTATCAAAAAAAAAAAAAACTAGTTGACATCCAATTAATTATCGATATTTAATTACTGATTCTCTAATAAATCGGGGCGATTTTTTAAAGTAATTTCCAACGCTTTTTCCATGCGCCATTGGTGTATTTTTGCGTGATTTCCGCTTACTAAAACTTCCGGAACAGTGACACCGAGAAAATCTTGCGGACGGGTATACTGCGGATATTCCAACAAAGATTGCGAAAAAGATTCGTCAACAGTACTTTCCGCATTACCCAACACGTCAGGAACGTAGCGCAAAACCGAATCTATCAGCACCATTGCCGGAATTTCACCGCCGGAAAGCACGTAGTCGCCAATGGAAATTTCCATATCGATATCCATATCAATTACGCGTTGATCAATGCCTTCGTAGTGACCGCACAAAATAAGTAAATTATCATAGCCGGACAAATCGCGTACAAGACTTTGCGAAAGGACTTTGCCACGTGGCGACATATATATACGTTTTGCCTTGTGCTCGGGATCCACAGCCATTATACAATCGTGGATTGGCTGTGGAGTCATAACCATACCAGCCCCACCACCAAATGGCGTGTCGTCGCATTTTTTGTGTTTATCTTTAGAGTAGTCACGTATATTGTGGCAATTTAGTTGGTACAGACCTTTTTCCAATGCTTTACCCATCAGTGAATGTTTGAGTGAATCGAGCATTTCGGGGAAAAGTGTTAAAACATCAATCGTCATACACACAAACCTCCTCAAAACGTTTTTCGCACAAAGTAATAAGTTGTTTTTGAACATCAACCGACAATACTAAGTCTTTCAAAAACGGAAAAGAAACGTTGCGCTCCCCTTGGCAAACATATACATCCGCTGCGCCGTATTGCAAAATATCAACGACCTTGCCAACTGTATTGCCGTTTGACAAAATTACGTTACAACCAATAAGGTCTTCGATAAAATATCTCCCCTCATCCAGTTGAACACTCTCTTTGTCGGCATAAACGATCCATTCGCGCATACTTTCAGCTGTATTACGGTCGGTAATTCCGTCCAATAAAAGGTAACAGAAATTACCATCGGGTCGGTATTTTAGTACCTTGTAGGAATTTTGACCGATATACACGATTTTTATAGTTTTGAGCATTTGTGCATCGTCGACATAACAAAGCAATTTAACTTCGCCTTTGATCCCCTGCGCTTTAGTAATTTTTCCTATTTCTATCTTCATAATTTACAAATATTAAATTTGCCACAAGCAAAAGAACTTGTGGCAAATTTAATTAGTCTTCGATCTCGATATTGTAACGTTTACCTTCGCGAATACCTACGGCTTTTGCTAACGTACGAATAGCCATAGCAATTTTACCTTGTTTACCGATAACCTTGCCGATGTCTTTTTCAGCAACATGAATGGTTACTGTTTCTACGCCATCATTTTCGGCGGAAGTTACGCTTACTGCAGACTTATCATCAACAAGTTGCGTTACAATGTAAGTGACAAGTTCTAACATAACTTACCTCAAATTACGCCTTATGCGCTTTTTTAGGTTCGATAACGTTTGTACGAACAAGCAACGTTCTAACTGTTTCTGTAGGTTGAACGCCACAATCAATCCATTTCTTTGCCTTGTCTGTGTCAAGATTAAGTTCTTCCGTCAAAGGATTGTAAGTACCAACCAAGTCTACGTATTCACCGTCACGTGCCTTGTGAGAGTCGATAACTACAACACGGTAGAAAGGACTTTTTTTGTCACCAAGTCTTGTCAATCTCATTTTTACTGCCATTTTTGTTTCCTCCAAAGTGATTTTTATTTATTTTTAGATTTTATATGAAAACTTTTTGCAAAGATTTTCGTTAAGTTAGAAAGGCAACCGTTTTGATTTGGTCATCTTTTTCATCATATCACAAGTTTGTTCGTACTGTTTGATAAGACGATTAACGTCTTGAACTTGCAAACCACAACCTGCTGCGATACGTTTACGACGGGAGTAGTTAAGGATTTTTGGATTTTTACGTTCTTCCGCCGTCATTGATTGAATTATTGCTCTATTACGCGCAATTTGCTTTTCGTCGACCTTTTTATCGCCAAGTTTTAGTCTACTTACACCTGGAATCATTCCTACAATATCGTTAAGGTCGCCCATTTTGGAAATTTGCTCAAACTGTTTTAGATAGTCATTCAAGTCAAATGTGGCATTTTGCAACTTCTTTGCCATTTTGAGCGCTTCTTCTTGGTCGATTGCCGTTTGCGCCTTTTCGATGAGGGTCAAAACGTCGCCCATACCTAAAATGCGTGACGCCATACGATCGGGATAGAAGATTTCCAAATCTTCAGGTTTTTCGCCCGTTCCGCAAAATTTGATTGGTTTACCGGTTACGGCTTTAATAGATAGTACTGAACCGCCACGAGTATCGCCATCCAATTTTGTCATGATAACACCAGTAATGTCTATCGCTTCATCGAATGTTTTTGCAACATTTACGGCGTCTTGCCCCAACATAGAGTCCACAACCAACAACGTTTCGAACACATTTACCGCTTGCTTGATGGACTTTAGTTCTTGCATCAATTCTTCGTTAATGTGCAAACGACCTGCCGTATCGATAATTACTGTATCAAAACCGTTTTTTTCGGCGTACTCAACACCCTTTTGAGCAATTTTAACAGGATTGCCTTGTCCCATTTCAAAAAATCCGCACTTAACTTTGTTAGAAACAATCTCTAACTGTTTTATTGCAGCAGGACGGTACACGTCGTCGGCAACCAGCAAAACTTTTTTGCCTTGTTTTTGCAAATGATAGGCAAGTTTACCACACATGGTGGTTTTACCGGCGCCTTGCAAACCACACATCATAATGATTGTAGGTAGTTTTGGTGAAACACCGAGTTTTGTTTGAGTGGAACCAAGTAACTCAATTAGTTGTTCGTTTACAATTTTGATAACTTGCTGACCGGGAGTTAAACTTTTTAGAATTTCCTCGCCAACGGCAAGTTCGGTAACTTTATTGATAAAATCCTTAGCAATGGTATAGTTAACGTCTGCCTCTAACAAGGCTACGCGAACTTCTCGCATGGCTTGTTTGATTTCCAATTCACTCAATGCACCGCGGTTTTTCAATTTGGAAAAAACATGGTTGATTCTGTCTGTTAAGTTAGAAAAAGCAGCCATTTTTTTACTCCTTTGCGACGTAGTTGTTAACTATTTCGCGAACACGTTGCATATTATCATCTTCAACTGCAAGTGTAATTTGATTCACAAATTGTACAAGATGTAAACTATCTTCCAATTTTGTGAGAGTTTTTTCCGCATTGACAAGCAAATCACGAACACCTTGACGAGATATACCAACTTCGTCGGCAACCTCCGCCAAAGAACAATCGTAGTCGCAATACATAGCCAAAGCATCACGCTGTTTTTGCGTTAGCATAGGACTGTACACGCCCAACAATTTTGCAAGTTCGATTTTTGCCAATGCCATTTATTTCCTCACACTGTAAAGCACTTTTACTTTACAGCAACTATTTTATACGATATAGATATTATTGTCAAGCATTTTTACAATAGATTTTTAAAAGTAGATAAAATACCAATATTAGCAAAGTTTGATACAAATAGCAACCACACCGAATTGTGCAATTTGTTCGGGAGTATAGTATTCGTACATATCATTGGGATTTGCAACGTCTTGCGGATTGTACCCTATCGAAACTTTATCGAAGGCAGTATACAGTTGTTCAAATGTAGCAAACGTGCAAACATCAACGACATTCACATGCAACTGTTCGGTTGTTGAAATATTAGTAAAAGTGATTGTATCACCGACATTTATTTTGCAACGTTTATCGTCGAACAAACGCATTTCGACAGTTTTTGTACCATTTTTTATCTTTTCAAAGGGATTGTTGTATAAATTCATATAGTGTTGCATGTTTTACTCCAAAACAAAACAGTCGCACTTTGCGACTGCTTGAATTATAAAATTAGATAATGCCTTCCACGTAACTTTGTGCATCGAAATACAAGAGGTCGTCTAAACCTTCGCCGACGCCTACAAAGTAAACAGGAATATCCATATCGTGTTTGATCGCCAAAACAACACCACCCTTTGCAGTACCGTCAAGTTTTGTTAGCACAATGCCGTCGATATCGATTGCTTCGTCAAAAACATCTACTTGCGAAATGGCGTTTTGCCCCGTAGTTGCATCTAAAACGATAAGATTTTGGCGAGTCGCGGTTGGATGTTCACGTTCGATTACACGGTCGATTTTTTTGAGTTCTTCCATCAAATTCTTTTTATTATGCAAACGTCCGGCAGTATCGACAAGAACAATATCGGTGCCTTTGCTCTTTGCCGAAGAAATTGCATCAAATACAACTGCTGCAGGATCGCTACCTTCTTCGTGTTTAATAATGCGCACACCTGCACGCTTTGCCCAAACTTCCAACTGCTCACTTGCGGCAGCACGAAAAGTGTCGGCAGCAGCAATAACGACCGATTTACCTTGTTTTACGAAAATATTAGCAAGTTTACCAATTGTAGTTGTTTTGCCAACACCATTTACACCGGCAACAGTAATTACACACGGCGTTTGCAATTCAAATTTATCATCACCCAAAATATCGCATAATACGTCACGCAAATATTGGCTGGCACGTTTTGAATCTGCAACGTTATCTTTACGCATACGTTCACGCAATTGGTCAATGATATCTTCGGCAGTATCTTCGCCAACGTCACTGCTTAACAAAATAAACTCTAATTCTTCGTAAAAATCGTCGTCAAAAATGCCACGTTTGAATATTTCGTTAAGCTTGAAGCCAATTTTTTCTTTAGTTTTACGCAAACCGTCTACAATTTTTTGAAAAAAGCCCATTGTTGTTACCTCGATTGTTTGTGATATTACAAACGATTGTTAAGAAAATTATATCTATTTGTTGTAAGGTCACATTAGATTGTTTTAGCGTATATAATATAAAGAATATAAAACTTATAATTTATATACATTCCAAACTAAACGAACGAACCGTTTTATTAAAAACAAAAATTCGCTACACACAATTAACCATTTTGTATAGAGAATTAATTTTATACTATGCACGCAAACCTTTTTTGTAATTATTAGCAAATAAAATCAATTCCTGCGCGGAAACAAGTGCGTGCTCACCAACGCTACCCATAAGACGCGCTACTTCCGTTTGCTTGGATTTTTCATCCATCACCGTTACCGACGTATGCGTTTTGCCGTTTTGCTCGAATTTTTCGATATACAAATTGACGTCCGCCATGGCACAAATTTGCGGAAGGTGGGTAATTACGATACATTGATAGCCGTCCTGTTGGTTAGCGGAAACGTTTGCCAGTTTGTTGGCAACAATTTGAGCAACATTACCGGAAATACCTGTGTCAATTTCGTCAAACACCATTGTCGGGATTTTTTCCGCAGTAGCGGTAATATTTTTAACAGCAAGCATAAAACGAGACATTTCACCACCGGAAATAACCTTTGCAAGCGGTTTGATAGGTTCGCCAACGTTGGCAGACATCAAAAATTCCACCTTGTCAATGCCATTTGACGAGGGACTATCGGCAAATTCGTCGATGGTTTGCACTTCGAAATTAACAACAAAGGTTGTTCCACGCATTCCCAAGTCAGCAAGTTCAGTCATTATGCGTTTTGACAATTTAATTGCCGCATCCTTGCGAATTTGAGACTTTTGCAGTGCAATTTGATACATCTCGTTAATAAGTGTATTCTTTTGCAAAATCAACTGCAACATACGTTCAGTCGCATTAACTAAATTGTCGTACTGTTTTTTTGCATCATCCAAAAACTTTAGCACGTCGGCAATACTTCCACCGTACTTACGTTTGATTGTACGTATGTATTCCAAGCGATTTTCCAGTTTGTCGATTTCCGCTTGAGAGATTTCTGTTGATGAAAGAGCGTTTTCTAACGTTTGACAAACGTCGTCCACTTCCAATCTAGCGGAATTTAGTCTTTCGGCAAGCTCTGCACTATTGGTATCCACTGCAGAAATACTACGCAAAAGGTTGCACGCATAAGACAGGTTATTTACCGCGCCGCCATCAGCGGCAAGCAAACCAACCACCGTTGAAAGCGCCGTGGCGATTTTTTCCATATTTACCAAACGTTTGTGCGTTGCGATAAGTTCGTTTTCTTCTTCTTCGTTCAAGTTGGCGTTTTCAATTTCGTCAATTTGAAATTTTAGTATATCTATCAAACGCTCACGCTCGGCATCACTGCCGCCAAAGGCGTTCATTTCGTGGCAAATGGATTGATATTGCGGATAAAGTTGTTTTAGTTGTTGATCGCAACCATTAAAATCACAAAAAGCATCCAATACGGAAAGTTGATTTTTTTCGTTTAGTAATGCCAAGTGTTGACCTTGACCAAAGATATCTACAAGTTCGGCACAAACTTCTTTCAAAATGGAAAGAGTTGCAACCTTGCCTTGAATACGGATTTCATTTTTGCCTGCAAGGGACATTTTGCGTGTTATCAAAATTTCACAGTCGTCGCCAAAACCATACTCGCAAAGTTTAGACAAAACGGGGCAGGTCGGTTCGACTTCGAACAATGCGGAAACTTCGGCATAGTCACAACCGTGTTTTATAAGAGTTTTGTCGGCACGTTCCCCCAAAACAAAGGCAAGCGAATCGATAATGATAGATTTACCACTACCCGTTTCGCCCGTCAGTACGGTTAGACCGTTCCTAAAGTCGATATCTATATGCTCGATAAGAGCAATATTGTCAATTACAAGATTTTTAATCATAGTTGCTGTGTGCTAAATTGAAAGTGTAGAAGTTTTTACAAAAGTTGGTTTACTTTGGTCGCAACAGTGTTTGCTTGAAACTCCGTCATGCAGACGATAAGGATTGTATTGCGATCGGCAACCATCCCAACAAAGTCCGCACCCAAAATTTGTTCGATTGCGGAAGAAACAGCCGATGCGCCGTCGCCGATAGTTTTTACCACAACCAAATTGCCGGCAGTAACAACGGACAAGGTTGCCTCCCGAACGACATTTAACAATTTTGTTGATATTGTAACGTCGATAGTTTGTTTTGTCGTGTATTTATATGCACCGTTTGTACCAAGACTTTTTACAAGCCCAAGTTCCTTGATATCACGCGAAACAGTTGCTTGGGTAACGTCGAAACCTTCCTGACGAAGAGCTCGTGCCAAGTCTTCCTGCGTATCGATATCGTAGATGGCAATCAAACTGAGTATTTTGGATTGTCTTGCAGAACGAGACATGCGATTTTCCTCCAAACACAAGCGCTCAAAGTGGTTTTTAGGTGTAATATCAAAAGTATTAGACATTGGTACACCTATTTTTACATTGAAAAATGATGTTTATATTAGCAAACTTGATTTGTAAATTTTTGTGAAAATCAACCTTGCTTAATAAATATTATACATTTGTTTGCATAATTTTACAATAGTTTCGACACAAACTTTTGCAAAGAAATTGTATCTAAACCGATTTGCTCTATTTGTTGATTTACCGTTGCATGAGCGACAAATTGGTCATCTACACCCAAGCAGTAAACTGTACAATTTGTATTGGTGAGTACGCTTTGAATTGCGCTACCAAAACCGCCGATAAGCACATTTTCCTCCAAAGTTACAACGATATCGCCATCGCGAATTTTAGATAAATATGCAATATCTAACGGTTTTACCATTGTAACGTCAACAATTTGCACCTTTTCGCTTTGCAAAGGTTTTGCATTTTGCACCATGCGTGGACCGACGCAAAGAATCTTGATTTTAGCACTGTTATTGCCAAAAACGTTCCATTTTTTATCAAACGGTAAGGTACCGTTAGACAAACTGCGTGGATATCTAATAGCAACCGGACATTGCATTGTTAGAGATTGTTCTATCATTTGTTGTAACTGCATTGCGTTTGACGGTGTCCAAATTTGCAAATTAGGAATATTGCTTAGATAAGACAAATCAAACAAACCTTGGTGAGTCTTGCCATCTTCACCGACAAATCCGGCGCGGTCAAGCAAAAAAGTAACGGGTAGATTTTGAATCGCTACGTCGTGCAAAATTTGGTCATAGGCACGTTGCAGAAACGTAGAATAGATACAAACAAACGGATGTGCGCCACCCTTAGCAAGCCCTGCAGCAAACGTAACGGCGTGTTCTTCGGCAATACCCACGTCGAAAAATCTTTGCGGGAAGGTCTCTGCAAAGGTTTTTAGCCCGACGGCATTTGTCATAGCAGCGGAAATTGCAACAACATTATCGTTAGTTTGAGCAAGTTGGCACAAAGTTGTACCAACAATTGCGGAACTCTCAACAGTTACCAATTTTTCACTTTGTATCTCAATTTGATTATCAAAATCAACACCATTTGATTGTTTCAGCACATCAGTGTCGGTCGATACCACAATTTGGTCTACAAATCCGCCAACAGGCACAGCGTGATACTTTACGGGATCTTGTTCGGCAGGCAAATAGCCTTTGCCTTTTTTTGTAATAATGTGCAAAACCGTAGGTTTTTCGACGTTGTCGCGAATTTTGGTAAGATAGTAAACTAAATCTTTAATTTCATTACCGTCGATGATACCAATATATTTAAGATTGAACGTATCGAAATAACTGTTGCGATAAAATCCCAACTTTGCTCGTCGTTTGCACCAGCGCAAAAAATTATAGATAGGTTTACCAATCAATGGCAGTTTATGTAAAAATTTTTTGAGTTTTTGCTTGTTGTTATCATACTTGCCAACACGCAGTTTAGACATATTACGTGTTGCCGAGCCAACGTTATTGGAAATAGACATATTGTTGTCATTGATAATAACCAGCATTTTTGTATTGCCGATGTTGTTGAGCGCTTCGTAGGTAGTACCGCAAGTCATTGCACCGTCACCGACTACAGCAATTACGTTATGATTTTTTCCCGAAATATCACGTGCTTTTGCCAAGCCCAAAGCGGCAGAAATTGCCGTACCGGCATGTCCCGTATTGAAACTGTCACTTTCATCTTCTGCACAATCGGGAAATCCACAAACTCCGCCATTTTGCCGTAAAGTGCAAAAATTCTCACCGCGGGAGGTAAGAATTTTGTGAACGTAACTTTGATGACCGACGTCCCAAACAATCTTGTCGTCTTCGCCAAACACATAGTGAAGGGCAACAGACAACTCCACAACACCAAGATTACTTGCCAAATGACCGCCACTACGACTAACGTCGTCGACGAGTTTTTGACGAATTTCTTGACAGAGTTGCGGCAACTGTTTTACGTCAAGTTTTTGTAGGTCGTGGATGTTTGTGATGTTTTCTAACACATTAACCTTCTTTGTGGAATATACTCAAAATTTTGGCAACAGCAAACACTATATTGGTAGAATTGTTAATAGCAATACCTTTACCGACCGCTTTTAGGGTGATTGTGAGTGTAGAAATAACAGCATACACCACCACCGTCAAAACAAATACCAGCGTTACGTTAGACAAACCGCTTAACGCCGTTGCAGTGATTGTTGCAGCGCATCCACCGGAAACAATACCGCAAATATCACCAATAATATCATTGCAAACGTTGGATACTATATCGCTTTTTTGCGCAAGTTTTACGGCAGTTTTGGCGCCTTTTACCTTACGCGATGCCATTGCAAGCAATGGTTGCATATCGCAAGAAGTTGTCGCAGTGCCAATGATATCGAACACAACACCAAGCATTACAATAAACAGCGTTATCAGTATCGCAAGCCAAAGTTGAGCGTTTTCCAACACTAATGTAGATAAAACGTTAACCAATGCCGATAATATCAAAGTGATGATCATGGCTTTTAGTGGCCACAAATTATGCTTTGATTTTTTCTTGTCGGATTTGTCTTGTTTTTTCTTTTTGTCCGCATCGTGAACGGTTACGTCTGTTGACATTTCTTCGGGTTTGTTCGTTCGCGGGACAGGATCTGAGTTTTTCATATTCTTCCTATAAAAATTTGGGGACGTTTTGCCAATGCAAACTGCCCCATTTGTAGATTCTTGTGCATATTTAACTTGCAAATATAATTAGGTGGTGGCTCGTTAGATAAACCTTACGGCATAGGTTCGGTAGGATTTCCCACGTAGAAACTTTCCGTCGCCGAAAAAGCAGTTTCCTTTTAATTCTTCGCATACAGTGTTACCACAAGTACAACCGAATCGCCACTTAGTCCGTACTATAATCTCCAACAAGCCTGATTTGCAGTCTAGAAGATTTCCTTGGCAGGGAGGATCATATTTTAGTTTCTTTTGCAAAATTGATTTCGTAAAGCATTCGCGCTTCGACCATTGGCCAACGGACGGAAGAGCGTTCATTACTCCCAAAATTTCACTCAAAACAAGCTACTCTGTACACAGCTTCTTATTCACCGCATAGCAGGTTTAATCTCAGAGAGTAGTATGTAGCTTTTACCCTACTACCACCCTGTAGAGTCTCCACGAATGATGGGGTTTTTACGCATGCCATTACGCTATGCCCACCATTCTTAACTTCCAGCACAAGCCCCCGTTTGGGCAACGGAAGCCAGCACAAGAAACTTCATCGATATGCTCGTCGGCGGTCTTTTAGGCCCGCCTTCAACACGTCGCACCCTGACTAGAATACTGCACCACCAAAATTATTAAGTTTAACGAGCAAATATGCTCAATCGTTATTATACAACAAATTGCATCAAAATGCAACTATTTGATATAATCATACTGATTTATGCAAAAATTGAGTAGTTTTTTGATAAATAACCATCAAATTTAGCACATTTTGTGCAAACGTAATTAAAACCACAGCTTTTTCAAGCAAACTATATCGCTTTGAAAGTTGCATAAACCAGGTTGCACCATGTAATCAAAGATTAGTGATTACGATTGAGGTTTTCGAGAGAAAAATCGCGAATAAATTGCAAATCGTAAGGAAGTTTGTCGCACAAAGACAAAATTTCTTCATTGAGGCGAATTACGTAATTACGACAACCGTCTACCGACATGATATCGAGAAAAGATCTTTCGCACTTTTCCGCATCCAAAAGGTCGTCAACAACTTGATATGCGATACCCAAATTTATTGCAATTTGGTCAAAAATGGCAATTTCTTCTTGTGTTGCGCCACCAACCAATGCTCCGCATACAATTGCCGCACGTAACAAGTCGCCCGTTTTGTGCAAAGCAACCTGATTAGCGTCGTCGATAGATTTTGTTTCGGTGAATAAATCGAGGTTTTGTCCGTGTATCATACCGGATGAACCGCTCATTGCAAACATGTACGCACACGCTTCACGATAGTTTTTGCTTTTGAAATTTCCACCGAATAACGTTTCTGCCGCCAAATTTAGCAATGCATCGCCCGCCAAAATTGCAGCGGCTTCGCCATATTGAGTGTGACAAGAACGTTTTCCACGACGCAAATCGTCGTTGTCCATACTGGGCAAATCGTCGTGAACAAGCGAGTAAGTGTGGATATATTCCAAAGCGCAAGCAAGACGTTTAGCATTTTCCGTAATACGCTTACCAACAGCCTTTGCAGTTTGCAAAAGCAACATTGGGCGGAAACGCTTGCCCCCGCTAAACAAACTGTATTCGATAGCAAGAGACACTTTATCGTGATCCTTAGGAATATATTCGCGAACAAGTTGGTCCAAATAGTTAATAGTGATGTTATTCTTCATCAACGATACCTCTCAATTTTTCTTGTATGACTGTTAATTTGCCTTTGCAATCACTAAGCGTTTGCATGCAATCGTTGGCTAATTTTACGCTTTCATCAAAAAGTTTTAGAGCATCCTCCAACGGAATGTCGCCCTCTAATTGCGTGGCGATTTTATCTAATTTTGCAAGTTTTTCTTCCAGTTTCATTTTTGCTCCTTATTGATAACCGTTGCATCCACAGTACCATCGGTAATATGCAAAGTTATTGTATCCCCCGTCTGCAAATCGTTGACGGATTTTATCGGCGTGCCATCCAAATCTACAAATGCGTATCCGCGTTTCAAAATATTTACCGGGTTAGCACTATTCAATCGAGTTGTCGCTTTATCAAACTGTATTTGTCTACGCAAAAATAAATTTTGCATACCGTTTGATAAAGTTTGCAAAGATTGTTTAAGTCGAGATTGTGCGACGTCCACATCGTACGTCAGTTGCGACGTAATTCGTTTTTGGAAATTGACAACGAATTGCATATCGTAATCTAACTGACGACAAATTTTGTCATAAGACTTTGCAATTAACGTTTGAATACGTCTTTTAACCGCAGAAACATCAGTAGTAACAAATTCGGCGGCTTCGCTGGGAGTTACTGCACGTTTATCGGCAGCAAAATCACATAAAGTGTAATCAACACCATGACCGACAGCCGATACTACCGGTTTAGGGCAATTTGCAATGGCGCGAACAATAATTTCACTATTAAAAACGGATAAATCTTCGTTGGAACCACCGCCACGACCGACAATAATCGCATCCATATCCGAATTAGAAAAGTAGTTAATCCCTTGTGCTATTTCCACGTCAGCACCATCGCCCTGCACCTTTACAGGGTAAAGATATAAATTGCAAAATGGTTGACGACGAAGTGCCACGTTAGTTATATCTACAATAACTGCGCCCGTTTGACTGGTAACAATGCCAACCTTTTGACAAAAACTCGGCACAGGTTGTTTGCGGTCTTCGTCAAATAAACCTTCTTTTTGCAATTTTTCTTTTAGTTCAAGAAAACGCAAATAGGCGTCGCCCGTGTTTTTAGTAGCAGTTAGACGTTTTACAAAAAATGAAACGCTACCGTTTTTTACAAAATAATTTAGAGAACCTTCGGCAACAACAATATTACCTTGTTGTAACGCTTGCTCGGCTTTGTAACAAAAACAGTTGATTGCGCCACCGTCATCTTTAAGCGAAAAATAGTAACCGCTACCGTATCGTTTTACATTGGTAACTTCGCCCGCTACGGACAAATCGCCAAGCACCCCGTCCATATCGAAAAGGCCGCGAATATAATTGTTAAGTTGAGTTACAGAAATTGTCATTTATTGTTATTGTGTGCTTTTATAAGATTTTGCAAAAGTGTAACACAAGTTACGGGACCTATTCCACGTGGCACAGGAGTTACTGCTTGGCAAAAATCATATACGTCTGCAGATACGTCTCCGCAAGTTTTTCCGTCAACAAAAGCAAGACCGACGTCAATAACGATCGTGTTTTGCGTAACGTGATTTCTTGTAATAAGTTTTGGTGCACCGCATGCAGTTATCAAAATATCTGCACTTTTGCATACCCGGACAAGGTTTTTCGTTTTGGTGTGACAAATTGTAACGGTCGCATTACGTTGCAAGCACATAAGCGCCAAAGGTTTACCGACAGCGTTGCCACGCCCTACGATAACTACGTTTTTACCATATAGATCGATATTGTAAAAATCCAATAAGTTAATCACTGCTTGCGAAGTTGCAGGACGAAAACCATCTTTACCAAGATACAACTTTGCAACAGACAACGGATTAAGACAATCAACGTCCTTATTAACGTCGATAAAATCTACAGCCTGGGCATATTCGACAGGCAAAGGTTGTTGTACGATCACACCGCTAACGTCATTGCGCGCGCAAACTTCTTTGACAATTTGACAAAACTGTTGTGGCGTGCAACTATCCACTACTATATTTTCGCATTGCATACCGTACTTTTCCGCATTGCGCACAAGCGAGTTTGCATATTGGTTCCATTTGTCATCATCAAAACCGATTGCACAAAGTTTGACATTAGAAACGTCTCCATAACTTTGCACAATACTTTCCACGCAAGGTTTACCCAAAAGCAACATTAGTTTAAACCTCTTACAAATTGTGCCAAAATGCCATTTACAAAGTTAACACTTTTTTCTGTAGAATACTCTTTGATGATAGACACGCATTCATTGATAACAACCGGGTACGGTGTATCCAAATATTTCATTTCGAAAATTGCCAATTCCAATATAGCCAAATCCAAACGATATATGCGAGAAAGTTTAAAAGACTTAGAAAGTTCGCCAATAATTCCGTCAATTTCCGCTTTGTGTTCTATTACCCCTTGAATAAGGGATGTAGCAAAAGCGACGTCATCTTCCGTAAGTTTGGACGAATCGAATTGAGAAAAATCCCCGTCGAAATTTTCGCACATGATGTATGTATAAATTTTGCAAAACGCAACTTCTCTTGCGTAACCTCTCATAAAGTAAATCTCCTAAAAAGCACGAAAAACCCCTTGAAAATCAAAGGGTAATCGCAATACTAATTTTCGTCAAATCCCACGTCCAAAACGTGTACGTTAACGTCCTTAACCTTAAACTCCGTCATTGCTTCCACAGTGTTGTGAATTGTGCTTTGAATAGTACTTGCAACATCATTCACTTCCACGTCGAAACGTAGTTTTACAAATACGTCTACATAGACTTCGTCGTTTTCGATATCAACCTTGATAGAATCACGCGCTTGCTTGGATGTAGGCTCATACAAGATGATACCCTTGATTTCGTGCAAAGCGCAAGACACGATATCACGAACAATGTCACTGTTGTACACAAGTCTACCGGATTCTTCAACTTTATTTACTACTTTCATTAGTGTATTCTCCTTCTTTTGTGTAATTATATCACATAATTTAAGAAATTACAACGCTTTTTATACAGATAGAATTTTTACATATTCAGTTGATACAGAAGTTTCCGTAGCGATAACGTTGTAGATGCGAACGGTGTCTTCACGAGTGAGTTCATCCTTATCAACAATAACACTAACGTTGTCGCCAGAAGCATTTACCGTTACAAGCACATTTTCGAAGCCTTGCGCCTTCAAAAGCGTTTCCAAGAGCATTTCAGTTTCCATTGCATCAACGATGTTTTGTTTCTTTTCCAATGCAGATTGGCGAGCCTCTGCATATTCGTCACCTTCCATTGCCAAAATCGCATTAAGTTCGGCGATTTCGTAGTCACGAGTGGTTTGTCTATCCAATTTGGAAGTTTGGAAAAATCCTGTTTGAACAACGTCGTCTTCACCCGTTTTGCTATCATTATTTAGTAGCGTTACGTTTACAACAGCCGCGATTGCAAGAACTGCTACCATCGACAATATAATTGCCACCTTTTTACCTTTAGACATATTTTACTCCTCCTAAAAAATTATGAGAACACCTGTACACAGCAACTTTCTATGTCCAAAAGTGTTACTACCGCTTGTTTAATTTTGTACCGAACAAGAGGATCGTTTGCACCATCGGCAACCACCACCACGCCCAAAATTTGCGGATTTAGTGTTTGCACAAGTAACGGCTCTCCTTTTACGGTAATTAGCGTTGATGTTTGCAAAATCGTGTTACCATCTTGCTTGGTTGTACTTTCGTATGCGTAAACCTTTTTGCCGTCGGCAGAATAAGAAATTGCAACGCTAACCTTTCCGCATCCGTCGATACGTCCTAGTACAGTAACTAATTTATTTTCCATTTGAGCAATATATGACTGTTCGACAGTATCATTTTGCGAAGTTTTTTGTTGAAAATTAGGCAAAACAAAGCACAACACCACAACAACCAAGCACAAAACGAGTGCAAGATACAGTTCGACGTTTTTTGCCGATTTCAATTTGGTAAGACAATCTTTAATTTTACCCATCAACTTTTCTCCAAGCAATCATAATTTTATCGTCAATACCCGTCAAAGCGTTTTGCAACACAACGAGCGCTTGTTCATTGCAACAAACAGTAACACAAACGTAGTTGTTTAGCATATCAACCGAGCAATCTATCAAACTCAGTTCGCTAACAACGTTTTTCACCTTTTGCAACCTTGCAAGTTGTTTTTGATTAGAAATGCCGTCGATATACTGTTGTTGCGTGGTAAGGCCGGTTGTTAGATAGTCGTTATTGGCAGAGATATGCTCAAAAAAGCGTGTGATAGGTGTAAGCATTGTAAACGCCACGACAATGCCGACAATGGTTTTAACGTATTTTTTTGTGTTGCCATCTGGCAAAATAGTATCGCAAACCACTGTTAACAATGCAATACCGCATACGGAAATTATCCAGCCACTCATATCACACTACGTTAGCGCAGGTTATCGCCACAATCACTAAAATTGCAAACATAAAGGCAACGGCAACAAGCAAGGCGCACAAAAACGTTAACGATTTACACATGCCGTTAAACATCGACGAACAGGTGTCAGACGAGATTGGTTCGGACAATGCCAAAACGCATTGTAATCCAACGTTAAGTGCAAGTATCGTCAACAATGGTTTTACTACCATTAACGCAAGAACAATCAACAGCACCACACCAAAAGAATTTTTGATAAGATTTGTACTTGCAACAACAATATCGAAACCTTCGGATACGTAACCGCCTAAAATTGGAATGTAGTTTTTTGCTGTAAACTTTGCCATGCGATAGGATACGCCATCCATTGATGCACCGACAATACCTTGCACCGATGTAAATGCGGAAAAAATCGTAAACATTATGCCCAAAATCCAAGATGCTATGTTATTTAAAAATTTTGACATTTTTGTAACTTTGACAGTTTGCGAAAGATTAGACACAAATGCAAATGCTGCAGCGGACACAGTAAGGGGTAACAGAACGTTTTTGACGACGTTAATAATCACGCCGGAAAACATCAGCATAGATGGTTGGCATATCGCTGAAAGGTTGGATGAGCCATTGGCGATAACAAGCGTCAACAATATTGGCAAAGAAGCTTCCGCCAAAACAGAAAGCTCGCCTATTACTTGGTCAACTTGATTAAAAACGTCCACAAACAGCGAAACAAGTGTTAAAACTACCACCGTTTTGCCAACGAAAGACACGATGTTATCGGTGCTTTGAGAAATAAATCCTCCGGACGTGTTACGTACCAATCCAACAAGCACTAACACTACAAATATGCTGACAAGTTGCGGAAAAAGTTGTGAAAGGTTATCGCCAAGCAGAGAAAACACCATTTGTAAAAAACTTTCAGCATTGTCGAAATCACCGCTAATAATTGCGCGTATTTTGTCAACAATATTGCCGATATACCCGTTTGTAACACTCTCGACTTGGGAAAAGTCTAAATTACCAAGTCCTTCGTCCACTTGATTGGAAAGATCTTGTTGCACGTCGGCATAGGCAAATTGCGGTACGCATACTATGCAAAGCAGAATGATGGCAAACAATAGCTTTTTCATTGTACAAAACCTTTGATAACATCGAATAAGTTTTGCAAGATAGGTAAAACGCACAGCAAAATTGCAATGCGCGATGCAAACAAAACCTTTTCGCCGATGTTTTTGTTGCCGGTATCAACGCAAATATTATTGGAAAACTCCGCAAGGTAGCCGATACCCACCACTTTGATTACGCACTCGATTGATTTGTTATCCACCTGCGCTTGACTGGAAATATCGTAAAACGCGTAAACGACATCGTATAACCGATCGCAAACGGAAATCAATATCAAAACGCCAATGCCAATTGAAATAACCAGTGTAATATCCTTATTGAATGGTTTTACAACCATTATACTTACCGCAGCGACGATGGAAACTGTCGCAATTTGCAAAATAGTCATACGAAATCAAAAAGGTTAGTTATGGTATCGTACAGTTGCGCAACCATATCCAACATCATTATCAAGGCAATCACAAGTCCCACAACGGACACAATAATTGCCAAGTCGTCTTTTCCGTACTTTTTTAGCAACATACCGATTATTGCAGTGACAATACCTATTGCGCAAATTTTAAAGATTATATCGAAACTCATATCACCTCAAATACAGCAAAATTACATCAATAAAATGCCTACCATCACACCTATCAAAACGCCAAGTTTTACGCAAATTTGACGGTTATTCACCTTTGCGGAAATGCTGGAAAACTCTGCGGAAATAAGTTGTTCGTAGTAATCGAGATTGGCGATTAGTTGCGATGACGTAACAGCAGACAAACTGTCGAAAAAGGATTGAACAAGTTGCTTTTGATTTTTATTCAAACAAGACGGCAACTGTTTGTCCGTTAGATAAACGGCAAAAACCAAACTACTACTTTTGGCAAATTCGTCGTTGAAAACTGATAATTCTAAACGCCTCCCGCTTACGTTTGTTTTGAGCAAAGCAACGTATTTTTTGAGATCGCAAAAGAAGAGCCCTTTTTTAGCTTCACGCTTTTCAAAATGTTTTCCAATCAGAAAACCTGCCAAAATTGTGCAAAAAAGTATTATTATGTTTGTCATAGTAGATTATAAATGGTCAAATATTAGAATAGAAAAGGGTTCATTAGCACCTTCGCAAATCGCTTTGATACATCACGATATTTAAGTATGTAAATTATAGCAATATTGGACTAATACTTGTTTAAAATTTACCCATATTACAGCAAGACAATTTCGTACCGCCCTACGCATTTGCAAATGATTATCGTTTTAAAATTTGCAATGGAGAAGCCAAGGCTTCTTACTTCCTCTACACTACTTGCGTGCAGGGTAGCAATAACATTTACGCCGGAACTTACCGCACGTGGCAGCCACACACTATCATCAAGCGAAAGTTCATCGCACAAAATATAGTTTGGCGAAAGACATCGAAGTGCCATTTCCACGCCTGCTTTTTTGCTTGTCCATTTTAACACATCACAGTCGTGCAGTGCACTGCAAACATCCAACTCGCCGCGTTCGTCTACCACCGCCACGTTTTGATTGTTAGATAATTTTACGGCAATATCGCGAAGCAACGTTGTCTTACCTGTTGACGGCGCACCAACAATCAACGTACTTCCACGCTCAACCGCACCCATTAAGTTAGCATTCGCACAATTTACACAATGCGGAACACGAATACAAATGCTCGTGTAGTTGCGAAAGATTTTTCCTGCACTACTATAAGAACCTGCAACGCCGAATCGGCTGCCATCGTCTAAAGTAAAATATCCATCAGCAAGCATTTGTTCGTAAACATATATCGAGTTATTGCAAGCAATATTAACTAAATCGTTACAGCATACATCTAATTTTTTGCCGTGTGAAACATTTTTAATCAAACCGTCATTACCACAATACCACCATTGTCCGCCAATATTAATTCGCACTACCGAATCGTTGCGCATACGAATTTCTCGCACATCTTTGCCGCAAACGCAATCGGCTACCCAACTTGGCAAACAGTCAATCAACTTCATAGTTAAATTATATTGGACATGTTGTTGCATTATGACAGACAATTTGCCTTACAAGAAAACTGTCCTGCGAGATACCTCGCAGGACAGACAAATAAAACTATTTCAAACTATTATGTGTTGGAGCAAAATTTTCTTCACTACAACATTTGACATAGAACCAATTATTATTTCGCTCTTTCCATATATTCGCCGGTTCGAGTATCGATACGAATCATATCGCCTTCGTTAACGAACATTGGAACCATAAGCGTGTAACCGGTTTCTACGGTTGCAGGCTTTGTTGCGTTTGTTGCCGTGTTGCCTGCTACTGCCGGTTCGCAAGAAATAATTTGCAAAACCACAAAGTTCGGGGGTTCAACGGAAAATGCTTCACCCTTGTAGAATTTGATTGTTGCAACCATGTTTTCCTTCAAAAATTGCAAAGCATCTTCTACTTGTGCTTTTGCAAGGGGAACTTGCTCGTAAGTTTCGCTATCCATAAAGTAATAGATATCGCCATCGTTGTAGAGATATTCCATATCTTTGTTTTCGATGCGAGCCAATTCGAATTTTTCGGATGGGTTGAACGTTTCTTCACGAACTGCGCCTGTTACAACGTTTTTGATCTTTGTTCTAACGAATGCTGCGCCTTTACCGGGTTTTACGTGTTGGAAATCTACAATAACGTAAATGCCATTGTTGTAAACAAATGTTACGCCTTTTCTAAAATCGCCTGCTAAAATCATAAGTTGTGTTTCCTCCAAAGTATTTAACTATAGTATTATAATATTTTTATCTGATGTTGTCAAATCAATTGCACCATCTTGTTCGAATAACAACATATCTTCAATGCGAACTCCACCTAAACCTGGAACGTAAATGCCTGGTTCCACAGTGATAAGTTGTCCGACAGAAAGAACGTCGTTTGAACGCGACGATGCACCAGGGGTTTCGTGAATATCGATACCTAAACTGTGACCTGTACTATGAGTAAAATAATCGCCGTATCCGTTAGATTTGATTACTTCACGACAAAGTGCATCCAATTCGCTGCCCACAATGCCTGCATACGCTCCGGCAATACCCGTTTTTTGCGCCAACAAAACAACGTTATAAATCTTTTTCATTTCTTCGGATGGTTCACCAACAAAAACAGTACGCGTCATATCCGAACAATAGCCGTGATATCTTGCACCGAAGTCCATGGTTACGGCATCGCCAAGTTGAATAACTTTGTCCGTTGGATGCGCGTGGGGTTTAGACGTGTTAATTCCACTTGCTATGATCGTGTCGAATGCAAGGCCCTCCGCACCATTTTTTGCCATTAGGTATTCCAACTCAATAGCAACTTCACGTTCCGTCATTCCTGGTTTGATAACCTTACAAATTTCCGCAAAAGCAATATCCGTGATAGATTGAGCCTTTTTGATGTAGGAAATTTCCTCTTCGGTTTTGAAACTACGAACAAAATTGATATTTTTTCCAACAGGAACAAGATCAAAATCGGCAAGACCTTCCCTTAAACCGTTAAAATCACTAACGGTAAGTTCGGTATCTTCGAAACCTAAAGTTTTAACGTTATGTTCTTTAAGCAGATCTGTAACCATTCCAATCGCGCTAATACCATTAGCAATTTGCAACACTTTTAGTTGATCGCACTCCAAAGATTGTGCCATTTCGTAGTATCTTGGATCGGTAATAAAGTAGTTTTTGTCTTGTGGCAAAAGCAATAGGTAACCAAACGTGGATGCGAAACCGGTAAAATACATACGGTTTTTGTCGCTGATTAGCAAGATTGCATCAACATTAGACAGTTGAAATAATTTTTCGGTACTTTTCATCTATTTTCCTCCTTTCGAAGTAGATTGATTGATATTACAAAGTTATGTTTTCGTAAATGCGTTTCATTTCTACCGCATCGTCCGCTTGAGTTCCGTCCGACTCACAAATAACGACGGGTTGCATATTATATTTTTTAAACACACGAGCAAGCGGTTCAAACTCAGGACCATAAATTTGATCTGCAAAGGTCAAATGCCGAACTTCTCCGCCGGTACTGTATTCGATTTTGGAAAAATGCACGTGCATTTTGCTTGCACGCTCAAAGCCAAGTTGATCAATCACGTGAATAACAAGTTTTTCGTAGTCGTCAAAAGTGACTAAACTGCCGTGAGTACGTGCGTTGATGTGCCCAAAGTCAATTGTTGGAATGTAAAAAGACGCAATTTTACAAAAACTTACCACTTCTTCGACGTCACCTATTTGATTGATTTTTCCCATTGTTTCCGGACAAAAAATTAAATCGTCCATACCGTTTGCAATTATCAAATCCGCTAAAATTTCCAGTCGTTTGTGAGTGAGTGCAACGGCATCTGCGCGAGACATTTTGCCAACAGTGGACGGGTGAAAAACAATACGTTCCCCACCAAGACAACGCACCTTTTCCGCACTTTTTAGTACGTAGTTGTAGGATTGTTCAGCCATAGCGTTATCAGGATTAGCAAAATTTATGTAATACGGTGCATGAACTGAAATTTGTACGCCATACTTTTGTGCTTCGTCGGCAATTTGACGGCATTTTTCGTCACTAATATTTATGCCACGCCCGAAAGAATACTCGTAGGAATACAATCCTTGAGCGGCACACCATTTTGGCGCTTGCACGGTACTTTTGTATCCTTCGTCGTAAAAACGTTGACAATTACCGCTTGGACCAAATTTAATCATCAAGGCAATTCTCCTTGTCAATTTTTAACTGTTGTATCAGTTGTTGCTCACTATCAAATTTACAAATAGGTCGTAAAAACTTTGTCAAATTTACCGTTAGATTTTGTCCGTACAAATTTCCGCAAAAATCAATAATATGCACTTCCACCGTGGGTTCGTTGATATTGTACGTCGGTTTTACACCGATATTTACAATGCAACGATAGAATTTGCTGTTCAAAATTACATTTCCGGCAAAAACGCCTGTTGGTAAAAATTTATCAACATCCACTTGCAGGTTTGCAGTGGGAAATCCAAGTTTAGAACCAACGTTCCGTCCATGCACTACCATGCCGTCAAAAAAGAACTTTTGCGAAAGCAGTTCATTTACCAGTTGAATTTTGCAATCGGCAAGTAAATTTCGCACATAGGTTGTGCTGATTTTTTGACCGTTTCGACAAATCTCATCAACAATTTTGACGGGGACGTTTGTGAAAAAATCGCACACGTATTGACAATTTTGCCTGTCCGAACCGCAAGTGTAATCAAAACCGCACACAACACCTTGTAAATTGTAAGCCGACAATATTCTTAGAAAATCGTTTGCGCAAGTGTTCTTGAATTGCTCGTCGAACTGTGCCGTTAGCAAAACATCCACACCTATATTTTGATAGATTTTACAACGTTCGTCGTACGTATAAAGCTGTTTTACGTTGCTACCCAATAGTTGCAAATGATTGTTTTGAAAGGTAAACAAAGTAACTTTGGCATTATTTTTACATGCAATTTGCTTTGCTTGGTGCAAAAGTTGAAGATGTCCCTTGTGCATGCAACCGAAAAAACCCAATGCAACAACTATGGGACTATTAAATTTTTCGCCGAACTTTACAATTTGCATTTGCTAAATGGTAAACTTACTCCGTTAAATTTTTGAGATAATACTCGATTTTTAAGTATCCGTCCTTGTTTGTACCAAGTCCAAAAAAGACACCTTTGCAATATATTTTTTTGTATCCGTCACTAAAAGGACATTTAATTCTACGTCCAAAATTGATATCGTCAAAACATTTATCATCAAAATGATATTCTTCTACGTCTTGCAAAGGATACATTACGTCTACTACACATTGTTCCTTAAGTTCGCGAATTTCGTCCAAAGTGTAGGCATTTTCAATATCGAAACAGCCGGACTGTAAACGAATTAAACCACTCATATAGCCGATTGTTCCGCATTGCTTTGCAACATCACGTGCTAATGAGCGAATATAAGTTCCACCACTGCATTTGACGTCGATAACAAACGTATCGGCACTATGTTGACGAACAAACGACATATCATAAACGGTAACTTTACGAGTTTTAAGTTGAACGTCGTCGCCGTTGCGCGCTAATTTGTAAGCACGAACACCGCCAACGGAAATCGCAGAATAAGCAGGTGGAAGTTGGTCGATATCGCCTTGGAATACTTTTAGAGCAGTTAAAACGTCTTCCTTAGTGGGAATACGTCCGCCAGCCTGAGTGATTTCACCATAAGAATCGAGCGTATCGGTAGTTTTTCCAAAGGTGAAAAATGCTCGGTAGTACTTTACTTTGTTTGTCAAAAAGTTAAAAAGTTTTGTACCTTGACCGATTGCTATGGGCAAAACGCCACTTGCACCGGGGTCTAAAGTTCCAAGATGTCCTACCTTTTTGGTATGCAAAATATGTTTAAGGCAAACAACTACGTCGCTCGCAGTTGCACCAACGGGCTTTAACACGTTAATAAATCCGTTCATAAAGTAAAACCTACCACACGAACAAGTTTTTCGACAACGTCTTCGAAATAGCCACAAATACGGCAACCTGATGCATACAAATGTCCGCCACCGCCAAAATATTGACAAACTTCACGGACGTTAAAGTTTTTACCGCGCATACTAACTTTGTAGGCGTTTTCGCCGTCTTGCGATATACAAACGGCAACTTTTGCACTAACAACGTCGTTTGCATAATGCACAAGCCCGGTTGTTACTGTGTTATCAAGTCCAAATTCGTCGATATCACTTTGAAAAACATACAACAACACCATTTTCCCGTCGTAGTAGGTTCTCAAACGAGACAACACTCTTGCGTGAAGTTTAAGTTCGTTCAGTTCGATATCTCTAAAAAAGGTACGATTTATACGTTGAAAATCGGCACCAAGAGAAATCAACTCACCCGCCATTACGTGCGAATCCGCATCGGTATTGCTGTTTGAAAAGTTACTTGTGTCTGTACAAAGCCCAACGTACAAGTAAGTTGCGATAGTTGGGGTAATCTCAATACCTAAGCACTTGAGTATTTCGCAAACAATTTGGCAAGTGCTTGCGTATTGATACAAGCAGTTATATTTGGAAAAACACTCGCCCCCGTGATGGTCAATTGTGAGCGTTTCTTTGGTTGCGTTGTACAAAGTTGAAAACTCACCTACGCGAAAAACGTCACCACAATCCACGGCAACAAGTAAATCGTAGTTACCAAAATACTCTTGCGATATATGCTTGGTTTCGTCGAAAGTGGCAAGTTTGCCCGTTATTGGAGTATCGCAAAAAATTTGCACGTTTTTGCCCAGTTGATTTAGTGCGTGAGCAAGTGCAACACAAGAACCGACAGTATCGCCATCGGGATTTGTATGTGCAAATAAAGCAATGGAGTTACATTGCTTTATTTGTTGTGCAGTTTGTTCAATTGTTATCTTTTTTGTTAATTTCATTAAGAATGCTACCTATTTTGGCACCGTATTCCATAGAATTATCTAAAACAAAGATAAATTCGGGAACTTTACGGATGTGCATATTGCGAGAAATTTCACGGCGTACAACGTGAGTATTTTCCTTTATGGCAGTAAAAGTTTGTTCGGCTTTTTCCGGTTTGGTAGAAAAAATACTAACATACACTTTTGCATAGGAAAGGTCGTTGTCGCAATCAACTTGCACAATCGTAAACATTTCCGTTATACGTGGATCTTTAACTTTTTTTGTTAAGATTTCAGCAATGTATCTTTTGAATTCAGCATTAAGTTTATCCGTTCTCATTGAGCAATTTCTTCCATTTGATAAATTTCGAATACGTCACCGACTTTAATATCGTTGTAGTTTTCGATAGAAATACCACATTCGTAACCGGATGCAACTTCCTTAACGTCGTCCTTAAAGCGTTTTAGAGCGGCAATATTACCTTCATAAATGCTTACGTCGTTGCGGAATACACGAACTTTACCACCGCGAACGGCTTTACCATTGGTAACGTAGCAACCTGCAACAGCACCGACACCACTAATTTTGAATACTTCACGTACTTCCACAGTACCGGTAACTTGTTCACGGAATTTTGGCGCGAGCATACCTTTCATTGCGGCAGTGATATCGTCGATTGCATCGTAAATTACCGAGTAAAGACGAATATCGACGCCTTCAGTTTCGGCAAGAGCCTTCGCTTTGGAATCAGCACGAACGTTAAATCCAATAATGATTGCTTGACTTGCTTTTGCAAGCATGATGTCCGTTTCGTTGACACCGCCAACACCACCGTGGATACAAGATACCACGACTTCGTCGTTGGAAATTTTTTCCAAACTTGCCTTTAACGCTTCGAGTGAACCGTGAACGTCCGTTTTGAGAATAATATTGAGATTTTTGAGTTGTCCTTGCGAGATACGTCCAAACAAATCACCAAGGTTCATTGCCGGAGTTTGACGAGCAATTTCAAGTTTAATCTTATCTTTGCGTTCTTCAGCCGCTTTCTTAACAAGTTTTTCGTCGGCAACAAACATATAGTCGCCTGCTTGAGGAACTTCGGAGAAACCGAGCACTTCGACGGGTGTGGAAG
>CAYOKR010000003.1:0-51118 GCA_964404625.1 uncultured Oscillospiraceae bacterium | reverse complement strand
GGAAAAACAGCGGTATTTTTCACCTGATGCTGTTCCTTGCTGCCATCAATCTGGTAGCATCCATGTATAACGCTGCCTTTCCTGCTATGATGCTGTCAAAGGCATCGGAAAGTGCTATGGGCGTGGTGAATACCGTCATCGGCATTACGATGCTTTCAGGCAGTATCCTTGCCTCCCTGATGAAAGCACCCAAAAGCCGGGTCAAGGCGATCTGGTACTGTCTGATGCTGAGTATGTGTACGGAAAACTTCTTTCTGGCATTTGGCAATCAGGTGTGGATGTGGTGTGTCGGCGCGGCGTTGGGGTGGATCGCCATTCCACTGATGAATGCAAATCTGGACGCTGTCAATCGGCTGAATATCCCTATTGAGATGCAGGGGCGTGTATTTGCTGCGCGTAATTCTTTTCAGTTTTTCACCATTCCGCTTGGCTACTTTCTAGGTGGACTGCTGGTGGACAGGGTGTTTGAACCGCTTATGGCAATTCAAAAAAGCGGGAGTATCCTTATCTGTCTGTTTGGTTCAGGAAAGGGTAGTGGCGCCGCGTTCTTCTTTGCCATTTTGTGGCTGATAGGAATCGGCATTTGTGTAATTTTCCGTGCAGACCGACATATTTGGAGCGTAGAACTTAATACGGTTCAGTGAAAGACGTTGAGATAAACTTTCTGAAAAGCGGTAAAATCATCTTGCAACTGTGAGAAATTGATCATCGTGAAATAGCAGATTTTGGCGGTACAGCGGATGCAGGATTACATGGGATTTTTCTGCATGACACAAAATGAAGGCGAAGATACCCAATCTCGCTTGTATATCCACAGGTAATAGTCGAGTCTTACAAGTTGTGATAGTTCTATAAAAAATATTTAAGATAGCATTTGCAATGATGTAGACAACGTTTACTCATCCCAGGATGGAAAGAATCATCGGCATTGTACTTTCCTTAAATAAATGATAGGAAAGTAGGTAGTTGCTTTCCAAAATAACTTTGAAAAATAGGTACGACGTACAACGTTGATTATCTTCCGCATGCAGATATTGTTCAATATTTTACTTATCTCGCTCAAAACACAAACAAGACTGACAAATTTTGCCAGTCTTGTTTGTGTTGTTTATGGTTTTATTGTTTGTTAGAGCAAAACTTTATTTATCTAACATTTGATATAGAACATTTTTTTATTTACGTTTAACTGCTTTGCTTTTCACCCTGTACTATACACAACACTAATTTTGCACCAAAGTAGGTGTTTGATTATACAAGACTCGCACTTTATCCCCGGCTTTGTAACGATGTTTAGTGCACGAAAAGTGGTTTATTGCTATCCAAAACTGTTAACTTTTTACTTTTCTCTTTTCACTCTTTACTGTTTTTTCTCTTTTCACTAATCCACTGAACACTATTACTTGTTTCTCTCCATTACTCACTATGCATTACTATTTCATCATTGTTTTTCACTAATCACTACCCGCTAATTCCTACTCTCTATTCGCTAATCACTACTTTCCAATCACTTTTTCTCTTTTCGCCATTTTTTCATTCTTCTCTCTTCACTCTATCTGCCCACTGTGGTATTGTCGTGTTTGCGGTCGCGCAGTTCCACGATGGGGTGTTCTGCCGTTTCGTAACGATAGTCACGGTTGTTATCGGCAATGTATTTCTTTATTACGCAATGGCTTGCGACGTCGCCGTCCTTTGTGTTGACTTGCTTTTGATACTCAAAAAACTTGTAGTCGCTATCTAACTCGCCAACCGGCTTGTAGTCTTCTCCGTAACCGGTAAGGTTAACTGTGTTTTTAAGCACTTCGCGAACGTAGTCGATATTTGACCTAAACGCCAGCAACTCTGGAAAATCTCCTTTGGGAATAACCTGCTCCCACACCTTGTTTTCGTACTTTTTGAGCAGTTCCACCGCTTTGTGCAGATGTGCCAGTTCGTCGTTGAAATGTTGTTCCCACACCTTTTTTACAAGCGTATCGGTCTCGTCTTGCCACAAACTGTAGTACAAGTAGCACTCGGTGTATTCGTGCATTAAATTTTCTTCTAACCAAGTACAGGTGGGGTCTTTCAATCCTCCATACAACGAAACGTGTTGTTCTTCGATCATGGCGATTTCTGTGTAAAGCTGACGTCCCATTTTGTTTTGATAGAAATTTGCCTGATTCATGTAGTAGTTCATTGTTTGTTGTTCGGCGGCAGTCAAAATGTTGATGTCCAACTTAGTTAAGCCGTTTGTTTTTTTGTAGTTGACGTATCGTTTGACGTCGTCGGTGGGGTAGCGATGTTCGGCAATGGTGGGGCGACCGGGCATAAGTTCCGTGTAGCCTCCTACAAGTTTTTCTGCAACAACCCCCTTGTCCATTTCTAACAAATCGGCATAGCGGTATAGGTGGTCAAAATCTTCCAGTAATGCAAAATCCATTGCCATTTTAACGTATTTGTCGCTTTCACGCTGGGCAAAAATGGCAGTTAAGTCTACTGCAAGTTGCTCGTAGCCAATAGTGTGCTCTAAAATGCCTTCTCCAATGGGCTTCAAACTTGCAATGCGTTTTTGTTGTTGCTGTTCGTGACGACGTACAACGGCAAGTTCTCGCCGTAAATCGTTGTTGTCGCAATGGCGGTGGAATTGATGCCCGAACCAAACCGCTTCGAACTCCGCCCCTGCCGCCAAAATTATGCGCACACGTGTGTACGGATCGACGTCGAACTTGTTGTACGGTTTTAGCGAAAGTTCTTTCCAGTTGTAAAATTCGTCGCTACAACGTAGCGGTTTTTCGTTAAACGGATTAAAACTCATAAAAAATACCTTCCTTGTTTTGTTGTACCAAGATTTTTGCCAATAAAGTTAACTTTTACACTCAAAAACAGTCATTTCTTTTTCGTGATTGTGATTGTGTACCAATCGTTGTATGCCCGAATCGTTTGTTATTAAGACTAATGAAAGACGTAATTATTATTTGTGGAGGTGTTATTGCTTGTTTGAAGTGTATATTCGCCTCTGTCATTTTTGAGCGAACGTGGTGAGTCGAACCGCTTTAGCGACGTGATTGCAGTGAACATTGCAGAATTTCGGCACATAATAATTGACTATCTATTTAACGTCGGCACTCGTTTTATAATTTTATCTCGTCCACTTTTGTCTCATAAAATTGCAATATACCAATATATTACACTCATAGAAACTTTCAAAAGTTGCACTTACTATTACACAAATAACGACAATTTTTTACTTATTTTGCATCCAAAATTTTGCAAAAGGTCGTAATTTTGGCAAAATTGCAAGCATACATTAGCAATGTGCAACAAATGTTCGAGTTTCACAATTTTGTGGAACAGGTTGTCCACCTTGATTGTGGATAACTGTGGATAACTTTGTGGATAAGTGTATAACTTTGCGCATTTTTTCACAAAATGTTGCAAAAAATGTCTAATAATGTTATGCAAATATCGAAAAATATCCAATTTATACAAATTTCCACAAAAAGGGGGTGTAACTCAAAAAATGAAGTTTTCCGCAAAATCTACCCGAATTGTGGCGATTTTCTTGTCAATTTTGGCATTACAGATAGTTTTAATCTTCTTTTTGTGTATGGGGCAACTTTCAAAAGACGTTTCGCTTATTGACTACACAATCGTGGTGGATGCAGGGCACGGTGGTATGGACCACGGCAAAGTGGCAACTGACGGTACAAATGAAAGTGATCTTAACCTTGCCTATGCCAAGACGCTGGGCAAAATGTTGGATGAAAGCGGTTTCAACGTGGTGTACACACGCACGACGGATTCTGGTTTGTATGGCTTGCCCACCAAGGGATTTAAACTTCGCGATATGCAAGCGCGCAAAAAAATCGTAGAAAAAAGCAGTGCAAACATCGTTATCAGCATCCATATGAACCAATTTGGCGCACAACTTTCTCGCAAAGGACCGCAAGTATTTTACCAAACGGGTTACGAGCAGGGACAACAACTTGCCAACGCGTTGCAACAAACATTCAATCGCCATACGGGAAACTCCCACGAGGCAATCGATGGCGATTTTTATATGTGTCGTGAAATGCCATGCCCAAGTGTAATTGTGGAATGCGGATTTTTGTCCAACGCGCAAGATTTGGAAAACTTAAAAACCGATGCTTACCGCGAAACGATTTGCAATCTAATTTTCAACGGCATAATGAACTATCTTTGCAGTTAAAATTGTCTTTGTCGCAAAATTACATATTTAATTAGCGAAAACGATTTGTAAGTTTTTTGTAATGTAAATATAGTAGATTTTTATTTTGCTTGTAAAAAACAAAAACTTCATCTTTTAGATATTGTGATGCTGATTTTTTCTTAAAAGCAGTGTATATTAAGTAAACTTGGTTTGCGATTTTTTGCGCAAATTATAATCACACATATATCAGCGTTGCACCTATATTCTAAAACAATTAACGATAATTATCCAAAATCTTTCCCATTTCAAACGGAAGGATTTTTTTTGTTGTAACGATTTTCACTGTTTGCGAAAACGTAACGTATTTTCATGTTTCTCGACAAAATCGCTCATCAACAAATACTTATTCTACTTACGTTTTCTTTTAATTCTTATTATTGCGTATTGCAAGTATTTATTTTACCATTTATATATTTGCTATCGATACGTTTTCTTATTCTTGTTTGACATACTGTGCTTTCGTCGTTTCTTTCCCTACTTTCTTTGCAAAATCACGCAAAATTATAGAACATTTTTTAGCGATGTGTTATAATTAAATAAATCGACGTTGTCATTATTTTGCAATCGGTTTAACGTCAAAATATAAAAACAAGCAAAGGTGTAAATTTAACTAACAATGATAGCAAAAGTAACTAATTATCTCGATTCGATAGGCGTGCAGTACCGGTTGCTTCGCCATCAAGCAGTCGTTACCACCGAAGAATCTCGTCAGGTGATACACGTTTCTAACTGTATGTCTTGCAAAAGTTTGTACGTAAAGGACAAAAAGAGCGACAATTTTTACCTTGTTGTTTTGCCATTCGATAAGCGTGCGGAAATGCGCCGTTTGGCAAGTTATGTTGGTTGTGCCAAGTTCGAGTTTGCCACGGAAGAAAAACTGCTAAACGATTTGGGGGTACACCGCGGAAGTGTTTCTCCGTTTGCTTATCTAAACGAAAACGCTGCTGTGTATTCTGCGCCGTTACTTATCGACAAAAGCGTGTGGGAAGCCAATCGTGTCAAGTTCCACCCATGTGATAACACGGCAACGGTGGTGCTAACCTTGGATGATTTCAAAAAATTTCTTATGTCCATTGGCAAAAAAGTTATCGTTGTGGATTGATTTATCATTTGACGCAAATCAACTTGCCAAGTTTAATTTTTTTTCGCATCAATAGACATTTTGTACGTCAAGCAAATGAGATATATTCAAAACTTACCGATAGCCAATTACCCGATAGTCAATTACAACAGGTTGTCTTTATTTTTTTTGGATGCACATGTTACGCCTAAATAACGGTTATTTCTAAATTGACATTTATATAATTAATGTGATACAATTACGTTATAAATAAGGAGAAACTTTATATGAGCGTTGCAACGATTAGTCAAACCTATACTTTCTTTAGAAATTTTATTAAATTTGATGGCAAAGAAGAAGCATTGCGAAAGAAACTTAAAGGCTACAATTACACGGTTAGTAAGGAAAAATTACCTGATGGCAGTATAGCAAATATTCATAGGTTTGTTAATGCAAATAAGGCAATTACAATTCGTGCTTACCGAATTGATTTTGAATACGGTTACAATTCTCCCGATTGCAGTACTGCGGAATTTATCTCTTTTGTAGAAAAATCCGCTAAGCAAATTTCTTCGGTAATCAAGTTAAAAGGTCAACGAATTGCCTACAGCAACGTCGAATTTGTCGAGGACGTTAAAGGTGCTGTAAAGTCAAAAGCGTGCAAATTGTTTAATATTTCTCGAGTATTTGGCTCTAATTCCGACGAAATACACGTTAGATTAAACCACAAAACAGAAATAAACGGCGAAATTTACAATTCGGTTCTTGACATACAAGACGGCACTGTAACAAATAAACAAACTAACGTTAAAACTGTCGCTATGTTTATAAACAAGGATATAAATACGCTGGTTGACAACAGAGAAGAGAGATTTGATTTGATGGAGACGTCAAAGTATCTATCCAACATGGTGCACGAAGCGGACGAACGTACCAAAAAGTTAGTTAAAAAACTCGGTGTACGTTAAACTTGCATAAATAGTGTTGATGCAGATGTAAGCGTTGTAGCGTTTAAGTTTTGTTATAGCAAGAATCCTTACAGTAGCATTATTTGCATTAAGACTTATTGAAAGGGTTTTATTAACAGGATGTACACATCAAAGTTGGACACATTTGGATGTGCATTTCAACATTCGAGTATAAGTTTTTTATAAATTTATTTTGGTTTTAAATATATCAATAGATGATATTGTAAGTGGTCGCAAAACATTAATGCTAATTGCAATCAAAAAATCAACGTAAAGGAGAAAATATATGGCAGAATATGAACTTTATGATACTGACGGTAATTTTGTTGGAACGGCAAGAGAAAGCGGTTATGATAGCAGTTCGGGCAACGGTGCAGGAGGGGTGCTTACGGCAATAATCGTTTATGCGTTGTGCATTATCGGTGGCATAATCATGCTTGTAAACGTCGCACAAGAAGCCCCGATTTGTATTATTCCTGCTGTCTTGGCGTTTATTGTTATGCTAATTCCTATTGCGATTGCCACGCGCACAAGCAATTTCTTTTTGTCGTTGTTACGTCAGTTGTACAAATGGTCGGACGTAATAATCGGCTTGCTTGTTTCCATGTTTTGGATTGTTTATATACAACAATTGGTATCTACCACGGCATTATCGATAATGGCATTCGGTTTGATGTACCTTACGGCGGTTACAGGTATACGAATTATAAAACGAATGGGCGGTTGCGGTATTGCGGTAGCCATTGGCATTTCCGTTGTTACTTATTTGATAGTACTTGCCACTGCAAACGATTTTGAAATCGGCTATTTGGCGCTTATTCCAACAATAATGAGTTTATTCTTACTGTTTGTCGGTTCTATAGTAAGTATCGTTAATAGCGAAAATTCTGGCGAAAAACTCGCATCGGTTGTAAAAATAATTATCTTTGCTATCATCACCGTTGTGATTGTGGTAATGTTTCCAAGTGCTGGTAATGCCAAAGCGGAAAAACTCCAAACTGCCAATGACTTTATTGCCCAAGGCGACTATGCTCAAGCGCGACAAGTTTTGCAGGACTTAAAGTTGGACGAAGCGCAAGAATTGTATCAATCCATTAGATATCGTCATCTGCAAGTGGGCGAAATTATTTACAACGGCTACTACAGTGGCAGTAATCGTTGCGCAAGCGAAAAAGGTATAGCATTTATTTGCGTGGACGTGGACGTTGCTACAAACAAGGCATTACTTGTCTGCTTGGACGTTATAGGCTTGGGCGAACAATATGGCGGAGGCATAAGCGAAGACTATTTGAAAGATTACTATGTTTATATGGACGACATCGAAACGTCGATTGTCGGAAAGGAGCATAGCAAATTCTTTTTGCTTTCGAAAGACCAATACGAAAAATATATCCAAAACGACAATTTGAAAGATTATTTGATGCATTCAACGGTATCTAAAATCGCCCAAAAGCAGAAAAAAGAAGTTGACAAAGATAATTACAATTGGACTGTTGCGCATACCGACTATTGGCTACTAAATGACTTTACCAAGGATGGTATAGGCGTGGTAAACGTCGAAACGGGCGAAGTTTCGTATGTTAGTAATTACAAAAACTATGCCGGAATTAGACCGTGCTATTGGGCATACACAGGCGACGTTGTCGAAGAACCTTGATTTCGCAAAGCATAACTAAATAAAAAAAAGATTTTTGGGGGTTACAGGATTATCTAAAAATAATCATCCGTTGTAACCCCTTTACTATTTTTGCGTTTTAGTGTACAATATTGCCATGATAAACCTACTTGACAACGAAAAAATCGAAGATTTGCAGTGTGACGGATTACAAATCATTCAATCTGCAACGGAGTATCGTTTTACTACTGATGCTATTTTGCTTGCTAATTTTTGCAAGGATATGACAAACAAGTTTTGCGTAGAATTTGGCACGGGCAGTGGCGTTATTTCCGTTTTGCTTGCGCATAAAAAACATCCCAAAAGGATTCTCGCGTTAGAAATACAACCGCAACTTGCCGATATGGCAACTCGTAGCGTATTGCTCAACAACCTGCAAGACGTAATTGACGTTAAGTGTTGCGATTTGAAAAATGCAAATAGTTTGGTGCGCGGACTTGCCGACGTAGTAGTGTGCAATCCGCCTTATCGTAAGGTGGGCAGTGGCGAACGGCAACTTGCCGAAAATCTTGCCATTTGTCGACACGAAATACGGGCAACTTTGCAAGATATAATTCAATCTGCATCCAAATGTCTTAACAATCGTGGCAGTTTGTACTTGGTGCATCAGTCGAGCAGAACGGCAGAGATAATTTCTCTTTGTGCTCAAAACAACGTTGCCGTTAAGGAAATTTTGCCCGTTTGCCCTGCGCCTGATAAACAGCCAAATTTGGTGCTGATACGTGGCGTAAAAGGTGGCGAAAGCGATTGCATTTTGCATGCTCCAATGTATATTTGCGACGAACATGGCAACTATACCCCACAGGCAAAAGCGTATTACGGATTGTGATATTTTAATCGTTTTTGCAAAATCTTTTTTAGCATTTTATAAGTTAAATGATAGTATAATCATTTTGTTTGTACTTAAACCTAAACGATTAACTATTTTGACACCTAAGTGCTTTGCACCAAAACTGCTATTTAACTACTACAAACCGACTGTTAAACGTCAAAAACTAATCATAAGGAATATCTATGGTATATCTAATTGCGACACCAATTGGCAATCTCGCCGAAATAACGTTTCGTGCAGTGGAAACACTCAAATCCGTTTCCGCAATCTTTTGCGAAGACACACGTCATTCGCAAGTGTTACTTTCTCACTACGGAATCACCGGTAAACCGCTTTACAGTTACCACAAGTTTAATGAAAAAAAGAGTTTGGATTTTGTGATTTCCTTTGCCGAACGCGGTGATGATATCGCGCTGATTTCCGATGCGGGCATGCCGGGTATCAACGATCCGGGCAACATTTTGGTAAACGCACTAATCGAACGAGACTTGCCTTATACGGTAATTTCCGGACCGAGTGCCTTTGTAAATGCTTTTGTGCTTTCCGGCTATCAACCGCCTTTTACTTACTACGGATTTCTGCCGGAAAAGAAAAAGGATCGCGAAAAACTTTTGGACGGAACGATTGACGTTGCAATTTTCTATTTAGCCGTGCACGACATCAAGGAAAATATGGCGTATCTTTGCGAACGTCTTGGCAACCGCGAGTGCTGTTTAGTTAAGGAACTTTCCAAATCTCACGAACGTGTGCGTTTTTGCCACCTTGCCGACGAAATTGACGATACCAAAGGCGAATTTGTTTTGGTAGTTAATCGTGCTGAAAACAATCAAAACGCGCTTTGTCAACTTTCCGTGCAAGAACATCTCAACTACTATGTCAACGGCGGAATGTCTCAAAAGGATGCAATCAAAGCCGTGGCGCGCGATCGTAACGTTCCTAAAAACGACATCTACAAACTAACCCTAACGGATAACTAATTGAAAACAAGGATTATTTCATAATTTCAAATATAAACAGTATGCAGCGCTCAATAATTCAATAAATTAGTACTGCAATACGTATTTAGTTGCTTGCAAAGGACAAAAACTTCGACGTTTTACATACTTGAAGTACAAAAACGATAGTTTTTGTGGCAAAACGAATGGTTTGCAAAGATTTTGCCGAACGGCAGAAGATTAACTTCGTATATGGTGATACTAACACAACAAAATATTCTATAAAAATAAAAGGAGCGATATATAAAATCGTTCCTTTTTTGTCGATAAGCAAGTGTTTCTTTTTGTTTTGTGTATTTTTTTCGTATAGGTGCGTTTATTCTCCCTTACACAAAAATGAATGTTCGCTTTTTTTAGGGATTACCTTTCTTCGATTACGTAACTGTAATCGCCGTAAGTAAAACCGTTATCTTTTTCAAACTCTTCCGCAAATTGCTCGTAATAGCCTCTATCGGTAAAGGTGTAAGGACTGTTTTCGCTTCCTAAAACCATTTCCGGCAAATTGATTAGCAAAAAACAAAATGCAAACATTGCAACAACGGCAATTACCCATTGTTTGACACTCGCTCTGTTTTCCTTATTGAACAAATGTTTTGCAAGACCAATTGTTATGGGTAAAAACCCGAATAACGAAGTAACTAGTCCGGGCGAATATAAAATTTGCATACCATACTTGCCAAAAGTATTTAGTGAATTTATTCCAATCACAACGTGAATTACCACTTCAAATGCGGAAAACAGCATAACGGCAATACCTGCAGGCTTGCGAAATCCCCAAAACTTAAGCACAACACACCCGAGAATAACTCCGCCGAAATTAGTAATCATGTCGGTTAACCTATTCATAGGATATCGTGCAAGGTCACTCGAGCCGTGACTAAAATTGTACGAGTAGTGCAATCCGCCGGGAAAAACCCATTCTTCTATAACGTGCAACACCAAAACTATCACCGCGAGCGTGCAAAGAATGTTTATTTTGTCCCACGTTTTGCGATTTTTCCAAACCTTTATTGCTAAAATAATTCCAATGCCTACCATAACGTAAAGCCACACGGATAACCAAGCATTAATTATTGCTTCCATTTTTTTACTCCTTTAACTAAATTATCGTATTATTTCTTCTCGGGGATTATTGGCACGTATAGATAACTGTCGTATTTACCGCCTGTATATATACGATGTCTACCTTTGTTGTGATCCTTTGGCATTTCGGCAGTGTCCACTTTTGATCCGGCAAACATTTCCGCTCCGCCAATAGTGTATGTTTGAGGTTTTTCATTAGGCATGTAAGTAAAACCTTCTTTGGGAAGATTTATTTTTGCCATTTTTAGTTTAAACGGTCCACTCCACATCTTTTTTGTTTTGTATGGTGCTACGGTAACGCGAAGTATATCGCCTTTTTTGAACTTAAGTCCCATCGGCCAAATTAGTATATCCACTGACACGATTTCTCCGCTGTTCATTTTTTGCTCCGTTGTAAAAGATTGACGTGGATTTTCTTCCGTACTCAGTTTTTCGTCCAACGCTCTAAAAGATGCTCTAATATAGCCTTTTGCCGAAACGTCCATTCCCGGACCGATAGAAAATTGGTAGGGTAAACCGCATGGACGACGTTTTTCTACTTTAACAAATAAGTCCATATCATCGTGATCAAGTGCAGACACCCAAAGTCGCAATTTCATATATCCAGTAATTTCCGTATCTTCACTTATTCTCATATCGAATTGAATCCCCTTTTTCTTGCGGTTGGAATTGTATTCGATATAGTTTTCTTCGGCAACCGAGCATTTTGCAAGGCTTTTATTGGTTGTATCCAAATATAATTTTTGATATTGTGTGCGTGGAATGGGAAAATCTTCTTCTACTCTGTCAACAATGTCCTTTCCTCCGGGATTGAGCACGCTAACGCGAACTCTCGGTGTTTTTTCCCACCCGTTATCTTCTCCTTTCAAATAACAGTCAAAAAATTTGCGTAGTTCTTCCGTATGTCCTTTGTGATAGTAATCATCCCATTCGCCTGTGTTATGTATTCGTAACCATTTGTTTTTCGACGAGATACGTCGATATCCTTCTATCGTGCCGTAAGTGTGTATAGGGTTTGTGTAACTTGCAACGACGTACGCAGGGATGTCGATATTTTCTAGTTCCGCCTCTTTATCTTTCCACCAAGGGTTCATTGTCGCTTGTCGATTCATCATTGATATCACGTCCTCGATACCGCCGTTCGGCGTAGATGCAAACGAATCGGATAACATTTTTACAAACTCGGGCATCATTACTCCGCCACGAGTGGCAATTTCTCGATGACAATCCGAAAGTCCTTCCCAAGGTGCTATTGCCGCAAGATGTGGTGGTCTTTGCGCTGCGGTAAACCACTGAGAAATCGCTAACCACGAGTTACCGCTCATACCTACCTTTCCGTTACTCCAAGGTTGCGTAGACGCCCACTCAACAATATCTGCACCGTCTCGTCCGTAGTCGCTCCCGAAAAACAAAATTATGCCTTGCGAATTGTAAGCACCGCGCACGTCGGGATTGATTATTGCATACCCATGGTTGCACCAATAAGCAGGGTCTGGACCTTCAAATTTTTGCAAACCGGAGGTCGCATTTATGGGAATTCCTGCGTGATTTGGAGTGTCGTCTAGCCATTGAGAACCTATTTCCTTTCCGTAAGGACTCATTGCGATAATCGACGGATGGGGTTTATCGTCATTTGGACGAAAAACATCGGTGTATATCGTCACACCGTCTCGTAGTTTAATAGGAACGTCACGTTCTAATATGATATCACAAGGCAATGGCATATAACCTTTTAGACGAACGGAGCCTTTTTGTAAAAGTAGTTTTTCGGGCTTGTATCCCGTGTATCTCGCACATGGAGAGTCAAGTGGTAGAGCATTTCGCACGTCAACGGTCATTTCGTTTCCGTCTCTATCATGTGCAATCATAGTTCTTTTTGACATTTATATTTTCTCCTTTAGATAATTTTATGGAACTATTGTATCATATCTATTTTTGTGATACAATAGTTCCATAAAATTGTTTTTCGTTACGAAACAAAGGGAGCAAAATATGTATCATATTTCTAACGACCAAAGAGTAAAAAAATCTGCTTGCAAAGTAGGTATCGGACTTCTAAACTGTCTAAAAACTAAAAATTTTACCGAAATAACGGTTACTGACGTACAAAAAGCGTCGGGTGTAGGGCGAGCAACTTTCTATCGCCTTTTCGATAACGTCACTGACGTTTTGTCTTATTTGTGCGACAACGTATTTGAAAAAATCGGTCGTCAGTACAAAGAAACAGGCAATAACGATTCGAAACAAACGTCGTTAAAATTTATTAAAGAATGGATGAATAATAAAACTTTGCTTAAAGCAATTATTGATTGCAATCGCATGGATTTGTTGTACGATTCGCACGCAAAGTATATTGGCAACAACGTAGAATTTTTCTTTCCAAACCTAAATATCCCTCAAGAGCAACTAAACTATTTACTTATAACAATGACCGCTTGCACGTCGTCATGTTTAACCGCTTGGTTCAAAAACGGTGCATGTGAAACAGCCGAGCAACTGCAAAATAGACTTGGCGATTGCTTCAAAACTCTTAGCAATATTTTTAACTAATTGCAAAGTTGTTTTATAGTAATTGTGTTATTTTGTAGTAATTATATACGACAACAAAAATAATATTTCCCATTTGTTGATACATCGCTATTAGTGAATTATTGATTGTTTTCGCCAAAATTCTTGTAATATAAAAATATGAAAGTAGTGTTAAAATTTACATATTTTTAGTAAACCCGCATAAGTTGATTTTTTGCTATTATGGGTGTTCAAAACAAAATAATTTAAGTAAACAAACCGTAATGTCGGTTAATAACGTCTAATTAACTAAATATTGTATTGTCACTTACAATCGAATCATTGCTATATTGTGCGGATTAAAACTTTTCTTAATTCGGTGTTGCAGGTGAGAAAAAATTAACAGCCAACTTTAGTAAAAATTAATAGTTTAAAAGTAAAATATGCAAGTCTATATTGGAACTTACATATTGCCGGGATTCGTCCTAAATAGAAAACGAAGGGTAAGTGTAGCAAAGCGAAACGCTGCGTTATTTCGAACTGTCGCGAATAGGATTAAGGTTGCGAAGTCAAAAGGAGAAAACAAAAAAGACGGTTGCTTCTGCAACCATCTTTTTATTTGCGACTCACAAACGAGTCACCGCATGGTCTACCCGCCGGGATTCGAACCCGGAACAATGCCGTCGGAGGGCATTATTTTATCCATTAGACTACGGATAGAAAATATATGATAACCACGCAAAACGATGTTTTGTTTTAGTCGGTAAATCACAACGTCAACTAAAAAGTCTTTTACAATGCCATATTGTGCCTAACAAAACTTTGTGCTGTGGTTATTTCAAAATAACAATCTTAGTTGCTTAACAACTGTTTGATTGTTTGGGTAAATTATACTAAATTATGATTGTATAGTCAAGTGTATCGCAAAATGCTCCAATTATTTCTCATCGTTATTCTTGTATTTTTTTGTTGCGTTTTGTTTATCTCAAGACATTTATATTATACAACTTCGGTAGGGCGGTGGCTTGCTACCATTGAAACCTTGTAAAAAAATCATTAACAACATCGCAAAATCTCGGGAAACCACAAAAAATGATTTTATACGGTGTCACGCAACTTAAATTGCGTCAAAATCTGTATATTGTAACGTTTCTTTCAAAATTATCGTACAAAACATTTGCTATACAATGCTTGAAATCTTTGCATTTTTGATATCGTTGTGTTATACTATTGCCAACGTAAAGGAGAAAATTATGTTTATTTTGCGATTTCTTTTGGCAATACTTGCGTTGCCGTTGTTGTTAATAGCGTATTTGATAAAATTATTGTTGATACTTTTTACCGGTTTTGGCAAAATCGTTGCGGAAATTCTCGGCGGTATATGTATTCTCGGCAGTATTTTGATGATTATCGAAGGCGATCCGGATGGTATTGCAGGCATTATTCTTGGTGCGGTAATATTTGTATTACCATACGTAGGCGTGTTTATAATAAACGTATTGGACTACTTTATCGCTTGGGTGCGTGCGGTAGTCTACGGCAACTAACTTAAATAAATTTTTTTGTGGGATACAATTAGTATCCCTTTTTTATTGCGATTTTACTTACGATATCTAAATGTAAATGGCATACGTATTTACCGATTATGCAAAACGTACACGTTCACAAAGTCCGCGACATCGACGTTGTCAATTTTCGGTGTAAATTTATTGTTAATTTGTCTAATTCGTGGTATAATTTTATCAAAATTATATTAAACGGAGAATCCAAATAATAATGCTTTCAAACAATATAAAATACGTGGGCGTAAACGACCACCAAACGGACCTTTTCGAAGGTCAATATGCAGTTCCCAACGGGATGTCCTACAATTCCTACCTAATTGTTGATAACAAAATCGCAGTTATGGATAGTGTAGGTGTTCGATTTTCGGAGGAGTGGCTACAAAACATCAAGAATCTGCTTTGTGATAGAACTGTGGACTACCTTGTTGTTCAGCACATGGAACCGGACCACTCGGGCAGTATTGCCGAATTTATGAAGGCGTACCCCAATGCAAAAATTGTGTCCAATGCAAAGGTTTTTGCCATGATAAAAAACTTTTTCGGTACAAATTTTGCCAACAACCAAGTGGTAGTGGCGGAAGGTGATACGCTTTTGCTTGGCGAACGTAACCTAACGTTTGTTATGGCGCCAATGGTACACTGGCCGGAAGTTATGGTCTCTTACGAAACTACCACAGGCACGCTGTTTTCCGCCGACGCTTTTGGCAAATTCGGTGCTTTGGACGTAGACCAACCTTGGGATGACGAAGCGCGCCGTTACTACATCGGTATCGTTGGCAAGTACGGTGTTCAAGTACAATCTTTGCTCAAAAAGGCTTCCGCATTAGATGTTAAAAACATTTGCCCCCTTCACGGACCGATTCTCGCGGAAAATCTTTCTCACTATCTCGATTTGTACAACACTTGGTCAAGTTATTCAACAGAAAACGACGGCATTGTGATTGCATATACTTCTGTGTATGGCAACACAAAACAAGCGGTGGAACTTTTGCAAGCGGAACTTGTCGCACGTAGCCAAAAGGTTGTTACTTATGACCTTGCCCGTTGCGATATGTCCGTTGCTCTTGCCGATGCGTTTAGATATGGCAAAGTGGTACTTGCAACCACAACCTATAACGCCGATATTTTCCCATTTATGCGCGATTTTATCTCTCGCCTTGCCGAACACAACTTCCAAAACAAGCAAATAGGCTTTATCGAAAACGGCAGTTGGGCGCCCATGGCAACCAAAGTGATGAAAGGCATGTTGGAAAAGTGCAAAAACCTTACCTACTGCCAAACTGAAGTAAAAATTCTTTCCTCCTTGACGGATGCTACCGCCGACCAAATTAAAGCACTGGCAACGGAACTTGCAAACTAATGCCCGTTGGATTTGATTGTTTTAAAGTTTTTATTACTCCAACGTAACACAAGTTTTATTATTCCAATGGCTACATAGTTTTTTTTTTACATTGGTAAATTTTATCTGAGTTGCTGTACGCAGGCGAGTGGCGTAAATTGTAAAACCAAGTGCAACGCTGTGTCATCAGTTGCGCGTAACAGTACAGTTCACTGATTTTTAAAAACGCCCAAAAAAGTATAGAAAAGCACCTCAAAAGTTAGACACTTTTGGGGTGCATTCTACTAAACAATAATTTACAAAAAAAGCACACGTAGTAGAGTTTTGATGCTCTTTTTGCGTGTGTCTTGATGGTAGAGTGTCGGCGTTACGCCGCAGTTTGTATCACGCTTGCAATAGACGTTTTGTTCGTCGCAACAACAGCATGTTACAGTTTGTTTTTTATTTTGTATTCGATTGCTGCTTTCGTTTGTATTCAATTCCGTTGCCTAATTGATTTTTTCATTTTCACCTTGCAAGTGCCAAAACAATTTGTCTATCACTTTCAACTGTTGCGCAATGGCTATAACAACTCCGTTAAGTGCCGTATTTAACGTAAATGCAGGCATTCTTCCGTACAGATACACCCAGAAGGACGTGTCAACGGGAATGTCTGTCGTCAAAAATTGAATCAGCCCAACAATTCCCGGTTCAACGCCGACTTTGTATTGTAGCCACAAACCAAAGGTGTTAAGTCCGCAACTGCACACCACAAAGGTCGTAAACAATGCGATTAGCAATTTTATCAACTTGTTTTTTATGGGTAACTTGTATGCGAGAGCACATATCGCACCGCACAACGCCGTAGATGTTGCAATAAACCAGTTGTATGCCCCTAACGGATGTATCAAATGTGCAATGGTATCTCCCAAAAAGCCAACGGCAAGTGCCGGTAGTGCGCCTAAGTAGATTCCTGACAAAAAGCACACTGTAATGGTAAAACTAAACGCAATGTTCGGCGCAGGTTTCAATGTTAAAAAGTTCATAGCAACCGAAAGTGCCGTAAACATAGCCGTACAACTAATCTTCAATGTTCTGTTCATAAAAAACCGCCCTTTGCAATTTTGCAAAAGCAGTCCGTAAAACAACTATCAACAAACGGGATTTCTTGGCAGATGTAACCAAAAAAAATCTCTTTTGCAACGGACCAAATATCGCACCGCAGAACAAATGGGTTCTTTCGTTTACGCCTTTTCCTAAACGTAACACTTCACGCACGATATCAACTTTGCTCTAATAGTATACAACGTTTTCTTTTGATTGTAAACAATTTAACAAAAAAATCTTGCACAAGTAAGTATGGTTTGTTCATTTTTGTGGAATGTTTTTACTCTTTTATTTTTGATAATCAAACTGTTGTGTATAAAAGATTCGGTATTTTACCACTCAGGTGGTATTTTGCCAACAACGTTAACTAACCAACAAAGCTGAACAGCAACTCAATTAACAACGATGTAGCCATATCTAAACCACGTAGCAACAAAACAACCTAATACAACATGTATATTTTTTGACCTTTAATGCACACTAACGGTATGCTAATAGTATTTGTAAGGGCAATAATTTTGTTTGCCGTGCTGCTTTTTTCAATACGACTAATGGGCAAACGTCAAATAGGCGAAATGGAACCATTCGAGCTTGTTATCACGCTGGTAATTTCCGAGCTTGCCTGCATCCCAATGGCAGATAGGTCCATTCCCATTACCTTTGGTATCGTAGCAATTTTAACCATGTTCGTCATCCACCAAGCCATTTTGTTGCTATCAAAAAACAAAAAAATGCAAGGTGTAATCAACGGTAAACCGGTTATGGTGATAGATTCTCACGGTATCGACATCCAAGCGCTGGAACGCCTAAATATGACGGTTAGCGACCTTTTACAATCCATGCGCTCAGCGGAATACTTTTCGCTGGAAGAAATCACCTATGGAATTATGGAAACAAACGGACAACTTACCGTAATCCCCAACAAAAATATGACGCAAAAACAACAAACTTTACCAATCGTTGTTGCAGAACAGGGCAAGTGGAACGAAGACGAAATCGTGCAGCATAATTTTGATAAACAAAGCTTGCAAAACCTTTTGCGCAGTCAAAGCGTGTCCGTCAAAAACGTGGTGCTTTTGGCAATCGACGAAAACAATCGCATGAGTTTGCAAACAAAACGCACCCCAATCCAATTTAAAAACGTCGAGGTAAAACGCGTATGACAAAAAATATCTGGGCAGGGCTAATCGCTCTTGTGCTGGTGCTTGCGTGCGGTATTTTGGAAGTGGTATTGCTTGCCAACGACTATAAACAGCTTTCCGACGAGTGTCACCAAATAATGCAACTTTGCTTGGACGAAACGGTTACCGCAACTGACTACAACGCATTCCGCAATAAATGGATTACCCTACGTGAAAAAAGTGAACTTCTTTTGCCACACGTGGACGTTTACGAAATTAACCTGCGTTTTGCCGAAGGGCAGGCATATGCGGAAACTGCCGACTACGAGCAACTTTATGCACAGTTTTGCGTGATAGAAGAACTGTTAGACTACGTTCCGCATCTTATGAAACCATCCTTGCGTCACATTGTGTAATTTAATAGATACCTTTACCCTTCGAATATTTTTCCAAATTATTGTTGACAACGCAACGTAAAAGTTGTATCATATATGTGCTGGGGGTGCCGAGCAATCGGCTGAGACAGTCCCTTTGAACTTGTCAAGTTAGTACTTGCGTAAGGAAAGCCATCATATCTTTTTTGGCGCGGTGCCAAAAACTTTGTGACCTTTGTACGCTTTGTACAAAGGCTTTCTTTTTTCCTCGGCAAAAAACAACGGCGATATCGTAACGTTGATTTTTGACGACAAACAATCTATCAATGGCAACCAAACTTTGTAATCCATTGCATTGTAGTGCACGGCAACGCAACGTTTTGCAAAAATTTTGTTTTGCATTTGATTGACGTTTTGCTCCAAATCAATTTTGCGATTGCCAAACAAAAAAAAGGAGAAAAGTAACATGTTAAAACTACTACAAGATTTGGGCGCAACCAACGGCGAAATTGCCGAAAGGTTGGACGTTGCATTGGACTTTTTGTCTACAATCGCCCTGTATCTAACAATCGCATTGATTGTAGGCATTGTCATCTACGCAATAGCAATCCGCAATCGTGACGAAATTGCAATCGCAAAAGCACGCAAAAGTATTTTAGGCGTAATCATTGGCTATGTTGTGGCAACGATAGGTCTACTCGGCACGCTAAAAGTTACAATCAAAATATTAGAAGAGTCCTTTGACGCTAACTTTTGGACGACAATGGGTATGTTCGCCATCGTGATTATCGGCGTTATTACCTGTGTGATTTTGCAAAAACGTAAACCAAACGCTGTCAAATGGACGGCATTAAGCTTTGTGATAGCATTTGTGCTGTACGCAATTTTGATGTCTATTTTCGTTCCCACTGTGGACGAATGGTATCAACCGATAAACAATCAAAACATACTTTTCGTTATTTTGACGGTAGTGCTTTGCGGTATTATCGTAACGCTTGCTCTAATTGGTGATAAGGGTGCCACGTTTGATACCAAAGCCCTTGCTTACGGTGCAGTGTGTATTGCGTTGTCGTTTGCTCTTTCTTACGTAAAGTTTTTCTCGATGCCACAAGGCGGTAGTGTAACTTTTGCAAGTTTGTTGCCTTTGGCACTGTATTCATTTATGTTCGGTACACGTCGCGGAGTTATCGTTGGCGTTGTCTACGGATTGTTACAGTTCGTACAATCTCCGCAGTTTTATCAACCGGTACAAGTGCTAATTGACTATCCAATCGCATTTGCAACAATCGGCGTTGCCGGCATTGCTCGTAAATTTACCTTCCTAAAAAGTAACCTGATTGCACAATTTTGCACAGGCACAACCATTGCGATTTTGTTGCGTTATCTTGCGCACACTCTTTCAGGATACTTTGTGTTTTACAGTTGGGCACCCATCGACGACGGATATACCGCATTCACGTGGACGATTGTCTACAACTTGTATGTGCTTGTAGACTTGGTGATAGTACTGGTAATGGGCAGTTTTGCGCTTTCTTCCAAAAATCTGCGCACACTCGTGCAAACCGCTAACCAATCTTTGCAATAAAGCGACTTGTTTCCACGATATGCGAACCGTGATTTGATTTGTGATACAGTTGTATCTACGCGCCCACTCTGTTATTAACTATAATGCGTATTCGCCTTATATGATATATTGATTACGTTGAATATACCTTAAATGATAATATAAGAAGTTTTGTTTGGATGCGACGAAGGTATATACAAGCAAAGCTTCGACGCTTTATATATTTGAAGTACAAAAACGATAGTTTTTGTGGGAAACGAATGTTTTATAAAGATTTTGCCGAGAAGGCAAAAGATTAACCGCGTATAGTTTATTACCAATTACTCTGGTTCTACGTTAGACGATATATCAATTAAGTCGATTATGTTTTTGTTCAAACTGCAAACCATTGCAGTAGTGCATTGGCGTAAAGATTGACAAACTATTTATAATTATTACACCCGAACACCCGAAGCGATTCCTTTTGGATTCGCTTCTTTTTATCTTGCAAACGGCACAATGCGATTTTTAATAACGGTAGAGCGGTGGCTTGCTCACACCGAAACCTTGTAAAACATACCACATACCGCACTCCACATTCTGCCCAATGTCTATGAATAGCATAATTATCTCTTCCCCCTTTCATTCTAATCAATACACCACAAATCGATAAAACCTGCACCGAAATCCACATGTGCGTCAAAAATGAACGTACGACAAAATTTTTCTCACACCCCTCAAAAACTAACACAATACTGCCAATTTGCTTTATTTTGTTTGCATATTTTCTAAAATTTACAAAAATTTTTTTAAACTTTTTTCAAAAACCCTCTATACAAACCCAAAATAGTGTGGTATAATAGACGCGAAGAATTTATAATAGGTAATTAGTTGTTGCTGATTACCAAAGAGGAAGTAACAATGGATAGAGTTGCACTTATTGACCTTGGATCTAACACCGCCAGACTTGTTATTTACGACGTTTTGGAAGGTGGCTATTTTGTCGTTGCCGAAGAACATCGCGAGGCTGTTCGCCTTGGTGAGACGGAAGCGGACGGTAGCCTAAAACAAACACGTATTATGCAAGCTATTGCCACGTTAAAATCTTTCAAGGAAATTTGCGCTATCAAAAACGTAAATCAAATTTTGGCAGTAGCAACGGCAGCCGTTCGCAAAGCAAGCAATCAAAAAACCTTCTTGTCCGACGTGTACAACGCAACCGGTTTGCGTATCACCGCCGTTTCGGAAGAGGAAGAAGCTAACTACGTTTACCAAGGTGTAATCAACACCATGGATATTCCGCGCGGACTTATTATGGAAATCGGTGGTGGTTCTACCAAGTTTGTGTACTACAATCGCCGTACTATATTGCATACCAAAATTTTCGATTTTGGTGCTGTAACCCTTGCCAATATGTTTAACGATCCTACCAAAACGCCCGAGCAATGCGCCGACGAAATGGTAGCGTACGTAAAACAACAGTTGGAACCTATCGAATGGTTTAAGGAAATCGATCCCGATGCTCAACTAATCGGTGTCGGTGGTAGTTGCCGTAACCTTGCTCGAATTGTTCGTAAGGTTAAAAAATACCCATTGGATATGGTTCACAACTATAATATGGAAGTTGCCGATTTCAACTACGTCTACGATATGATTCGTCCGCTCGATTTGGACAAAAAACGCCGTATCAAGGGATTGAGTTCCGCTAGAGCAGACGTGTTTCACAGCGCATTGGCAGTTATCAAAGCTACGGTAGAACATATGGGCTTTACCAAGATTATTGCCAGCGGTAGTGGACTTCGCGAAGGCGTAATGTTTAACTACGTTTGTCCGCAAACCATCGAAAAACCCATCAGCGACGTTGTCGGTCACTCCCTTTGCGGATTTGCAACACACATGGGCGTAGATGTTCAACACGCACAACAAACATTCAATTTGTGCGTACAACTCTTCAAACAACTTCGTGTTTTGCACAAATTTCCCCGTCAATACGTAAAAGTTTTGCGTATCTGCGCAATGTTGCACGATATCGGTAAACAATTCAAGTTCTACAACTACCCCAAACACACGTCTTATATGATTCTCAACAGCAACATCAAAGGCGTTTCTCACCGTGATTTGGTACTTGCAGCGTTTGTAACAGCCATCAACGATAAGGAAGAAGTTAACTACGCCGATTGGGTAAAGTACAACGGAATTCTCTCTGCGGAAGACGTCGAAGCTGTCAAAAAATTGTCTGTAATTTTGCGCCTTGCCGCAGCATTGGATGTTAGTATGCGCGGAATCGTTACGGAAATTTCCTGCGACGTTTTGGGCGACTCGGTTATCATGAAAACGGAACTTACCGGTAACGCCATTTTGGAAATCACCGCAGCAAATGCCGTAGCTCTCGACTTCAAAAAAGTATTCAAAAAGAACTTAGAAATTTTGTAGAATTACATACCGTTTTGATAAACTCCATTTTTGTTGTTTTAAAACATATTATCTAAACAAAACAATATAAAACTAAAGTCGAATTGTGTAACAGCAATTCGATTTTTTGTTGTAAGTCGTCGTGTCGGTACGCTCTGTATTCCTGCAAAAGGTAAAATTTCCTTTTGTAGTAACTTTTTGTGTAAAATGCGCATTTATTAGTAGGGTAATCCGTTTCAATACCTCATAAAAAGCAAAAAAATCGGTAATTAAATTTGTCAGAAATATTGACGAATGGCAACGGGGGGGGGTATAATAAGTTTGACTTATTTAAAGGAGGTCTACACAATGAATAAAAAACTTTTTGCACTTTTAGCGTTGATGCTTGTAATTGCCATGTGTGTATTTGTTGCTTGCGACAACAACAAGTTGCCCAATGGTGGCAACGAGCATACACACGCTTACACGCAATGGGCGCACGACGATACCCATCACTGGAAAGTATGTTCCTGCAACGATATTGACCAATCAACCAAAGCAACCCACAATTTTGTTGATGGCGTATGCGAATGCGGCGCAACAAAACCTATCGATCCTGCCGATTGGGAACGCGACCAAGCGCAACACTGGTTGTTGGACGACGACGGCAACGTAGTTGCATCAACCAAAGCTGACCACGTCTATGGCACAGATGCAGCTTGCAAGGTTTGTGGTAGATATTCGCTAAAGGCACAAGCAATGTCCGTCGTTTACTCTGCTAACAACTATTCTCTTGTGTTGGAAAACTGCACTTTAGATTTTGGCACGGAAATTGCAATTAAAGTTGCAAGTGCACATATCGGCTTGGATGAGAATGGCAAGCTTTACGCATGGGCAAATTTGTCGGCAACGAACGATATCTATTTGCCAATCGATGCCGACGATACAACCGTAACCATAAACCTTAGATATGGCGTTAACTTTATTGTTGAAAACGACCTTGTTTATCTAACAGTTCTTTCCGACTCGGCAAATAGTTGGAACGGTTACGCAGTAGAAACCACCGATGGTACAGCAATATTGCCTCTCGAATATGTTGTGGATATGTTGTTCGAAGAGGTATTCGACATAGATATTACTTATACAGAACTAAAAACAACCATATCTAACGTCCTTGCACAATTGGATAGTTACTCCGAAACGGCAGTTGCTCTCTACAAGTATATTTGTTCTCTTGGTACAGATTCAGGCGATGTTCTTGCGGATGCGGATAGTACAGAGTTATCCTTTGTATCCGTTACAACCGACGAAGACGGAACCAAAACTTACACCGTCAACTTTGATGCACTTCGCCCAATCAACCAATTTTTGGCTACCACAACCATCGGCGACTTGTTGGAAAGTTTGGTAGGCGAAAACTATGCAACCGTTATTCCTGCAGCGGTTGAAGATGCATTCGACATAACTGTTGGCGAGCTTATTACCCTTGCGGAAACTCAAGCCGGTATGACTCTCGACGACCTTATCGCCATTGCAAATCAAATTGTTGCAATGGTAATGGACGACAATACCGTAACAATCGATTCGTTACTTACACAAGCAGGCGTATTGCCCGAAGGTTCAACCGTCAAGGAATTGCTTTCTACCGATTTGGTTAAGGCATATACAATGGCAAATCTTCTTGCAATGGCTCAACAAGGTGCGGAATCCCCCGTCACAGTAGAGCAAATTGTCTCTACTGTTAGCAATGTAATCAATAATGCTAAAGATATGTCCATCTACGAATTTGTTATACAAGGAATGATGATGGACGACGATGCGACCGAAACCTCTACCTATGGCGAAAGTATCGGCGCAATTGTAGACGATGTAATTGACGTGTTAAACGGTTACCTTCACGTTACTGTCAACGTGGATAAAGACGGCGTTATGCAATCGACAAACATACGTCTTGGCTTCGACGATGATTTTGTTCTCGACGATGATTCTTCCATGGCGTCATTGGCAGTAACACTCGCCCAAGTAAATGGTACTATTTCCGTTAAGCGTGATGTTGAGTTCGAAAATGCCGACGACTTTATAAAGGATGCAAAGGACAATTTGGGAGCGGTAACCGATGCACTCGCTAAGAACTCCCTAAAGGATAAAGAAACAGTTACGGCGTTTGTTAAGAGCGCATTGTTGTGGGATGACAAACAGGAAATTGTTTCGTTGGAAAAAAATACCGACGGCGACTGGATTTTAACTATCAAGGGTTATCATCGCCAGAGCAGGATAAATAACGAAGGTATTTTGGCAGCTGTCAAAGAAGCTTTGGAGTGGACGGACAACGAAATTCAAGGCTTGGCGTACGGTTACGTTTATACCGCCACAATCAATCTTAACAAAGATTTTTCAGTGCTTACATTTTGGAATACGGCTTGCAACGGAAAGCGTTACGGCGAAATATCCGCACCTATCCAAAGAAAAATAGAAGGCGTTTACATTGTCGGTACCGATTACTATGCGTATAATTGGAAAACAGAACCAATCAGCGCGGAACAGCTTGCAACTGTCTTGGAAATACTCGAGAACGGAGTATTCTACTACGATTCGATATATGATATTAGTTATGTTGACACTGCTCCCTACGATTGGCTTACAAGCGGATACCTTACGGTAAACACGAGTACTCAAAGATACATTGATTGTATCTACGACAGTGTAAACAAAACTATTGTTGTCGATCCCGGAAGCATTTACGTTCACAAATGGGAGACTGTAACGGAAATCGACACAGACGACCTGCCTTGTGGCTACTATACAAAAATTACACAAAAATGTTCGCATTGCAACGCTACAAGAGATTTATATATCAAGGGTGAATGTAAAAACTTCAAATGGAGCGAACCCGAAGGCACTGACTGTGAAGGTGGCAGAAAAACATACAAATATTGCACCGAATGTGGAAAAAATGTCGATTATACCTATGTCTACGGTCACACTTACGAAGAAGGCGTAATTGCAGAAGGTGATTGCACTTCTGCAGAAGGCGTTAGTTACCGCTGCACGGTGTGTGGTGAGGAGGCTGTGTATAAAAACTATGATGATCATGCTTGGCAAAGTTGCGGAGTTCAAACATACGGCAGTGTAAAGGCAGAATGGCTATGCTGCAAACGTTGTACGACCGGCAAGCATTGGGAAATATCCTTTGATTCGGATATCGGCTGGGCTGTTGAGGAAGGAACAGATAAAATTGTGTACACAACAAATGACGAAACTCCCGTTGTAATTGCAGAAATTGACGACGTTTTCTACATCGGCTACAACAAGAACGACGGCACCTACCAATATCGTCTCGATAATGAAACAGGCACCGTTGTTGCCTATGCCGACGATCAAGTTGCTGCATAACAACAGTACACAAGTGTTTAATACAACACATCAAATCACAACAAATTGTCAAACAAAGTGCAACGTTTTGGATTATTGAACTAAAGACATTTGATTTGTTGCATTTGATATGTTTAATTCACAAACAATATTTTGTTGCACGTAAAGAATAATTCATCATTACCCACAAAAGGGAAGGCTTAATGCAAGCCTTCCCTTTTTCTTAGCCTGTCCTGCGAGGTGTCTCGCAGGACAGTTTTCTTGGCGCTATGTCAAAGGTTGCGAAGAAAGTATTACTCACAATCGGTGGTTAAAAATAATTTTTTACGTCAAATATTTGATAAATAAAATTTAGATTCTATAGTAAATGTTGTTGCAAAGAAAGGGAGGACTATGTATTGGGTGAATGATGTTTTGCTCACAAGTAGTGGCTAAAAATAATTTCTTTGGGGTGGTGTGCATAACGTTTTTAATTGCTTTGTTTGTCTGTTTTTACGTCAACAAAATCTATGCAAGCAAAAGATATAAACGTCAAGGCGCAAAACTATACCCTCACAACGTTTGTATTCAACAAAAAACTTGCTTTTTAACAAAAATTGGGTATTGACAACGGGGGGGGGGTAGGTGTATAATACTACTGTTAAACAGCATTTTCACTTTTGTGGTGAAAATTTTTTGAAATAAAATGTTAACGCTAACATTTCCTCAAAACTTCAAAATTTATCTATTACACAACAAATCGTCTACTGAAAAATATACAAATTGCACAGTGTCAAACATTGATATGTATGTAATAAGTCGTAACATTTCCCCAAATTGCTTATTACAAAAATTTATACAAAAGGAATTTTATTTTGGCAACAATAACAGATATAGCAAAAAAGGTCGGCGTGTCCACAATGACGGTATCAAGGGTTTTTAATTTTCCCGACAAGGTAAAACCGCAAACTTTGCAAGCGGTGCAACAAGTTGCGCGCGAATTAAACTATCACCCTAACAACGTTGCTCGGTCTTTGGCACGAAAATGCACAAACATTGTGTTTGTCTATATTCCCGAAGGACTTTCCGCAACGGAACAATTCGTGTCGCAAACGGTAACGGCAATCGGCGAAAGACTTGGTGAGCACGGATATTCGTTTTTGCTTCGACGAAAGTTACCGCAAGACGAAACCTTCGACGGTATGATAATGATGGGACTTTCTCACGACGAAGAAAATATTGTAGAAAAGTTTACCAATGGAAAACCTGTTGTATTGTATGGCAACAGTGATAAATTTAGTTCGTGGGTAGACGTCGATAATTATTCCGGCGAATGGATTGCCACCGAGTACTTGATTGATAAAGGTTGCAAAAATATTTGTGCCGTATGTGCTCCGCAAAAAATGCACTATGCCGAAGAACGTTTGTGTGGATACAGAGATTGTCTGTCTTCCCATGGACTAACTATTGATGACCGAGCAATTACCATAGGGCAGGCAAACGAGCAGGGCGGTTACGATTGCACAAATCGTCTTATTCAAAGCGGTGTACCAATGGACGCGATAGTGTGCGCAACGGATACAATGGCTATTGGGTGTATGCGAGCCTTGAAGGAACATAATATTGTCGTTCCAAACGATGTTTCGGTGGTTGGGTTTGACGGTTTTGGTCACGAAAATTTAGTAAACCCCAAATTGACCACGGTAAAACAACCATTGTTTGAGGTCGGGTTTAAACTTGCCGACTTACTTGTCTCTTTGTTAGAGAACGCCAATTCACAAAAAATAAAAATTTTGCCGATGCTTGTTACAGGCGAATCGGCGTAATGGAGGAATATATGAAACGTAAAATAGTCTACTTGTTGGTCGCTATCTTACTTATCGGTGCACTTTGCACATTGCTTACTGCATGCAATAACGATAATGACGATACCGATTCTATCACACTGATGGTTTATCAACCGGCAAACGACTCTGCCAAGAATACTTATGAAGAGATGATTAAGGAATTCACTAAGGAAAGCGGCGTTAAAGTAAAGATTAGGTTCGTCCCCAAAGACGAATATAACACAAAGTTGAAAACTAATTTCAAAACGCCCAAAAACAAGCCCGACGTCTTCTATTTGGACCAACCGATGCTTGCCGACTATGCCGATTTGTGTCTTAACCTTAACACAGGTTTTTATGCTGCCGAAGGTGAAGAAGGTTTGCACGTAAGCGACTTTTTTGACGTGGCAATGGATACCGTAAAGTACAACGGCGATATTTTGGCAGTTCCGTTTTCGCTTACTACAAGCGTTTTGTTATATAATACAAAACTTGTATCTTCCGTTCCCAAAAGTTGGGACGAATGGCGTAATATGGCTGTTCCCGATGGAAAAGCGTTGTTTGGCGGAATCGGTACCGGCGGATATGCTTCTTGGTACTTCCAAGCATTTCTAAAAAGTGCCGGTGGCGATATGATTTCTGCCGATAACAAAGTAATCTTCAACAACGCTCAAGGTGTTGCCGCTGCCGAAATGGTTAGAAATTTGTACAAAAAATCATCAAAGAACATCCGCGAATCTGCAAATGCATTTACAAATGGCAACGTGATGTTTACCCTTGCTCACAACTCGGATATTTTCAATGCGTACACAAATAACCCCACCTTCTTCGAAAATGACTTAGGCGCAACGTTGTTTATTCCGCAAAACGAAGGCGGTGCGTCATATTCCAATATCGGTGGCGAAAACTTTGCTATCTACAAAGACAGTAAAAATATCGATGCTTGTAAACAACTTGTAAACTTCCTTCTCCGTGAAGAAAATGTTGACAAGGCAATTAGCACAAACTTCTCCGCAATCAAAGCGTATGCAAAAGTTCGTGAAACCGACGTTACTACCGGTGCTGTATATTCTGCAAAATTCAAGCAAGTTATGGGCGTAGTTTTGCAACAACTTGACTATGCTTCTGCTCGTCCTCAAGTTAAAAATTGGATGAAAGTTAACGACGATTACCTTTCCACAGCACTTTCCGAAATTCTTGATGATAACAAGGCAAATATTCAAACTTGTTTGGACCGTGCACAAAACCAAGCAACAAAAGTATTGGATTTTGATTGAGGTATCAAATGGAACAAAAAACAAAAGTCGTGCTAAAACGTAATTTATATGGGTTTTTGTTTGTTTTACCGTTGATTATCTATTTTTTGGTATTTCAACTTGCCCCGATGATTATTGCGTTTGCACTGAGTTTTACCGAGTATGACGGACTGGGCGATATAAAATGGGTTGGACTAAACAACTATATTGATGTCCTTACCAATCGTGGCGATTTGTATCCATACTTTTGGAAATCGTTGTTGGTAACGGTTGAATATATTTTGCTTACCGTTCCCGCAAATATTTTACTATCATTGATAGTTTCCGCATTGCTCAACACAAAAATTAAAGGTGAAAAATTATTTAAAACGGCATTTTATATACCGTCCGTTACCGTCGGCGTAGCAATAATGACAATGTGGAAGTACATGTTGGACCCGTCTTTTGGTTTAATTAACCAAATTTTGGGTACTAACATCAACTTCCTCGGTACCGAAGGACTTAACTTGGTAACGTTGGCAGTTATGTCCATTTGGGGTGGCTTGGGCTACAACGTACTTATTATGCTTTCCGCAATGAAAAATATCGACCAATCGTTGTACGAAGCGGCAAGCATCGATGGTGCAAGCGCATTCAAACAATTTTGGAGCATTACCGTCCCCGGCGTTATGCCTACCGTGTTCTTCTTTATGATAACCGGTATCATCGGCGGATTCCAAGCATTCGAGTCTATGTATTTGTTGACAGGCCGCGGAACAAACCACAGTACCTACACGTTTATATACGGCGTATACGAAGAATCTATCACACACAGTAACTTGGGCGTAGGTTCTGCAATGTCGTTCGTGCTGTTTGCATTGATTTTGGGACTTACCGCTTTGCAATTTAGAGGCATGGCAAAAGATAACAATTTGCCCGTTAGTAATAAGGCAAAAAGGAGGAAAAAAGCATGAACAACTTTAATTCTATGTCTCCTATTGCCCCTGTAAAATACGGAAAACTGCGTTTTGACAAACGCTACAGCACAAGTTACGTTATCAGCAGAGTGATTGTTTACGCATTACTCATATTAATTACCGCAATGTTTATCGTGCCGTATTTGTGGCTGATTTTCTCATCATTCAAAACCCCCGATCAATTCTCGTCGCCAAAGTTTACGTTTTTGCCTCGTGATGCAAACGGAAACTTGCATTTTGAGTTTTCAAATTACGTAGAAGCGTGGCGCGAATTGGAAATCCCCACCGTATTTCTAAACACGATTATAGTCTGTGTGGTAAATACTTTCGCAAACTTGTTTTTGAATGCGTTAGCAGCATACGCTTTTGCGCGAATGCAATTTGTCGGCCGTGACAAAATCTTTATGTTTTCACTCACGTCATTGATGGTTCCGGGTTGCGTAATGTTAATTCCTAACTTTATCATTATCAACTCGTTGGGTTTGTACGACAACTTGCTTGCACTTATTTTGCCGTTTTTGATGAGTGTCTACAACATTTTCCTGCTACGACAACAGTTTTTGGGCGTCGAAAAGGAAATTGAAGAGGCAGCACGAATTGACGGCGCGGGCTACTTTAAGGTGTTCTTTAACATTTGCTTACCAATTGTAAAGCCTATGTTGATAGTGTTGGGTATCTCCACGTTTATGTGGAACTATAACAACTATTTGTGGCCTTTGCTTGTGTTGGACTCTCCGGAAAACTACACGCTGTCTATTTCCTTGGGTGCGTTGATGAAAAACGGCGGTGCAAACTCGCAAATGTTCCCAATTATGCTTGCTGGCGCAGTTATGGTATCTGCTCCAATGATTATTGTTTTCTTTGTCTTGCAAAAATACATTTTAGGTGGCACCATGGCAGGTGCCGTCAAAGGTTAAGGTGAAGTATGGCAGGACTGAAAATTTTTCACGTAAACAAAATTTATGATAATTCCGTGCACGCCGTAAAGGACTTTTGCTTGGACGTAAACGACGGAGAATTCGTTGTTTTCGTAGGTCCTTCCGGTTGTGGCAAAAGTACCACGTTGCGTATGATTGCCGGTTTGGAAAAAATCACATCCGGCGATATGTACATCGGAGACCGCCTTGTTAACGGTTTGCCGGCAAAAGAACGCAACATCTCAATGGTTTTCCAAAGTTATGCGTTGTTTCCCAATATGAGTGTTTACGATAACATCTCGTTTGGTTTGCGTATGCACGGCGAAGACAAAGAAGTTATCAAACAAAAGGTCGAAGACGCTGCAGAAATGCTCAATCTTACCGACTATCTCAAACGTAAACCGTCGCAACTTTCCGGCGGACAAAAACAACGTGTCGCTTTGGGACGTGCGATAGTACGCCAACCGGACGTATTTTTGTTGGACGAACCGCTTTCTAATTTGGATGCAAAATTGCGTGCCAAAATGAGAAGTCAACTACTCAAATTGCACCAAAAGTTGGGCGCAACATTTATCTACGTTACCCACGACCAAACGGAAGCTATGACCATGGGCGACAAAATCGTCGTTATGCGTGACGGCGAAATTATGCAAGTCGGTTCGCCTAATCTGTTGTATCGTTACCCTGCAAACAAGTTTGTTGCAAGTTTTATAGGTACTCCGCAGATGAACTTTTGGCAGGGCGAAATGGATTTGACGGATGGCGTAAAGGTAAAAACCAATCTGGGCGATATTCCTTTGACAGGCGAAGTTGCCCTTCGTTTGGACGAAAAAGCATTGTTACAAGGTAAGCGCGTAACAGTTGGCTTGCGCCCGGAAGATTTCTCTATCGAGCGTCAAAATCCAAACGACGTGGAAGTTGTGTTCAATGTGGAAGTTGTAGAAGAACTTTGTACTCACGCCGTTTTGCACGGTACTATCGGTAATGAAGAAGTTGTCGGTTACGGAAAATCCGGTACTACAATAGGCTCAACCGTATCTTTGTTTATCAACTCCTCACTCATTCACTTGTTTGACGAAAACGAACAATCTCTTTTACCCCAATTTGCACCAAAAACAGTTGTTAAAGGTACAAAAGCAGGCAATAAACTGCAGGTTTTGGGTTGTACAACCACTTTGTGCGAGCAACAAGCGTCTTTGCAAGACGGCGAAGTTCAAGTAGCAGTCTATGCTAATGCATTTTGTCAAGGCAGCGCAAATATCAGTTGTCAAAAAATTTTTGATACCGAAAAGGGTGTCGTTTCGTTAGTTCAAGTTGACGGTCAACAGTTGTATGCTTTGGGCGACTATTCTCAAACTACCACTTTTGGCTTGGACGCAAGTCGCTTGGATATTATCGGCGCGCAAACCATTCCAGCAATCAGCGAAGTATCAAAAATTAACTTTATTTTTGAAAAACGCAAATGTGTGGAAGGTGGCAAAACTATCGACAAACATTTTTGTGTGATTAACAAAGATGTAGAAGTGGAAAGTTTCTACGAATTTAACAAAAAAATGTATCGTTTGGGCAAAAGCATTTTCAATACATGTTACTCGATGTACATTTCTATCGATAACGTTCGCCTTGCTCATCAAAACGAACCATACCCCACGATTCAAGGTGTAGTGCAAAGCGTTGCCGACTACGGCACAAAACAATATTCTTCCGTCAAATTGAGCGACGGCAGTAGTTTGCTTGTTCAAGGTAAATTGTCCGTGGGAGAAGTTGTAACGTTGGCACTCGATTTGGACAACGTCCGCGTAGGCGTTGTCGATACAGAAATAATACTCTTTTAACGGAGGACGTAATGAAACTAAAACATAAAACGCTTATTGTTTTAACAATGTGTGCGATATTGTTGCTTTCCACCCTTCTTTGTGGTTGCAACGGCAGTCGCAAATATGCAGACGTTTACGTTACAACAGGCACAATGTCAAAATTGTTGTCACGACAAACGTCACTCGAATTTAGTAAATATACCGAAGACGACGAATACGACGGCACAAGTATTATCGTTGACACTAAAGATAAACGACAAGACTTTTACGGCTATGGCGCGACATTAACTCACTCGTCGGCATATTTGCTTATGGAAGAGGGCGCAGAAACTGTTGCAGACGAAGTTTTGCAAGAACTTTTTGGTGAAAACGGCGCAAGATTGAATCTTGTTCGTATTCCCGTAGGCGCAAGCGACTATATCGAAGGTAATTCCTTCTTTACCTGTTGCGATATTGCCGACCCTTATGGCGAAGATTTAACGTTGGAAAACTTTTCCATATCTCACGATACAAATATCATTGCCGTACTCAAAAAAATCAAGCAAATCAATCCTGACGTAAAGATTTTTGCTTGTCCTTGGTCGGCCCCCGCTTGGATGAAAGAAAACCACAGTTTAACGTTAACAGGTGCTCTTAACCCCGATTACTACGACGTTTACGGTGATTACTTGGCAAAGTTTGTCGAAGCATATCAAAACGAAGGTATCACAATCGACTATCTTTCGTTAGTAAACGAACCGTTTGTTGGTAACGTTGGCTATCCTTGCATGCTTATTGACGAAATTGAAGCAATCACAGTTGGTCGTATCGTAAAACAAAAACTTAAAAACTACCCCAACGTCAAATTGCTCGGTTACGAACACAATGCAGGCAGTAGTGCATTAGACTACGTTGACGTTATTTTCGAAACCAGCAATTTCGACGGTGTTGCTTTTCATGGCTATGCCGACGTAAAAATGGCAACAGTTTCCGAAGCAAGTCAATACGTTGTTGAAAATTACTCTCAAAACTATAAAGACAAGCAAATATTTATGACGGAAGTTACCGAACACTCGGGCAGTAACGACTTTGCAAGTAACTTGTCTTATGCCGCTCACTATACAACCGTCGATCCGCTAAACTATGGACTTAACGGCTCCATGTTTTGGAATCTCGTTCTTCGCTCGGACGGTACGCCTACTCCTGCATATCACAAAACTGCTTGCTATGGCGTTATCGACCTCGATTGCGACGAAAACGGTAATTATACTTACTTTAAGCGTAGTGCTTGGTATGCAATGGCTCACGTTGGCAAGTTTGCATATCAAATTGATGGAAAATACCCCGTTGCACTTGGTACAACTTCAACAAACGATACATTTATTTTGGCAAGTGCGCTTTATCGTGCCGACGGTGCAATAGTTGTAACCGCAGTTAACGTTAACGACCAACTTTCCGAAACGGTACACGTTGTTATCGGCGGAAATAAAGTTACCATCGAAATTCAACCGCAAAGCGTTGTAACTTTCGTATGTTAAGGAGGGCTTCACAATGAAAAAGAACAGTAAACTATTCTTGATTATCTTCTTGTTGCTCGTTATGATTGCTTGTTTAACTGCATGTAACGAAAGTTACCGTTTCAACACTCCTTACACCGCATACGAAATTAGCAAAGTAGATATCACTCAAACAAACCGAACAACTTGCAACTACGTTGTAACTTGTGATATTGCTCCCAGCCAAACGGCAAAGGTGTACCTAACACGTTACGACAAAATTTCTCAAACGGATAGTGCAATCGACTATACCAACAAAGACGGAAAATTCGTTTTCGATTCTAACGTTACCTATGCGTCCTACTTTATTCACGTAGTAGATGGCGACAAAACGGCAGTTTTGCCGATGACGCGCCCACAAATGACGCCAAACCTTACGTCAAACGGCACTAGCAACGTTTTGTCTTATTACTTTGTAAAAGGTACGTCGTGGAGTTCTTTTTGCGATCCAACCGGTAAAAGCGTGTATAGAAGTGCAAGTGCAACTTTCGACGATACTGCCGAAGTAGTAGCAACCAACGTTGCTATTTCCGGTGTAGATTCCACAACGGACGTTTCTCCAAGTGACGATAAACCTTACTACTACGTAGTTCTTTCCGCAAAAAACGGCATTGTAACTTACGTTAGCAACCCAATCGTTTTGTTGGAAAACGCATTTACTGATATTACCGCAAAGTTTGAAACCGTTAATGACGTTGCTTGCTTGCAAGTTAGCGGCAAAAGTAAATTTGGTGGTAGTGTTGCTGTTGAATTGTACAGTGCCGACACAAGACTCGGCAAAGTGATTGAGATTGTCGGTGACGAAGTTCAAACCGCCGATGACGGTACGTTCACCGCAAATATCGACGTTTCCAAAGTTATCAGCGAAAACGGTGCAGATATTTGGTACGATATCAAATTGTCCTCTTCCTTCGGCTTGTTCGACATTTTTGATAGTTCTGCCGATATGACGGACACAATTACCAGCAATTTGGCAAACTTTGAGTTTAAGGAATACGATCATCTTCTAAAACTTAACTATACAAATGCCGATTTTACAAATGACGATTTTACCGTAGATTCAGTAACTATGGAAAATATCGACGACAACGGCGTTCCAACGTTGGTTGTAAAAGGTACTTATCGCGACAGTGTAAAATGTATCAAACTACATGCCGATGCAAAATACGGTTCTCCCGAGGAAAAATATCATCAATATTGGGATAACAAGTCAACAACGGCTAACACTTTCGAATTTCGTGTTTTGGCAACCGATCTTCCCACGGATAGCAAGCAAACTTGGTCTTGGTTCCACGTTTATTCTTACGATACCGAAACTCCCGAAGACTTGCAAAAACCCACTAACAAAAAAGACTTAAATCGTGGCAAATTTTTAACAGTAGGTCAAGAAATTACCTACAACGGAGTTCGTTACACCATCAAAGCATGGACCTACGGAACTCAAATCGGCACTGGCCTTGCAATTTCAACAGACAAAATTTAGGAGTTTTTAATGACAAAAATTATCAAAACAGCGTACAGCGGAGCACGTCTTTCCGAAGTTTCTTTCGGCGCTCCGTTTGACGGTGTAATCAACGACGTTGTTGTTCGCACCGATATAACTTACCAAACACACATGGGCTTCGGTGGTGCATTTACCGATGCCGCAACCGATTGCTATATGTCCTTAGACGAACAAAATCGTCAAAAAATTGTCGATGCATACTTCTCGCCGGAAGGACTTAACTATAACCTTGCCAGACTTACCGTTCACTCGAGCGATTTTACTGCAAAAAGTTACAACTACACCAAAGGCGCCGACCTTTCCACCTTCGATTTTTCTTGCGAAGACAAAGCGCGCGTACCGTTTATCAAAAAGTGTATGCAAGCGTCTAAACAAGGACTTACCTTCTTTACTGCACCTTGGTCGCCCCCTGCCATTGCAAAAACCAACGGCGATATGAACCACGGGGGCAAACTTAAGAACGAATACCGCACCTTTTGGGCAGAGTATTACGCAAAATATCTTTGCGAGTTGCGTGACCGCGGAATTGACGTATCTTATGCAAGCGTTCAAAACGAGCCGGAAGCAATCCAAACGTGGGAGTCTCGCGAAGTTGATGCCTTCGAAGAAGGTAACGAAATCGTAAATTACCTTGCTCCCACTTTTGCAAAGTACGGACTTAATACAAAATTTTATCTTTGGGACCACAACCGGGATAGAGTTATTCGTCGTACAATCGACACAATGTCTATCGAAGGCGTAAAACCACACGTTTGGGGCGTTGGTTACCACTGGTATTGTTGCAAACGATACGAAAATCTTTCACATTTGCACACGTTGTTCCCCGATTTGCACATTTTGCTTACCGAGTGTTGTGTAGAACTTGCACACGATTCTACCACGGGCAAAGCGGTAGTTTCCGGTTTGTGGCAAAACGGCGAACGCTATGCAACACAAATTATCGGCGACTTAAACAACTGGTCGGAAGGTTACATCGATTGGAACCTTGTCGTAGACGAACACGGCGGTCCTAACCACGCAGGTAACTTCTGCGAAGCACCTGTAATGCTTGACGGCAAAGGCGGTGTAGTGTTCAACCCCAGTTACTGGCATATCGCTCACTTCTCAAAGTATATTCAACCGGGTGCTAAAAAGGTATTTTGTGCCGGCGGTGTAGACCAAATTCACCAAACGGCATATCTCAATTCCAACGGACAAAAGGTTGTTGTAGTGCTCAACACCGGCGATAACGACGTTAAAACAAACGTAGATATCGATGGCGAAACTTTCGGTATCACGTTGGAAAAGCACTCTATCATCACGGTGATTAAATGAAAGGACAACTAAAAACAATTCTTATCGTCATTGCCGTTTTGGCTGTGTTTCAAATTGCGGTAGGTAGTGTGTTTTTAGCATCCACCGTCAAGCAGGAGCGCACCTACACCTACGTTACTGCTACAATCACCGATGTTCAAACGGAAAAAGGTGAGGAGGAAAATTTCTACACAATCACGTCCATTGTCGTAACCTATCAAAACGATAACGGCCAAATGACAACGGCAACGTTAACCGACTACCCCTCGTCGTTTGAAATAGGCACGGTGGTGCAATGTCGTTATACGGATAATCCGCTTTCTCTTTCCACCCAAACTACCGATTGGTTTACCCCTATTTTTACTATTTGTTTGGGTGCAGTATACGCAATTAGCGGAGTAATTTTGTTCGCGTTTCGCAAAAAATTCGGTTTGTACGCTTTGCAAGATACCGAAAATGGCAATTTCGATATTCAAGATGACGATTGGTCGATTGACGATGACCGAACTCAATGCTAAATTTACAGGCACAGAGCCTGAAAATTATAAACAAAAAGGAGAAAAAAACTATGAAAAAAGCAAAAATCACTATTCTCGTAGTATTGTGCGTAGTTCTTTGCTTGTGTGTTAGTGCTTGTACAACCCCACACGAACACGTTTACGATCAACTCGGCAGTAACGATACAACACACTGGTACTACTGCGCAGAAGATAACGAAAAGGACGAAAACACCGTTGAAGGTCACACCGATGCCGATCTCGACGGTAAATGTGACGTTTGCGCACATGCTGTTGCCGTTCCATTCAACTTTGCTGTAACAGGCAAGGATGCCGATGGTAACGACGCATCCCTCAACGGCTATACCGCAACTCTTACCGACGGAACACATACCCATACGGCAACTATCAAAAACGGCAAGTTTATTTGCAGAGACACAGTTGTTGACGGTACTTACACACTTACCGTTACCGGTAGCGTTGTTTATAAATCCGCAACAGTTACCGTAGCAAATGGCACAGCATCCGCAGTAGTGCTTCAAGCATACGGTCCGCTTGTGGAAAAAATCGCAATCGAAACAATCGAAGGCGTTCCCACGTTGGTTGTAGTTGGCAAAATGCCTACCGACACTACCGTTCCTTGCGTAAAACTTCACGCTGACGGTAATAGCGTTCATAAATACTGGGATAACGTATCCGAAAGACCCGACGCTTACGAATTCCACGCTCCACTTACAGATTTGTCTGTAGAAGGTACACCTTGGTGGTGGTTCCACGTTTATGCTTACGCAACAGCAAACCCCACTGCAGATACCGAACCTGTGTCAAAAAATGATTTACCATTGGGAACTCTTAATTATAACGATACAACCGATTACAATGGCATCCGTTATACTGTTCAAAACAACGATGACCGTGACCACCTTATTATCCAACCTACAATTCCTGCAACTGTAACGTCTATTACTGTTGATACAAACGACGGACTTGCTTTGGTAGTAAAAGGTACAATTGGCAATGCTGCAAAATGCGTAACTTTGCATGCGAACGATGGCGATTTGCACTGGTACGGCGTTAGTGCTACACCTCAAAACGGCGAATTTGAACTTCGTTTTGATTTAACACAAATTCCAAATCAAAAATGGGCTTGGTTCCACATCTATGCGTACACAGAGGCTAATCCCACAGCACAAGATTCTGGCTTTGCAAAAATCGACCTTCAAAGAGGCGACGTTCCTGTAGGATATTCTGCTGATTATGACGGCGTTCGTTACACTGTTTTAGACCAAAGTCAACTTGTAATTCAACCTAAAGTTCTTCCCAAGTTCGAAGTAAGAAGTGTCACAGTTAGTACAACCGACGGTTTGAAAATTGTTGCAACAGGCACAATCCCCGAAGACGTAAAGTGTGTTGTTATTCGTGCAAACGGAAATGACAACGATGTATGGTATGGCGAAAAGGCAACTATCGAAAACGGTACGTTTACAGCAACGTTCGATGTAACCCAACTTAAGGTTGACGGTACCCCTTGGTGCAAATTCCATATAATGACATTTGCGGAAGAAAACCCCGAAACATATACTGAAACAAGCGACAACCGTAGCGATCTTCCTTTGGGCTCCATAGAATATGGCAACAAGATAGACCTTAAGGGTATTCATTATGAAGTTATAAAACCGGATTGGGAAGGTCAACTTGTAATTCAACCAACTGTAACAGGTTTTTCCGTTTCATCAATTAGTGTAGAAGATAATCATATTTTGGTAGTTAAGGGTACATGTCCCAATGATGTTGTTGCGCTTAAATTACATGCAAACGATGGTGATTTGCACTGGTACGGCGTTAGTGCTGCACCTCAAAACGGCGAATTTGAACTTCGTTTCGATGTAACACAAATTCAAAATGAAAAATGGGCTTGGTTCCATATCTACATTTATGCCGATGCAGAATGCAACACATATCTTGCAAGCATCAACCTGGATAGAGGTTCCCTTGTTTCTGCAGGATACTCTGTTGATTACAATGGTGTTAGTTATACTGTTTTGGATCGAAGTCAACTTGTAATCAATCCTAAGGCAATCAGTGATTAGTTTTACATTTTATTGCAATAGAATTTATTCAATAACATAATTCTATCAAACAACAACCGGCGTAGCCAAACGGCTACGCCGGTTATATTTTATTCCTTGCCACGTCAAACTGCGTTAACAAAATACACCTCAAAAGCATCTAACTCCTGGGAACGCACTTTGTTGTGCATTTTCCAAAAAATGTTTGTTCAATGTCTTGAATATTCTACAAAAAAATGATATAATACAAGAAAATTTTGTTTTGCTCGCAAAGAACAAAAACTTCGACGATTTATATACTTGAAGTGCAAAAACAATAATTTTTGTGGCAAAATGAATGTTTTGCAAAAATCTTGCCGAATGGCAAAAAATTTATTTCACACAGCATATATACTAAACACAATAAAAATCTTTCCAAAGGAGATGTTTCTATGGAATTTTTAACAAAAGAACTAACAAATATCGGCGGTTTTTCAATTGCTCTTTGGCACGTTATTGTGGCGGTTGCAGTAGTGGTATTGTTGGTGCTTGGCATTGTTGCAATTTGCCGTAGTGCAGGTAAACGTAACAAAAACAATACCGCTCAAACTGTTGACGTTGTCGACGAACCTGTTGCAACGGACGAAGTCGTTACCGACGAAACGGACGACGAACTTGTTGACGAAGTTATAGTTACAATCGACGAAGAAGCAGACGATGACGAAATTGCCGAGCCAACTGTAGATGTTGCCGACGAACCGGTTGTTGAACCTGCTGCCGAAGCGGAACAACCCGTTGCAGAACAAGTTGCCAAGAAACGCACCGTCAAAAACTATCACATTGCATTGCGCCCCGATGGAAAATGGCAAGTTAAACTTTCCAAGGGTGGCAAGGCAATAAAATTGTTCGATACCCAAGCGGAAGCTATCGCATTTGCAAAAGCGCGTGCAAAGTCGCAAGACGGCCACATCACCATCCACAAGGTAGACGGCAAAATCCGCAAACAAAAGTACTAAAATCAGTGTGCTGTTGGTGGTTGCAACTATTATAGCACGTGTTTGTGCCATCTAACAAACACACCGTTCGATAGTTCTGCTAAAAAACAAACGCAATTTTAACTTTAGTGTTTTAATTTGAAACATTAAACGTACATTTTTGTTTAAAAAGGAATTTTATCTATGAACAAGTGGGACAAAAGATTTATGGAACTTACTCTCGATGTTGCAGAGTGGTCGAGTTGTTTCAAATCCAACCGTCACGTTGGTGCAATCATCGTAAAAGATAATCGCATCCTTACCACCGGCTACAACGGTGCACCTCAAGGTGTGCAAAATTGCAAGGATAAGGGCGAGTGTATGCGCGAAAAATTAGGCATTCAAAGCGGAACCCGACAAGAACTTTGCTATGCCGTTCACGCCGAGCAAAATGCCATTTTGCAAGCCGCTCGTTTGGGCGTATCTTTGAAAGATGCAACTTTGTATTGCACACATCAACCATGCGTTATCTGTGCCAAAATGATTATAAATTCCGGCATAACACGTATCGTCTATAAGGAAGGCTACCCCGACGAATTTTCCATGCAACTGCTAAAAGAAGCAGGCGTTAAAGTTGACCTTTACGACGAACTGTAAAAAGGTCATTGCAACCACGTTAAGCGGATGTTTTTCAATGGCAACTAAACAACGATTTTCCAACAGCACGAAGTGTTATTATAGCACGTTCGTGCTTTTTGTTGCATTTTTTTGTGTACTATACATTTCAAAACTTAACATTGCTTTCAAAATGTAAAAGTATAACATCGCTTTTATTGTTTTGGATCTATATTGAATGTTGCGGTGAAGAAAGTTTTGCGCTACTTTTTCGCACACGCCCCAACATTAATTATAGGATCTTAATTCTTTTTTGTGTAATATATGTTTCAAAACTTAACATTGCTTTCAAAATGTAAAAGTCCAATGTTGCTTTTTTCTATTTTTTCGACTTGTTTTGATGCATTTGGTAAACATCATATTCTGTGTAATATAATTGCATTGTGGCAAATGGTTTACTAATTTACTGTTTTTTAGGTATTACAGCACAAAAGTAATTAGCAGAAAATTCAATTCTATAGTTTTGCATAATTTTTATGGTTCATACCAATATTTTTTTGCTATCTTGCAATCCTTTGCGTCGTTTGTTTTAGTTTATTCTGCGTACAATTTGTTGATATTTAGCCGTGCAACAAGTCAAAAAAAACAAATTATTTCGCAACAAAAATTATCTAAAAAAATAGTGCAAATTTTGTTGTTTTTTTGCCGTTAATTTCTTTGACAAACCGCCACTAAAGTACTACAATTAGGCGGTTGGTTTCTTAGGAGGTTTTTATGGAAACGTTACTTGCGCTATCAATCGCGCTTTTTTCGGGATTGATTTTGTCCCGTCTTGCAAAATTACTAAATTTACCCGCCGTTACGGCGTATTTGGTCGCCGGAGTGCTAATAGGTCCGTACTTTCTCGGGGCTTTTGGTGTAAAGGGTCTTGGATTTATCAGCATGGAAGATCTCGACTCCTACTCGTTGCTTTCGGATATCGCTCTAGGTTTTATCGCATTTTCAATCGGTAACGAATTCCGTCTTTCGCAACTTAAAACCATAGGCAAACAAGCAATGATAATCGGCGTTTTTCAAGCAGTATTTACAACTATTGTAGTGGACGTTGCACTAATTTTGTTGCACTTTATCATTCCCGATGTTCTTCCGTTGTCCGTTGCAATCGTTTTGGGCGCGGTGGCAGCGGCGACAGCACCTGCAGCAACGTTAATGGTAGTTCGTCAATACAAAGCAAAAGGCCCCGTAACCGACACTCTTTTGCCTGTAGTTGCTTTGGACGATGCTGTCGGTCTTGTGCTTTTTGCAATCTCTTTTGGCGTAGCAAACGCACTAATAGTGGGCAGTGTGGACGTTGTATCTATCATTGTAGAACCGTTGTTGGAAGTGCTTTTGTCTCTTGCATTAGGCACGGCAATGGGATTGTTGTTCACCTTTTTCGAACAATTTTTCCACTCTCGCTCCAAGCGTTTGGCAATGAGTGTTACTTTCGTACTTTTGACCGTTGCTCTTTCTATGATGAGTTTCGATATCGCAGGCGTTCATATCGCATTTTCGTCATTGCTTACTTGCATGATGTTGGGAACCATTTTCTGCAACTGCTGTGATTTCTCCGCCGAGCTTATGGATAGACTTGACCGTTGGACGGCTCCGTTGTTTGTGCTGTTCTTTGTGCTTAGCGGTGCCGAGTTGGAACTTTCCGTATTTACCGATATCCTTATAGTGCTTGTCGGCTTGGTTTACATCGTTTCCCGTTGCTTGGGTAAGTACTTCGGTGCAAATATCAGCGCAACTCTTTCCAAAGCACCTGCAAACGTCAAAAAATACCTTGGTATCACGTTGTTCCCGCAAGCAGGCGTAGCACTCGGTATGGCTATCAAAGCGCAAGCATCCCTTGGCGAAGTCGGCTCAATGGTGTCCAGCATCACCTTGTTCAGCGTGTTAATCTATGAACTTGTCGGTCCTTATCTAACCAAAGTCTCTCTTGCCAAGGCAGGCGAAATTTCTCCGGAAGGCAAAGTCAGCGCTCGTGTTAACCCACCTCAACAACAATAATTCGGTAATTATTCAATCAATAATTTGGATGCTTCAATCAATCTAAAATTCCGTTGATATCTAAACAGAATTGAGACTGCAACTCAAACGACGTTTTGTCTGCGATTGCGTAATGACTATTTTAATATTTTTTATTGCAAGCAATAACTAAAGTATCAACTCATCAATCGTCTATAGCATTTTGCAAATGGTATAATGCACGTCGTTATCTGCAAAACAAAATAACGTAAAAATAAGAATCGACCTGTTTTTACAATACGTATTCACTTTTTTGTGACATACGTACAAAAAATAGGCCGATTTTTTTATGTTGTTCGATATATTTAAGTATAACAGTAAAACGAAAATTTACGATAGAATTGGTAAAAACCTACTTTCCGTCGGGGATGCATTCCAAAACAAGGTAATCGAAATCCACGCTTTCCACAAAATCACGTTCAAGGTATTTGGTAGTATTAAAACGTACAAAATGGATGTAATTGGTAACCGTCGATATTGGTGTGGGTACGTCCATTTTTTCACAAATGTTGCGCAATTCTTCACCAAAGATATAGTCGTTTGCCAAAAACTGACATTCATGCACAACGTTGCGTGTGATTTTTTCTCCGCGGATTGTTCTTGCCCAAATCTTCATAACTGCCTCTTAAAAACGATTTTGTACATTATACCAAAAAATTCGTATCATTGCAATGTATTTTGTCACGATAAAGCAAAATTGTAAATGCTATATACAAAATAATCGCACGTCAAACCACTTTTTGCGCCGTAATGTATTTACTAATTATTCTCAATATGTTATAATATTATGTCAAATTATTGTTGCAATAAAATTGCAAAACCTTTCAAATGGTTCGCCATAGTGTTTTTGCGCAACATTTTATTAAGATACAGCGATTTTAAGGAGTTTTTTATGAAAATCGGCATTTTCACAGCAATGGAAAAGGAAGCGGTTTCCTTTTTCGATAATGCAACCAAAACAATGGACGGCAATTTTGCCATTTACACATTCAAACTGGGCAATCACGATGCAGTTTTGTGTGTTCCGCCAACTGTGGGTGAAATCACCGCCGCAGCAAGTTGCCAACTGCTAATTGCAAAATATCACGTCGATATCATTCTTAATTTTGGTGTCGTTGGCGCGCTTACGGAAAAAACTTCTCTTTGTTCTACTGTTTTGGTAAAGGACGTAGTGCATTACGATATGGACACTTCTACAATCGACAACGTTTCCGTTGGACGTTACTGCTGTTTCGATGACGTTGCAATTCCCACCGACCAAACGTTGCTTGCAAAGGCGTTGCAATTTCAAAATATGCCCACCGTTAGATGTGCGTCCGCTGATAAATTTGTAGACGACGCCACGGCAAAAAGCAATTTGTATGCGCAATTCGATGCCGATATTTGCGATATGGAGTCGGCAGGTATCGTTATGACTTGTCGTTTCAACAACGTCCCCTGTTTGCTTGTCAAATGTATTTCCGATAGCCTTTTCGGTGGTAGTAGTGAGTATTGTCTTACTGTAAACCAAGTGACCAAAAACTTTTTGGACTTAGCCACAAAAATTGTCGAAAACTTCTAATCGAGGCACAAAATGAGCAAAGTAGCAATGTCGGCGTGTGCCGACTATCAACCGCAAAACGTACAAATTGCCGTCGACGATATTCTTTTCCAACTTGGCGGATTGGCAAACTTTGTAAAACCCGACCAAAAGGTATTTATCAAAGTCAATTTGGTAAGAGAAATGTCCCCCGACAAACACGGTACAACCCATCCGCAAGTGGTACTTGCCATTGTTAACCAACTATCAAAAATCACTCAAAACATAGTGGTGGGCGATTCTTGTGGCGGTATGTATACCAAAGGCGTGATGAACACTGTCTACAACAAATGCAAAATGACGGACGTTTCTGCAAACACCTGCGCCAAACTCAATGATGACTTCGATTTTCAAACGGTGGAACTTAACGGCAAAATGTTGCAAAAGTGCGAAATTATCAACGCTTTTTTGTCCGCCGACGTGGTAATCAACGTCACCAAACTAAAAACACACTCGTTTGCAGGTTATACCGGTGCAGTCAAAAATTTGTACGGACTTATTCCCGGACTTATCAAGGTAGAGTTGCACAGTCGTTTTCCCGATCTCGGCGATTTTTGCAACCTTCTTTGCGATATCGAGCAGTTTGCAAGTCAAAAAATCGTATTGCACGTTATCGACGGTGTTATCGGTATGGAAGGCGCAGGCCCAACCAACGGCAAACCTAAGTTTATCGGTCAAATTATGGCAAGTTCCAATCCTTATCAGTTGGATGTTGTTGCCGTTTCTCTTTTTGCAAAACCTTTTCAAATGCCTTTGTTGCAGGTGGCAAAGGAGCGTCAACTTGTCAGCGACGATCTTGCGACTATAGATTTCGATTTTACTACACTTGCGGATAAATTTGTCGATAACTTCGATGTTCCCGAAGTTACCAGTGCCGATACCTTTTTGAATATGCCCCCTTGGGTAAAAAAATTGGCAAAAAAACATCTTACCAAGCGTGTTAAGATAGATAAATCTCAATGTCGCGGATGTGGTAAATGCGTAACACATTGCCCTGCGCAAGCACTAAAAGTGGTGGATAAAAAGGCGCACGTAAACCAATCCAAGTGTATAAGGTGCTATTGTTGTCAAGAACTTTGTCCGTTTGACGCAGTTCGCCTAAAAAAGACCTTTATGTATCGCGTTATACACACATTCTCGCACACCAAAAATAAAAAGTAATTCAACTCGACTATGACAAATTCCAACTACACTCAAGATTTCTGTAAACTTCTTCAATGCAACACCGTTACCGATTGTGGCGATTTTGTTACTTTCCATAACGTTCTAAAACAGGTGTTTCCGTTGGTGCACACCCATTTACAAAAGGTAGACCTTTCTTCCGTTGCAGGTAGTTGTGACTACACCAATGTTTTGCTTTTCAAATGGGACGGAATTTCGCACGATAAACCACTTGTTTTAATGGCGCATCAAGATGTTGTCCCTGCCGACGAAAATGCTTGGGACTACCCGCCATTCGATGCCACTGTTGTTGACGGCAAAGTGTACGCTCGTGGCACACTGGATTGTAAAAGTACATTGTTTTGCACGATGATGGCGGTAGAAGAACTGCTCGCCCAAGGGGAAACTCCCTTGCAGGACGTGTACCTAAGTTACAGCCCCAACGAAGAAATTTCCGGCAACGGTGCGGAAATTGTTCGTGACTTTTTCGTTGTCAATGGCATAACTCCGTTTTTGGTAGTGGACGAAGGCGGTGCGCTAATGAAGGGCGACGGCAAGTATTTCAAAAAGGATTTGCTTATGGTTGGCGCCTGTGAAAAAGGCTATGCCGACGTTAAATTTACCGCTCGTGGTAACGGTGGACACTCTTGTCGACCGCCACTCAATACGCCAATCGCACGCCTTTCTGCGTTTGTAGATTATTGCGAGCATCATACAGTGTTTAAGCCCAAATGTCCCAAAATTGCCAAACAAATGGTTTATCGTGCCGGCGACACGTTTCCGTTTTATCTAAAGGCATTGTGCAAAACAGTAGGCGCTTTGGGCGGAATTATCGCACCTATCATGTGCAAACGCATTACCAAACGTAAACTTGCAATGATGTTTAGCACGACAATCGCATTTACAACCATCGGTGGTGGAAGTGTTCCCAATTCTATACCCGAAGAAGCGTGGGTAACGGCAAATCTTCGTTTTTTGCCGGGTGATACCGGTGAAAAATGTTTCCAACGTTTGCAAAAACTTGCGCAAAAGTTCGATTTGGAAATGGAAGTTATAAAGTGCATCGAAGCGTCAAAAGTTGTGGATATCAAGGGCGAAGGTTACCAACTTTTCAAAAACGTGGCAAAACAAGTGTACCCAAATGCGGTAGTCTCGCCCCTAATGATGTTTGCCGGTTCCGATTGTCGTCACATGCAACCTATAGCCCAACACGCTATTCGTTGTACGCCTATTTTGATTACTTTCAGTCAGTTGGATACAATGCACGGCAATAACGAAAATATCGACCTTTCCGCATTGGACGGTTGTGTTGATTTTTTCAAAAAACTTATTCAACAAAACAACTAAATTGATTGCAAAATGGCAATTTTGCGTTAAATTGGCAGTGGATTTGCAAGGTGATTTGCCACACGTTTGTGTAACAAAACCATTGCGTTCAACAAACGTCTGCAACTGATATTGCATACGTAACAAACAATAGCGTATCAAAAATTATTTTATCGCAAACGTTGTTGCTGTATTTATTGTCGATATGCACAAATAATTGCAAAATCTTTCTTTCATTTGGTGGTATGATGCGTTTTGCACGTTGGATTTGTTGCATTTACTTGACATTACACCGCCGTTGTAGTAGAATTATTCTACAAAAATAACAAATCAACGCTCATTACAACTTAAAGCGTGCTTTAGGTTGTTTTGTGCAGTTTATATCAAGGAGAATATTATGGCAGAAGTTCAATTGACCGAAGCGGGTCGCAGAGAGTTAGAAGCACGTTTGGAGTACCTAAAATCCGTCCGTCGTGCAGAAATTGCCGAAGAAATCAAAATCGCTCGTGGCTTTGGTGACCTTTCCGAAAATGCCGAATACGATGCAGCACGCAAAGCACAAGGTGAAATGGAAGGCGAAATTGCCGAAATCGAAGCAAAACTTCGCATGGCAAAAATTATTCACGAAATCACAGTTACTTGTAGCGAAATCGTAAACGGAGTGGAACAACCTCAAAAAACATACACAATCGTTGGTACCACCGAAGCAGACCTTGCTTCCGGACGTATCAGTGACGAATCTCCCGTTGGCGCAGCATTGCTCAAAACTGCCGAAGGCGAAACTGCCGAGGTTGCTTTGCCTAACGGACGTATCAAGTACATCAAGGTTATCTCTGTTTCCAGATAACGTCTTATTATTAAAATTTTACAAAACAGCGCCCTAACAAGGGCGTTTTTGGAGTAATTATGAACGAACAAAACGTGCAAACTCCTGTTGTTGAACAGGACATTAACGAAATTTTGCAAATCCGTCGCGATAAACTTGCCAAGTTGCAAGCGGAAGGTAACGATCCGTTTGAAATTACCAAGTTCGACAAAACCCATTCTTCCAAACAAATCGTAGATACTTTTGTCGATCCTGTCGAAGGCGAGGAGGGCGAACCGTTTGTCGTTGCCGTCGCAGGACGTATGGTATCTCGTCGTATCATGGGCAAAGCAAGTTTTTGCCACATTTTGGACGGCGAAGGCACAATCCAACTATACGTCAAACGTGACGAAGTCGGCGAAGAAGTGTACAAAGCATTCAAAACTTGGGATATCGGCGATATCATCGGTGGCGTGGGCGAAGTGTTCCGCACTCACATGGGCGAAATCTCCGTTAAACTTAAGTCTATCACGCTTTTATCCAAATCGTTGTTGCCCTTGCCGGAAAAATTCCACGGTTTGCGCGATATGGAAACACGCTATCGTCAACGCTACGTCGACCTTATTGCCAATCCGGACGTTAAACGTACGTTTATCATTCGTAGCGGTATTATCAGGGCTATTCGTGAGTTTTTGGATAATCGCGGATTTATCGAAGTGGAAACGCCAATTCTCAACACAATCCCCGGTGGGGCAAACGCTCGTCCGTTCGTAACTCACCACAACACGTTAGATATTGACATGTACATGCGTATCGCACCGGAATTGTACCTAAAACGCCTTATCGTTGGCGGTTTCGAGCGTGTGTACGAAATTGGACGTCTTTTCCGCAACGAAGGCATGGACCCTAAACACAACCCCGAGTTTACCACAATCGAACTTTATCAAGCATACACCGATTTTGAGGGCATGATGGAAGTCGCTCAAAGTATGTTCTGCTACGTTGCCGACAAAGTCCTTGGAACACGTGTGTTGCCTTATGGCGAAAACACAATCGACCTTAACAACTGGACCAAAATGACCATGATAGAGGCAGTTCTTAAGTACACCGGCGTAGATTTTGCAAATCTCGACGACCAACAAGCCGTTGCCGCAGCACAAAAACTTGGCGTTCATTTGGATAACGGCAAACAAACCTGGGGACACGCTCTTTACGAGTGCTTCGACGAGTTTGTGGAAAAACAACTCATTCAACCCACCTTTATTTACGACTATCCCGTAGACGTTAGTCCACTTGCAAAACGCAAGCCTTCCGACAAACGCCTTACCGAACGTTTCGAGTTCTTTATGAACGCTGCCGAAATGGGTAACGCTTTCTCGGAACTTAACGATCCAATCGACCAACAAGAACGCTTTATGGCGCAAGCAAGAGCCAAAGCAAACGGCGACGACGAAGCACAAATGACGGACGACGATTTTGTAAACGCGCTCAAGTACGGTATGCCTCCAACAGGCGGTTTGGGTATCGGTATCGACCGTATGGTAATGTTGTTCACAAACAACCAATCCATCCGCGACGTCCTTTTGTTTCCCACAATGAAGCCGTTGGACTAATATATGTAACAAACGTTACCAACTGCTAAATTTGGTTGTGATACTATTCGCAAAGGTAGTATTGTAGAATTAGCGTATTTGCAAGATGATTCAAATATCTAAAGTTAATAACAAATCAATCAATCTAAAATTGGTAACAAACCAATCAAGTTAAACTCAACAAATATACCAACTAATCAAAAGTTAACAACAAAAATATAGGGCGACTATTTATTGGTCGCCCGTTTTTTATGTAAATTTAATGATATTTTTTTTCGTAGTATATTCGATGTTGTAAGTCGGTGGCTTGCTACCGTAGAAAAATCATTTGCTATATTTGTTTATGCAAAGCATTTATTTAACTACTCATTGCCTACCTATATCAAAGGCGGACGTCAGTTTTAGCAAAAAGCCGTCTTGGTCTATATGTATCAAGCCATCTACAATAGTTTCAATTTTAGATATCATTGTCGTACAAATTGATTATCCGCTTTTTCTTTTTTACTGCATATTCGTAAGCAAGTTTTGTTCCGCTGTTAGTCTTGTTTTGGGTGGGCAATAAATCATTTCGTCGGTAATTGTTGCTTGGCGGTGGTGTATATTGCTTATCGTAGTAAAACACGCAACAATCACAACTGTCTATCATCAAATAGTTCCGTTCAACGTGTACGAATTTGCCTGCATTTGCAATTTCTTGCGGAAAGTACGTTTCGTCGTACAGTGTTAGCAGGTATTGTTTGTAATCGTCGTCGATAACGGGAAATTGCGACCTTACGTACACTCGCTTTATTTCGGCATATTCCTTTTTCAATCGGCTTGCAATTTCCCAAGCAAAATGGTCAAACTCACCCGTTCCGCCAAACAAAAAGGTGTAAACACCATTATTAACGAGAGATATCATTGTTTCTCTCAATAATTGTACAAGTTTTTCCGTTTTTTCGACGTTTCTATGTCCTATAAAACATGCTTGCATAACATACCTATTTTCGTGGAACTCCACAATTATTATATTTTATTCTTTCAAAAATGTCAACATCGTGGAACTCCACGAGATAATATTTTTATTTATACATATAATATTTTCGTGGAATACCGTAAAGAAACTCCACGAAAATGGTGTATGTATGGATATAAATAGTGCAATTGTAAAAAGAATAGAAGAAATTTGTGCCGAACGTAACCTTAACGTTTGCAAAACTGCATTGGGCGGAGGCAAATCGCCGTCGGCAATCTACGATATAATCAAAGG
>CAYOKR010000002.1:0-51229 GCA_964404625.1 uncultured Oscillospiraceae bacterium | reverse complement strand
TCCGCGCAACGTCCACAACGGAAAAATCCGTAACGGTGTACGTTGAACACGACGGAAAACTTGGCGATAGTGTGTTTGCAGTGTACTCGTCCACTACGGAACAAGATTTGCGAAACAAAATTGCTTTGGCAATCGAAAAGGCTCAACTTGTAAATAACCAACCGTACACTTTGCCTGCAAAGGAGCAACTTGTGGATGATATTTACTCAAATATGAGTGAATACAAGCCTAAGGAATTGGCTTGTCAAATTGCTAAAGCATGTTTTGATGCTATTAACGAGCAAAATGGTTCGATAAATGCATTGGAAATTTTTATCAATAAAATTCGCTTCCACGTGGTAAACAGCAACGGCTTGGACAAGTGCGAACAAAAATATACCGCCATGATAGAGGCTATCCCTACTTGGACGGACGGCGAATCGGTAGAATTGTACGAGTGCTACAACTTTTCCACCTTCAGTTACGACGACGTAAAGGCGGAAATTGCCGGAAAGATGCAAGAAGTAAAGGATCGCTACTATGCAACAAAACCGCAAGTAAATCCTAACTGCAAAGTCGTTTTAAATGCTCCGGAAATTGCTTCACTGCTTGGAGATATCGTTGGTGAACTTTCATTTGGATCCGTTTATTCTCACTCTAATGCGTTTAGCAAAGGTGACAATTTGCAAAACGGTGATTGCGACAAACTTACAATCACTTTGCGCGGACAAATCGAAGGCAGTCATAAAAATAGTCTGTTCGATGCCGACGGCGTTACGCTGGTAGATACCGTTGTCGTTGAGAACGGCGTAGCCGTAAACTATCACGGTGGAAATCGTTTTGGTCAATATCTTGGTGAAAAAATCACCGGTAATTTACCATGCATGCAAGTTGATGCGGGTAGTGTTAGCGAAAAAGATATTGCAAAAGAACCGTACTTCGAGTGCGTATCTATGAGTGGTTTGCAAGTAGATATTTACAACGACTACATTGGTGGCGAAGTTCGTCTTGCCTACTATTTTGACGGAACTAAAAAGGTTGCTTTAACGGGAATTTCCATAAGCGGAAAACTGAGCGAAGCGCTTGCAACGTTGCGCCTTTCGAATAAAATTGTAACCCACAACAACTATCGTGGACCACACAAAGCCATTTTCGGCAAAATTGCAGTTATTTAATACGTGATAAACAACTATGTTTTGATGAAAAACGTATTGCGTTTAAGTAACGTGTGTAGCAAATTTGCCACTACGTTTGTGCTTTTTTGTGCAATCGTTGTTGTATACCGGTTGCATTATCTTTGATAATGCGATTTCACACAACAACCACGTTGATGTCAAACAATGTCGCAGTCAATTTGCATTACCTTTGATAAGGCAAATAGTATCACAAACTAATTGTTTTGAATTTGTTGGCACAAGTAATCTCACACACTAATTGCGATGCTTTTGATAGAGTAAATAATATCGCGCAATAATAGTGTTGTCTTTGATAGTACAAACAATTGCACAATAATCGCACTGCCTACGGTAATGTATAATTCAGCATAAATACAATGCAAAAAGGTGTATCTTTTTTTGAGATACACCTTTGATTTTTTTTGTTATATGCAAATGCTGTGGTAAATAAAGTTTTGCTCCACCATTTAATATCAAGCCTTTTTAGGCAGTTACTAAATATTAGATATTTGTTGGTTGTTTAAGATTACAAATTGTGCAGTAACGTTTAGTTTCCCACGTTTGCGATTGTGATGAGTTATGCATTGACGGGCTCTTTTTCTTCACTCGTTGCAGAGGTGTCGGTTTGTTCTTCCGTGATGTCGCTTGCCGTGGTAACTGCAGTTTCGTCTGTTGCGACTTGGTCAAGGTCTGTTTGTTCTTCGGCAGGTTCGACGGTGGGGTTTTCGCAATCATCTTGCACTTGGTCGGTACTTTCGGTAATGGTTTGCGCACGTTTTTTTGCTTGGTCTACGTTTGTGTTATGTTGATTTGTTAGCTTTATAATCTCAAAAGCGATGGTGTTGAACACAAGTCCTAACGCATCTTTAAAGCTATCTTCAATTAAACAGCGTAGTTGGTCTAACACAGGTGTTACTGATCCTGCCGATACCTGCACGTAAAACGTTGCAACGTATCCTTTTTTCTCGTCGGCACGAATTTTTGTTTTCTTGATGTGTACTCCGTCGATTTTGTCTGCACAGCCACGGGCAATTTTGTTTACCACCTTTAAGCTTGCCGTGGTTGCACATTTGCTATCGGCATAAAGAAGTACACGCTTGATGTTTTGCAATTCGGAAAAGTTCATATACAAAATATAAACGGATGTTCCTACAAAAATAACAGCTAAAACAATCATCACGACAGCTACAACGGCATTGTTTTGCAGTTCGACTTGCGGAACAATTCCCAATGCGTACAACATTGCTACGATAACAAACACAACTGCTACGCAAATTTGTGCCACCAGTGCAACTTTTTCTGCAATTTTTCTCATAATACACCTCTTTAAATAGTATTTACAAACTTTGGCAAAATGATACTCTTGCAACCAAAATGTCAGTTTTCATGATGTTTTTCTAATTGAAAAACTGTTTCCTAATTATTTTGACAACAATATTAAAGAACGATTTCTTAGTTATATATACCACAATACAATGTTTTTTGTCAACTACAATCATAACGTCAAAACAATAAAAGCTCGGTGCTGATGCTAAATCGACAAAGTAAAACGTTGACGTTCAAACATAATGCAATAATTGTCGATGTTTAAGCATACAAAAATAGAAATTGCAACGCAAAAACAACGTAATGTGTAGCAAACTGCCAATACGCATACAAAAAGAGACAGTTTAACAGTCAAGTTTTGCATGTTTGTAGGTTAGGCACGTTTGGATTGGAAATAGTCGGTTAGTATTTGCGAGCATTGTTGGTTGCAAATTCCGCCACGTATGTTTAAGTGGTGGTTTAGTGTGTTGCCGATATGCTCCGCAAGGTGGATACATCCTGCTCCGCTAACGTCAAATGCGCCAAAATACAAATTGGAAATTCGAGCGTTGTAGCACGCCCCAAGACACATCACGCACGGTTCCAACGTTACGTACAGCGAACACCCTGTAAGTCGCCAATCTCCAAGCACTTGGCACGCTTTGGAAATTGCAACAACTTCGGCATGTTCCACTGCATTTTTTGACGCGTTGCGTGTGTTGTGGGCAACGGAAATTACTTCTCCGTTTTTAACAACGATTGCGCCAATGGGCACCTCGTCTTGCGAGGCGGAAATTTTTGCCTGTTCGATGGCAATATTCATAAATTTTTCTTGTTCTGTCATTGTAAAAATCATTGATTAGTCAAGTTTTATTTGGGCAATTTGGTTGTTGATATCTTTTAGCATTTCTTCGTCCACCTTTAGCACCTGTCGGTCGTAGGTGTAAATGCCGTTTACTTCGTCTTCCACGTCGCTAACTTGCGTGTATACCGCTGCGGAAAGCCCCTTTGGTATAAGTTTTATAACGTCGCGACGGAACAATTTTTTGAGTCCGTTGTTAAATTTTTCTTGCGTATCGAACGTTTTGTAACTGTAGGTGTGGTCGGGGTTGAAACTGTGTTTCATATCTTTGTAGACGTAACCGCCGTATTCGGTTAAACATACAACGCGGTTTTTGTCACGTTTGATACGTACCGGTTTTAGGTAGACGTGCATGCTTTTGATATCTCCGCCACCTTGGTCGTGCCATCCGCTTGCATGATCTACAGTGCGAGTTTGGTCAAATTGTTGTGTCCATTGTGCAACCTGATTTGCATCGAATTGTCCCCATCCTTCGTTAAAGGGTACCCACATTGCTATGCTAACGCAGTTGTACAGTTGGTTGAGCATTTGTTTGTATTCTGTCCAATATTGTTCACGGCTTTGCTCCGACTTGCGCGAAAACAACGCATGATTTTTGTCGCTGATTTTGTCGATGCCAACGTTTGGTACAACCAAAGTTAGCCATTTGTGTTGCTTTGTGCCGCCGCTGGGCATATCTTGCCAAACAAGCATACCCAGTCTGTCGCAGTGGTAGTACCAGCGCATGGGTTCCACTTTGATATGCTTGCGCAGCATATTGAATCCAAGGTCTTTCATCCTTTGGATGTCAAAAATCAACGCTTGGTCACTCGGTGCTGTATACAACCCGTCCGGCCAATACCCTTGATCTAACAATCCGTTGTGGAAAACAGGTTGGTTGTTTAACGTTAGACGCATGTATTTGCCAAAACGCTGATAACCGAATTTGCGCATACCAAAATAGCACATAACTTCGTCTCTACGAGTTATAAGTTTAAGATTGTACAAAAACGGGTTATCGGGCGACCAACTTTTGAAGTCGTTTGGCAGCTGTACCACAATTTTTTCTTTGCCGTCTGCCTTGGCAATTTCCGTTTCACCATCCAAAACAACACAAGTCACGCTTTCCAAGGTAGAACAGTTTGGCAAAATCTCCACACGGGCATTGTCGTAGTCGGGAATGATTTTTACGCTTTGGATGTATTCACGCGGTACACTTTCCATCCATACCGTTTGCCAAATTCCGCTTTGCGGAGTATACCACATACCTTTGCGGTGAGAAGATTGCTTTCCGTTGGTGTGATAGCATGTATCGGTAAAATCTTGTACGCGCACAATCAACACGTTTTCACCGTTGGCAAGCGCGGAAGTAATATCCGCACTAAAACTGTTGTAACCACCTATGTGATGACAAACGTTTTTGCCGTTAACAAACACATCGCAGATACAATCTACTGCACCAAAGTTTAGCAAAACAATATCTTTTACAAAGGACTTTGTTAATGTAAAAGTGCGGCGATAAAACAAATATTCGTCGGGCTTTAGTTGACGATTTACTCCGGACAATGCACTTTCCGGTGAAAAGGGTACCAAAATTTTTCCATGGTAATTTGACGGAAAATACTCGTTTTTGGTTATGGCGTAGTCCCACAGACCGTTCAAGTTTATGTAACTTTTGCGCACAAATTGTGGACGTGGGTATTCTTGCCAAGGTTTTTCCGTTACGGTTTCGCTCCACGGCGTTGTAAGTTGTTTAAGTGCCATTGTGCATACCATTCCTTTGTAATATTACCCTTATTGTACCACAAAATTTTTTTAATGTAAACAGTGAAATGTGCTCAAAAAATTCGATATTATTAGAATAATGCTATTGATATCGTTAGAATGTAAAAAAGTTACGCGCAAATGCCATTGCCGATTTTAGAATAACGTCATTTGATATTGTTAGAATAATATCGTTTTGTGTGGTCGATTCTTTAAGTATAAAAGTAATGGCGTATTATTTGTGGTATTTGAACCATAAGCACTCGATATTTTTAAGCGATATGTTTGCGTACTTTTGATTGTGAGATTAGTTTAATCATTGTAGGGCTATCTCATTTTTTGTGCGTTTTGTGAGTTTTATCAATAAAAAATATAAAAGAAAACCGTGCCAAATCGCTTGCTTTATTTTGCGTAAACCTGTATTATAGAAGCATATTTTTTTGTTGCGACTACAAATTATTGTTTGTGTTAAACAAAAAAGGAGACTTCGACACTATGGTTTTATCGTCAACAGTCAAAATATCACATTCGATAACACTTTTGCAAACTCAAAAGTATTTTAACGCGCCTTGCGGTACGCCCGCTTGACGCGTTTTTTTGTTAATTATAACAATACACCTACAATTACAACCTATATTATCTACATGCCAACCTTTTTAGGTATTACCCGACGGAAGTGCCATAGAAGCTACCGTCGGTTGATATAAATAATATCATGGAGGTCTTTATCATGACAGAACCAGTTGCGGTTCAAAACGAACAACCGCAAAAGAAAGGACTCGGAGCATGGCTTAACAAAGTATTTAAGTTATCCGAAAACGGCACCAATGTAAGAACGGAAATTTTTGCCGGACTTACAACCTTCTTTGCAATGTGCTACATTGTAATTGTAAATCCCAACCAAATAACAGGATTCAATTCGGAACTTAGCGGAATTTGGAATGCTGTGTATGTGGGCGGACTGATTGCTGCAATAATAGGCACGTTGCTTATGGCGTTTCTTGCTAAAAAGCCTTTTGCGCAAGCCGCCGGAATGGGACTAAACAGTTTCTTTAACGTAGTTTTTATCGGCTCGGCAACGGGCGGAGAAGCGGTCACTCGTTACGGTGCAGGACTTGTAGTAATACTTATTTCCGGTATTATCTTTTTAATTTTGTCCATCACCGGACTTAGAAAATACATCGCAACGGCATTGCCCGATTGTTTGAAAAAAGCAATCCCCGCCGGAATCGGTTTGTTTATTGCATTGCTTGGATTTAAAAACAGTTATATAGTGCAGTCAAATCCGTACACTTTCGTACAACTTGCCGATTGTACACATTGGATTGTTCGCAACGATTATGGCGAAATTGTCGGTGGTGCAGCACCCGTTTTGGCTGCATTTTTAGGTTTTATTGCTATTGCCGTATTCGCACAACAAAACAAAGTTAAGTTTCTTAAAAAGGCAAGCGTAATACTTGGTATTGTAGTATCGTCAATTTTGTACTACGTATTTACTCTTACAACACCATCGTGGAACGGTCTAAACATCGGTCAAACCTTTGCGGATTTTGCAACGTACGGATTTTCTGCTTTCAAAGCGGAAAGTTGGGCAACACTGTTCGACGGACAAACTATCGGCAATATATTTACCGTTATTATGCTTGTTGTAACCTTCTGTCTTGTTGATATGTTCGACACGTTGGGAACGCTGTACGGAACTTGTTCGCAGGCTAACATGCTGGACGAAAACGGCAACCCCGAACGCCTTTCGCAATGTTTGATGTGCGATTCTATCGGTACTGTTGCCGGCGCTTGCTTGGGAACGAGCACCATTACGACTTTTGTGGAATCGGCAAGTGGTGTTGCCGAAGGCGGAAGAACCGGTCTTACAAGCCTTGTAACTGCAATTTGCTTTACTCTTTGCTTGTTCCTTAGTCCGTTGGCAAGTATCGTCCCTGCCGTTGCTACCGCTCCTGCACTTATCTACGTTGGCGTACTTATGTTAAAGAGTTTTGCAAACGTCGATATGAGTGACCTTAGAAGTGCCGTGCCTGCTTTTCTTGCGCTTATAATGATGCCGTTGACCTACTCCATTTCCAACGGAATAGGCGTTGGTGCGATAGCGTACGTGCTTATCACTTTACTCACAGGCAAATACACTAAAAAAGATATTGTAATCACTATTATCGCAGTGCTATTTGTTGCCCGTTTTGCATTGGTTTCGATGTAATACGCAATTTTAATGCCTAAAATAAAACGACGTGTTTTGGATTTTCCAAAATACGTCGTTTTTTATGTGATGAATTATGTGTTTTATGTTTAACAAAAATAATTTGCGTCAAATTTAACAAATATTGCATTTGGCTTGTAGATTTGCCTATGATACAACAAAATTGAATTTATACGTTGCGAAAACAATGAGCCGATAATTCCCAGACTTTTTGGTCAAATTTTAGAATATTTTAACGTTTTTATTACGCAATTTCATTGTTTAGGAGTTATCGGTTTCAACATTAAATTATGATAAATTGTGTGCATTGCAATCTATTTGACTGGCGCAAGCATTTATCGTTAAAATTAGTCAAATCAAGTTGCCATTTCGTTATTTTTCTTCCGCTAACTTTTGCAAAGCAACGTAGTCTATCTTGGCAAGATTAGTGAGTGGCATTTTGTCTAACACTTGTACGGCGTTAGGTACCGAATATCTAATAAGTTTTGCTTTGCAATGGTCAATCACGGCACGTTCGACATTTTGCGGAAGGTCGTTTTTGTGCAACGTAACAAATGCTTTCAAGTAGGGTTTTCCGTCAATTTTATATGGAACAACGCAACAATCGGCAACAAACGGCAGTTGTTTTATACATTCTTCCACTTCGGCAGGAAAAACGTTCACTGCGGAAATTTTTATGGAACGTTTTTTGCGATCTACTACGTACAAAAAGCCTTGGTTGTCCAAGTAGCCGATATCCCCGGTTTGCACACCGCCATCGGGCGTTAAACAATTTGTGTTGTCCAAATATCCGCTTGTTACCCCGGGGCAGTACAATATTATTTCACCTTTTTGGTTGGCAGGTAACGTGTTGCCGTTTTCGTCGACAATTTTTACAGAGCATCCCGGCATGGGACGTCCGCAACTGCCTTTTTCGTAAAAATCGTAGTTATTTACTGTACATACTCCGCAAGTTTCCGTCAAACCGTAGCCACGCATCAATTTGCCTGTGCTACCGTTTTTTGCAAGGATGCAGTCCACCTCTTCCACTAAACTTTCTTCCAAAAAGTCTCCACCGCACCAAATAACGTCCAATTTCTTTAGATATGGTTTGTCTAAAAGGTTTTTTCGTTGCATCTTTTTGAGCATCGCAGGAACAACCGACCACAACGTAACGTTGTGTTTTTTGATATATCTGCTTACTATTTTGCAATCGAATCGCGGAACAAGTATCACCGAATATCCAAGTAGCAACGGCGTGTGCACTCCTGCGCAAAGTCCGTATGCATGGAACACCGGCAAGGTCACAAGCGAGTAGCAATCGATGGTTTCGGTAGGGTGATACATCTTTTCGATGCTATCTGCAGTACCGTTTAGTGCACGATTGGTCAATTTTACAATTTTTGCTGTACCGGTGGTGCCACCGCTATGCATGTAGCACACGATAGCATCGTCGTCCGTTTGCGTTTCCGTCAATCCGCCAACAAGCATTTGTTTGTACGTAAAAACACCGAATATTCGCTTTGACGTAAGTGCGGAGTAGGTTGCAAACAGTGGTTTGCGCCAAACAACGTAGTCGGCAATGGAACAGCGCACAAGCATTTGTCCAAGATTTGCAAGTTTGCGTTCGTCCTTTATCAATGCATCGTAAAAAAGCAACGCTTTGGATTGAGTTTTTTGCAAATTCTCCTCAAGTTGGTCGATAGGCGTTACCGGGTGAACGATGTTGGCAATCATTCCAAGTTTAGAACATGCGTAAAAAGCCACCAAACTTTGCGGACAGGTGGGTAGATAAACGGTAACGACGTCACCTTTTGCAAGCCCTATAGATTGCAATCCGCTTGCAAACATATCCACGTCCTTCAAAAAATCTTTAATTTTTGTTTTGTGTCCAAAAAACACTACGTCGCCGTTGCGATTTGCACGCTCGCACAAAAGTTGATAGCAAGTCATTGTAACACCTCTTTTGTTAAGTTTACCACAGTAAACTGCGTTTTGCAACAAAACAAACAAAAAAGGCAACGAAATCTCGTTGCCTAATGTAATTTGTGATTATGGTAGCGTTGTCAAAGTTTTTGCAATAACGGACGCAAGTTGTGCGTTGTGGATTACGTTTTGCACAAATTAACGTTCATAAACGAGCAAAAAATCTCGATTTGCAATTTTTGTTGCTTGGATTGCAAATATCTATGTGTTTTACAAAAGGGGGATAACGCCCAAGTAAGAAATGTCGTCGCGTTTTGCAGCGTCGCCTTCGGCAAGTACAAATGCTTTTTTGTGGATGATACCGCCTGCAAGTTTTACAATTTCTTCCAATCCAACAAGGCTATTGCCTGTGGAAACAACGTCGTCGATAATTCCCACTTTTTTGCCTTTCAAAAGGTCGGCATCGTGCTTGGAAAGATACAAGTGTTGAACTTGTCCGGTGGTGATACTGGAGTTGATTGTAACGTCAAGACCGTCTTGCATGTATAATTTTTGAGATTTGCGCGCAACGGCGTAGTAGTCGTGACCGAGTTCGCGTGCGATAACGTGTGTAAGTTGCAAACCTTTGCTTTCGGCAGTTAGCAACACGTCGCAATCGGCAACAAGTTTGGCAAGTTCTTTACCGCAATGCTCCGTCATTTTTACGTTGCCATGTAGGTTAAAAAACGCAATTTTAACACCGCTGGGAAGTGGCAGTATGGGTAGTTCTGCATCGTAACCTTTTATGTTAAGTTTGAAAAAATCCATTGTAGTATTCTCCAAATCGCATTTTTCGTCCTCAAAAAGAACGATATCTATTGTACTACTATGGTGCGAATTTGTCAATAAAAAGATTGTTATGCGTAAAAATTGTACTTGCATTTCGCTTTTGATTGAACAACGTAACGCAAAACTCAAAAAATCAATTTTACGTTACGTTGATTGTATGTTTTTTGTGTTTGGGAAATGCTTCTATCGTGATGTTTGGTGCGCACTGCGGAAGTTTTTGTGGCTGTAATGGAATTTTACAAATTGTTTTTACGTTTGGTTAGATTTATCAAAAAATGTAGTTTGCAAACTGTATACAAATGTGGTAAAATTGCATCATGAAAATTACTTTTGTTGTAGATAGTGCCACGGCGGGCAAAACAATCAAACAATATTTTGAAGAACAAAATCTTTCCACTACGGAAATAAAACGGTTCAAGTATTACGGACATATCTGGGCAAACGGTAAACCCGTCACTGTGCGTTACGTTATGCAACCGGGCGATAATATGGAATTTGTTACAAACCAAAGGTTGCAAACGCCAACTTTTGCACAACAGCCTGCAAAAATTTTGTATGCGGACGACTGTTTGTACGTAGCATATAAACCCTATGGAGTGGCGATACATCCCGATTTGAAACATCACGAAGAAACTTTTGGTAACATGTTGGCAACCGCCTTTGGAACGGATTTTCAACTGCACGTTATCACTCGACTGGATAAAACCACCGACGGACTTGTGCTTGGTGCCTTGGACGAAATAACGGCGCAAAAACTAAACGAAATGCAACTTCGTCATCAAATTGAAAAGACCTACGTTGCCAAAGTTGAAGGCATTTTAAGTGGCAGTGGTAAAATAGATTTTGCATTATCTCGCCAAAACGACAAAACGGTAGTGGACGAAAATGGCAAAAACGCACTAACTTTTTACACGGCGATTGGCCACGATAACGATACCACTCTTGTTCGACTTGCTCTTGGTACGGGAAGAACACATCAACTGCGTGCACACCTTTCGGCAATAGGGCATCCCATTGTAGGCGATACCGTGTACGGTGCGAAAACAACGGGCAACGTGCAATTACACTGCGTAAAACTCGAATTTATCCACCCCTACACCCACGAACAAATTTCTGTAATGTCGAAAGAATCGTGCAAAGAGGAAACGTGCATCGATTCTTAAGAATGTTGTATTGAGTAGGATAGTAGGAAAAAACGCCATTAGACCAAGTAATTGCCATAACGGGCGGCGACTTGGTCTTCTTTATTGAACTTGATTTTCTTTACGAATAAACAAATTGACGAAAAGTGTGATACAATATTTTTGGTTTAAGTGTTTAAACCAAAGTGAGGAATGTTTATGGAGATACACAAAAAAGTTTCTGTTTTGGCAGATAATTTTGCATCCTGCTCTAAAATACTGACTGCTATTGGCGATGAAACAAGGTTACATCTTATTCTCGAAATGATGAAGATGGGTAATTGTAGCGGCGTTAGGGTTTGCGAGATTGCCCAAAGAACAAATTTATCTCGTCCGGCAGTATCTCACCATTTGCAAATAATGAAAGACTCCGGAATTGTAAAAGTCCGCAAAGAAGGAACAAAAAATTACTACTATTTCGATACGGAAATGGAGGCGTTCGAGCGGCTGATTTCGACATTGCAGTTGGCAATGGATATTTCCAAATCTTTACCAGATCGAAGCGGACAAGATGAATAAAATAAAACTCACAATCTTTCACACGGGAAAAGTACGAGTGGATAGAGCTCTTCCGCTTCGCGAGCGTAATCCGTTGGCGTTTACCGGGCTATTTAGAAGCAGGAAAAAGCAAATGATACTGCCTGTGTCGGTTTACCTAATCGAACACCCAAAGGGCAACGTTTTGATTGATACCGGCTGGGATACAAAGTATGCTACCGAGCGTCCAAAACAGTTGTTAGGTATGGTTGACAAAATCAGCGCACCGATTATCAAAGCGGACGAAGGTATAGACAGTAAATTGAAAATGGTTGGTTTGACAGTGGAAGATATTGACTATGTGTTTATCAGTCATATGGATTTTGATCACACAAGTGGTCTGCGCCTTGTAAACAAAGCAAAAGACATTCGCTGTTCCGCAGAAGAATGGACAGCTTGCAACAAGTTTAGCTTTCGCTATGTGGATACGTGGACGGGTAACTGCAATGTTAAAACGTTTGCATACACATTAAGCGGTGTAGGTCCGATAGGGCGAAGTTATGATGTGTTTGGGGACGGAACACTGCTGCTTGTACACACGCCGGGACACAGTCACGGATTGTTTAGCGTGATGATTAGTGGCAAAAAAAGTTATATCGTTTTGGGAAATGATACTGCATATTTGCCGGAATCGTTTTGTGAACACAAGATACCCGGTTTTACCGTAAGCAAGCAACTTGCAACAAAATCTCTCGATTGGCTGATACAATGCAAAAACGATCCCACCTGCATAGGTGTTTTTGTAAATCACGATCCAACTGTTAAAGAACAAATACTGGAGGTACAGTTATGATAGAAATTATAAAACAACGACACAGCGTTCGCCAATACACGTCACAGGTAATCGAACAGGAAAAACGTGCTATTTTAGACGAATTGATAGCAGAAATCAATCAAAAGGAAGGTTTGCACATCCAAATTATCTACGATGAACCAAAGTGTTTCGATTCTTTTATGGCACACTATGGGAAATTTAAGGGCGTTAGCAACTACGTTGCACTTGTTGGTAGCAAAGGTGCTGACTTGGACGAAAAACTCGGTTATTACGGTGAAATGATAGTACTTAAGGCACAGGAATTGGGACTTAATACCTGCTGGGTTGCTATGACTCATGGCAAAAGTCGTGCGATTGTTGGCAAGGGCGAAAAAGCAGGATGTCTTATCACTATTGGATATGGCGTAACGGAAGGCGTCGAACACAAAAATAAGCCTATCCAAAAGGTGTGCAATTACGACGAAAACTTGCCACAATGGTTTTTGCAAGGCGTTACCGCTGCATTGCTTGCTCCCACGGCAATGAATCAACAAAAGTTCTACTTTACACTTTCTCCCGATGGCACGGTAACCGCCACTCGCGGGAAGGGTTTCTACGTAAAAGTGGATTTAGGTATCGTAAAGTATCATTTTGAAGCAGTAACAGGGGTAAAAGTAAAGTAATAAAAATCGTCGTGCGGCACTCAAAGTTTCAAAAAATCTCAAAGACACAAAACCCGTCTAAATTGAAATGAACTCGAAAGTTAAACTATTGAATAAAAACAATGAATCTGATATAATTGTTTGAGAATATAGCAAAAAGGAGAGTTGATTTTTATGCGCGAATGGCTTCTCTTGGAAGAACTGAAAGTCGAAGCAGGCAAGTATATAAACAGTGTGGGGTGGGGAGCAAACAATAAGCTTTATGAACTTGCAAAAGGTCTATACGACGACTTAAAAAAATACGAGGGCTTTTTCGCAGACGATTGCATATCCGTTATTTTCGGCAGCTTTGCGACGACTTTCGAGTCCGACGGAAATTATTCTTATGCGGAGTATGAATCGTTTAAAACGCTGATGGGTAAATCGGGCTCGGCTTGGAGCTACGACGCTTTTTGTAAGGAAATGGATAAATACTCTTCCTGCGAGGCGAGCAATCGCATGATTGAGCTTTCGAGAAAAATTAAGCGCGCTGAAATCGCAAGACGTTACGTTTTGTTTAACGTAGCGACGGCAATGTCGGACGGACCTTTTAAAGGAGACGAAGAGATGTGGTGCGCCTCTCTATGTCGTGGTTATTGCGAACGCTTCGATTCGTAATTTTTAAGCATAATTTATACGATCTATAACAAAAAACGATGCTCGTCTGATGTGAACCCCAAAAGTTAGACAAAATATTATAATTAAATTCTTTGTGAATGAGTTCGGTACTGTACCGGACTCATTCCGTCTAGTTTTAGAGATATTCTCTTGTTATTCCAGTAACTCAATTAGTTATACAATAAAAACAGAAGGAGTAAAATATATATAATGGAAATATTGGAAAGAACTTAAACGTTGCGAAAAGAGAAAGTCTAGTCAATAAATTACTTGGCTATGGAAAGCGGATTGACACAATCTACATTAAATAACTTATATTCAAGAAAGACCGAACCTAAAATTTCAACGTTGCGAGCAATATTTGGAGCATTTGGAATTACGTTGGCGGATTTTTTTCAAAGAAGAAAAAACCGATGAACTTATCAGAAGAGTCAAACGTCTTTCTAAAGAAAACAAACAAGTGCTGTTACAAATAGTTAAAAACTTAAGATAGAGTTTCGTATTTAGTGTACAAAAAGCTATCACATTGAAAAAGAGCGTTTTGCTACAAAATTGCAACAAAAAAGGACAACCACGCTACAAAAGTAGTCGGTTGTCCTTTTATTGGTCTGAGTGACAGGACTTGAACCTGCGACACCTAGACCCCCAGTCTAGTGCGCTACCAAACTGCGCTACACCCAGATGCCTGAATATAATACTACAATTTTCAAAAAAAAGCAACTGCTTTGTACTAATTAGTTACCAACATTTTTGTTTCGTATGATGAACATTATGCGAAGAAAAAGGTTTTGCAAATAAAAAAATATTACTTTACCACAAAAACACTTGTACTTATAACAATCTACTTAAAACATAACGTTAGTTTTAACGTTGTGATTAGAGTTTAAGTTTATTAAGGAGTGCAAACGCTGTGTTTGTTGACTGGCAAAGAATTTATTTCTTATGTTGACAACACAAAAAATTTTGTAAAGATATGCCGAAGATATACAGGCAAAACTTTGCAGTGTCATGCACGTCTAAACCGATTCTTAAGCGGTGTTATGTTAACAAACTTGATTTGCAAATTTGTGAACAAATCAATATTGCATTAGTTTATAATATAAGAAGTTCGCACTTTCCTTGTAAGGAGCGCGAACTTCACTGTTTTACATATTTAAAGCGTAAAAAAGATAAGTTTTGCAAAGATTTTACCTAATGGCAACAGATTTACTCATTATTGTTTACACTATTGTGGTATTCACAAATATTAATAGGCATTATCTGCTACAAAACTTTCAAAGTGCGCAAATACGCCTTATGCTCGTTTGAAATCCTATAACTTTCCAGTGCTTTTTGAATTGCTTTGTTGTGAGTCCATTTATCCAGATTTTTATTTTCAAAGAAAGGAAGAATTAACTCGTACTGTTTTGCAAGTGCCGTTGCAAAATACCAAGCAATCATCATTTTTACGTAATACTCTTCCGATTGAATTGATAAAACCATTTTAGGATATTCCAAATCAAAATATTCGTCTAAAAAGTATTTCATCAACATTCCAACGGCAAAACGCAAGGTGTACGTTTTGTTAGATAAAATCCAAATTTTGATTTGTTCTAAAAGTTTTTGTTTGTGCTTTTTGAAAATTTGAGGCGACATTTGATCGCAAGTCGCCCAATTATCTACAAAAGGAAGAAAGCGATTTAATTCTTGAACACAAAGGTCGAAGTCGCTTATTTGCGAAATCAAAAAAGCGTGAAGTTGATTTTCGTCAAAGTAGGAATGTGGCAAATCGCTCAAAAAGGAATAGAAAGCATTTGCCTTATAAATTCTTTTTGCAAATGCACGCAAAATCGGAGTTCGCACACCAATTACAGTATCAAAGGCAATCGTAGGCAAAAGTTTTGCTTGAAAATTTCTATATTCCTCGTCCTGATTGGCAAAAAGTTCCTTTCGAATTTCGCTTGCGTCCATTTTTTCTCCTTTACGGATTTTGGCAACGTTATTTTTTTAATTATGTGTCGGTATCTTTGCTAATGTATTTTGAAACAATCGTACATTTTCTAATGACGTGTAAGTCAAAGCAATGATATAGTTTTTGCAGTTAAACTGCCTTATTTGTTAACTTTAAGCAGACTTTCGTAACGGTCGTCGCCATCGGGGAACACTGTTACGATATTTTTGCCTTTGTTTTCCGGCAGTTGTGCAAGGCGTTCGCACACAACGATATTTGCAGCGGAACTAATACCGCAACAATAACCGAGTTTTTTGTTAAGTTCCAAAAACTTGTCCATCGCTTGGTCGTCCGTTACAAGTTGAACGTCGTCTACCAATTTTTTGTTGTACAATTTGGAAACAAATCCTGCACCAATGCCTTGTATTTTATGCGCACCCTTTTCTCCACCGGAAAGCACCGAACTGCTTGCAGGTTCTACACCAATGATTTTGCAATCGGGAAAAACTTCTTTTAGACGTTTTGCCACACCGATAAGCGTTCCTCCTGTGCCAACGCCTGCAACAAAAATATCTACTTTTTCTAACTGTGCGACAATTTCCTTTCCGGTAGATAGATAATGCGCAACAACGTTTGCTTTGTTTTCGAACTGTTTTAGCCATATGTGATTGGCACTTTGACTAAGCATTTCCGCCATATCTACGGCACCTTGCATGCCCAACGAGCCTTCCGTAATCACCAACTGTGCACCTAAACCTTGCAACAAGTTTTTGCGTTCGATTGACATATTATCCGGCATGGTCAAAAGCACTTTATATCCAAGTTGTTTGCCTATGTACGCAAGGCTGATACCCATATTTCCGCTGGTTGCTTCCACAATGGTGTCGCCCTCATGCAAAATGCCGTCCTTTTGTGCTTGCAAAATCATAGCAAGCGCAGGACGATCCTTTATAGAACCGGTAACGTTCATGCTTTCTTGCTTAAAAAATATATCAGCATCAAAATCTTCTTCGTAGGGCAACAACGGAGTACTGCCTATACCAAGCGGTGTTGCGTGTTTGTAAAATTGCATGGTAAAATCCTTTACAAAATGATGTTTACAAGTCTGCCGGGGATAACGATAACCTTTTTGGGGGTTGCGCCGTTAAGTTGTTCTATAACTTTCGCATCTGCCAACACGATTTTTTCGATTTCCGCAGGAGTTAACGTTGCATCAACGGTAACGCGCGCCTTCGGTCTGCTGTTAAACTGAACAAGCATTTCCACTTCGCTTGCTTTGGTTGCGCTTTCGTCACAAACGGGGAATTTTTCCGTTACGATAAAACTTTCGTGTCCCGTTTGATGCCACAATTCTTCGGCAAAGTGAGGTGCAAGTGGACAAAGCATTTTAAGCAAATCGTCTACAGTGTCACGGTAAAGTTGAGCGTTTTTAACCGTTTGACCGTCGTATTTAGCAATGGCATTTACTAATTCCATCATACGAGCAACAGCCGTATTGAAAGAAAACTCGGGATAATCGCCGTCAACTGCTTTTATTGTGCAATGTCTTGCACGGTTAAGTTCCTTTTCGACAGAACCGAAATCGGTGGTTGTCGGGTAGTCGCCATAAGCGGAAAGTGTGTATCTTTCCACACGGTCCAACCATTTGTTAAGCGCTTTTATGCCATCGTCCGACCACGGACCACCTTCGGTATACTTAAATCCAAATGCAAGGTAGCATCTAAACACGTCCGCACCGTAGTTGTTTACATATTCGTCGGGACTTACAACGTTTCCGTGCGATTTACTCATACGGTTGCCGTCCGGTCCCAAAATTACGCCTTGGTGAACAAGCGACTTAAATGGTTCGTCAAAGTGAATATAACCCATATCACGCAACGCTTTTGTGATAAAACGTGCATACAACAAGTGCATACAAGCGTGTTCTGCACCGCCGACGTACTTATCTACAGGCAACATTTTGTCAATCCAAGCGGTATCCCACGGATTTTGACTATTGTGTGCATCGGGATAGCGAAGGAAATACCAACTACTACATACAAACGTATCAAGCGTATCTGGATCGCGAGTGGCTTGTGCTCTGCATTTGGGACAAGTTACGTCGTGAATAAATTTTTTGTGTTTAGCAAGAGGACTTGTTCCGTCCGGTTTGAATTCTACGTCGTAAGGCAATTCAACAGGAAGATTTTCGTCCAAAACTTCGCCACAATGCGGACAGTGAATAACGGGAATAGGCGCACCCCAATAGCGTTGACGAGATACCAACCAGTCGCGCAAACGATAGTTAGTTTTGATTTCGCCATCGCCCGTTTTTGCAAGTTTTTCCACAACGGCAACACGACCTTGTTCGCTGGTCATACCGTCAAACTCGCCACTGTTTACCATAATTCCGTAGTCGCAGAATGGCAAACTATCGTCCACGTCGGAAGTTGCGCCCTTTATAACGCGGTTGATACCCAAATTATGCTTTTGTGCAAACTTGTAGTCGCGTTCGTCGTGACTAGGTACGCCCATAACTGCACCTGTACCGTAAGATGCAAGCACGTAGTCGCCAATCCAAATTTGAACTTTTTGTCCGTTAATCGGGTTGATTGCGTAAGCGCCTGTAAATACACCGGTCTTTTCCTTTGCGGTGGAAAGACGTTCGATTTCGTTGGTTTTGGCAACTTCGTCGCAATAAGCGTTTACTTGGTCGAGATATTCTGCGGTTGTGATACGCTTTACAAGTTCGTGTTCGGGAGCAAGCACAACGTATGTGCAACCGAACAACGTGTCGGCGCGAGTGGTAAACACCTTAAAACTTCCGCTACCGTCTGCTAAGTGGAAAACAATTTCACCACCTACCGATTTACCAATCCAGTTGCGTTGCATTGCTTTGGTTTTTTCCGGCCAATCGAGTTTATCCAAATCGGCAAGCAATTCTTCCGCATAGGCAGTAATTTTGAAAAACCATTGGGTAAGATTCTTCTTTACGACTTGACTGTCACATCTTTCGCAGTGTCCGTCGATAACCTGTTCGTTGGCGAGCACCGTGTTGCAACTTGGACACCAGTTAACCGGAGCGTTTTTACGATACGCCAACCCGTGTTTGTAAAGTTCGCAGAACAACCATTGCGTCCAACGATAGTACTCCGGTGAACAGGTGATAATTTCGTGATCCCAATCGAACATTGCGCCGATATTTTTTAGTTGTTCTTCCATAACGGCAATGTTGTGGTAAGTGGAATCTTGCGGATGTACGCCCGTTTTGATAGCGTAGTTTTCCGCAGGCAAACCGAAGGCGTCGAATCCCATTGGTTGGAATACGTTTTTGCCTTTCATTATTTGATAGCGAGCATAACTGTCCGTCAAACCGTAGTTATACCAGTGACCGATGTGCAATTTTGCTCCGCTCGGGTAAGAAAACATTTCCAAAACGTAGTGTTTGTTGTCTACGTCCTTTTCGTTAAAAGAATAAACTTTTTGTTCCGTCCAAAGTTTATTCCATTTTTTCTCTACTTGAATTTTATCCATAGATATGCCTCTTTAATAAAATATATATCGATTGTACCGCAACGACACAAAAATGTCAATAAAACAAATATGTTGATAATAAAATTACTGTTTTAGATATAAATATGATAAAACATAAAACGCAATTCGTATTGTCTAATAATTCAATTTATACAAAAAATTGCCACCTTTTAGGGTGGCAACAATAATTTGCAGTTTAATGAATTATATTTTTAGTGAAGTAATAAAAACGTTACGTTTAGTCAACCATTGCTCAACTATTTTAAGGGGACTAATTTACCTTTCTCAAAGTAGCACAACGACAACACATCGGCAATGGCGTTGTAGGTTTGGTTAAAATCGGCACCAAGTGTGTTGTATCTGTGGCTGTCGCTACTGATTGTGACGTATTTTCCGCCAAGACTTGCATAAACCCGTGCCATTTTGGGGCTTATCATAGTTTCCGTTGTATTTGGAGCAACGTTAGTTTGCCTAATCGACGACGTGTTCAGTTCGGGGACGATACCTTTTTGTACGCAAATACGCAATGTCTCCGTCAAAAATTCGTCGTCCGCTTGGTAATCGGTGTGGTATTTTTTTGGCATATCGGCATGACCAAGGACATCAAAACCACCAAACTCTACCATTGCGCGTACTTCTTGATTATACAACTTTTCGTACTCTCGATGGGTAACGGAGTTACCAACATTAACGTAGTCACAAAGATAGTGCAACGAACCGATAATCATGTCCGGCTCTAAACTGCGCAAAAATGCCAATTCATCGGGGTGTCGATTGGGACTGCCCATTTCAAAACCAAGCAATAGCTTTATTTGGTCGCCGTATTGTTTTACGAGACTGTCAAACTCCGCTTTGCGTTTTTCGAAAGGGAAAGTATTAAAGGTATTGTTAGTAACCAATTCAATATGGTCGGTAAAGCACAAAACGTCAATACCCTTTTCTATTGCGGAAAGGATGTTCTTCTCCATTGTGTTTTCCGGTAAATTATCGAAACTGTAGTTTGTGTGGATGTGCAAATCGCACTTTTTGATTGTTTTCATACTACCGATTTTAGCACCGTAGTACCGATTTGTCAACATGCGTATCAATAAAATTGTGACATTTACTTTGGAAAATTTGTAATAATCAGTTATTTAAAAATGTTCCCAACCGATAGATTTTATTGTAGCTTGTTGCTGCACAACGCTGTTTAACAATCGGCGTGGCAAATCGAGATTTTGTTGTAAAATTGTGGAATACAAAGCATACGGAAACGGATGCGAATATTTGTCGTTGCCAATTTCGATGGTAAAGGCAGGAATTTTTAGTTTTTCTATACACCAATCTTTGTAACCGCCAACACTTCCGCCGTTGCTCACCACTGTGTAACCGGTGTATTTTGCAATAGCTTTTGCCCAACGTTCGTCGGCAAAACGTCGATGTCCTTTTTGCCCAAACTCCCAATAGATCTGCTCGCCTTTTAGGTGATACGACAACGTTACGCATGGTTTTAGCCTTTGGGTAAACTCTGCAAGACAACGTGCTTCCGCAGTAGAAAAAGGGTGTTTGCCAACGTAGTTTTGTGCACCTTTGCAAAAGGTGTTTTGTGTACCCTTGGACCACTTGGCATCAAAATTGACGTTTATGTCCACCCCTTCGGCATTGGCTTTCCACAACGAAAAGTCTCTACTGCCGTTTATGGCTACAATGTTTTGACGCAGTTGCTTATCTTCAATCCACCCGATACCTTCTTGACAAATACGCACGCCATCGGGATTTGTCATAGGAACAAAGTATATTCCGCCATCCATTTTTAACTGTGGATTTTTTACAAGATGTTTTGCTAATCCAACAACCAACAGTGCCGTTAGATGTTCGCGTGCGTGCATCGCCCCCTGAACAATCATGCGATTTCCGTTTTTATTGCCCACAAAAATATAGGGTATTTGCTGTTTTAGCGTGCTTTCGCCAACAATACCCGTTTCTACCCCGTTTTTGCAAAATAACCTAACTTCGTGCAACAAATCCGCATAACCAAACAAAAACCTTACCTCGCAAAAATATTGTATGCACAACTTTCTTGCTTTGTGCAATTTGTCGAAAGGGACAAATTGTTTTTGCGGATTTTGCGATAAGCAATGCAGATATTTGCGTTATAATAATTTGGGAGTAAAGATAATCATACTGTAAGTTTTCAAAAAACATTTTTTTTCGTATGTAACAGCAAAAAACGACGCTGCTTTTCGTTTGCAACCACAGGCGTTGATATACAAATTTACCACAAACGTTTTGCTGCAAAATCACACTTGCCGCATACCAAAGTAAGCTTAATCGTCTTTTATGTGCAAGCAAAGTTCCGTCAACTTGCCAAAAGCACGCGCTTTTAGATATACTTCGCGCGTTACGACATCGCCTTCGTGCATCATCAATTCGCCCAAAAAGTTGAAAATGTTTTTGTCTATCACTTTGCCTACCAAAAAGGAAAAATCTCCACTTTTGCGTTTGGGCGCAACAATAGGAAGAACGTCAACAGGTTCCGTTGCGGTCGTTTGCTTTGGTCGTTTCGGCTTTTTGGGTTTTGCTGCTCGCACTGTAATAATATCGTTATTGGCAACGATTTTGGATAGTGCAATAACTTTTCTGTTTAACAAAACTAAAGTTTTCACCTTTAGTGTGGACGTTATTTCCACGTCTTGCAACAATCCAATTAATTTGCCGTCGGTATCGTACACTTGTTTGCCGATTTCCAACGTGGGCAAAAAATTATCTTCCGCAAGGTTAGCAAAAATGCTGTCGTTTTTGCTTTTGATACGGTCGGTCCTCCATGTTTTGCCGTTAATTTTCAAAAGGCAGGGGTGTCCTTTTTGCCAACAAACGTTGTCGATTGCGCCACATTCAACTTGTCCGTCCGTAACGATTTTTTCCAACATCCAACTAAGTAACATATTTTCCCCTTTTTGTACGATATGCCAAAATAAGTATCGATATGCAGTGCGGCTGCCCGTTGGTACAAACTAAAATTGTGTTGTTTTTCACAATCCAAAGTAGTGCGCTCTTGTACAGTGCGACTAATCGTTTTTGCTATACCGTTTTTGCAAATCTTTGTTCAATATTGTTTTTATGCTTGTCAAATTGGCAATAATATAGTAAAATGATTTTGTAATTAGGCAATTTGCCAATATCTAAAAGGAGAACTATTATGATAACAAAAGACATGCGCATTATCGACGTTTTGCAAATTAAACCACAAGCTGCAGCAGTTTTTTCTTCCTACGGAATGGGATGTATTCACTGCCTTATGGCTCATCAAGAAACCGTTGAAGAAGCAGCTGCTGTTCACGGTGTAGACGTAGACGTTATGCTTGCACAACTTAACGCATAGTTTACAACAACAGGTAAATATTTGCACACAAAGGGGAAAAACAACGATACGTATCGAAGTTTTTCCTTTTTTTTGTTTCAGTTTTAACGTTTTTGATATACGACGTTTTTGTGCAAATCTACATCGACTTACCAAGCGTAGTCCCCTTTGCGTGCCAGCGTATACCGGATGATTTTGTATAAATACATATCGACTTACCTATTGATGGACAAAAAATCTGGCAAAAGTTTCTATAAACAATCGACCATTTTTCACGTTACCACAAGCCACTATGTTGCACCACGTGGATGGTTTAACGATAAACCGTCTACCGTTTTTGCAATCCGTCGACTATCATTATTTTATTCTTGCCAAAAGGGTAAGTTTGTGTTATACTTTCATTATGAATGGCTACGATTTTGACGACACGATAATAAAAGGCAACTGTTGGCGCAGTTTTTACTTCTACTGCCTGTTGCATTTTCCGTACATTGCATTGCTTTTGGTGGTGCAAGTGTTTTTTGCACTTTTTTATCTGTTGCATCTTGTGGATAACCGCAAGTTTTCGTCCGTGATGAGTTGGTATTTGATATTTATTCCCCACAAGGAAAATGTTGTGGAAAAGTTCTGGGACAAAAACCAAAAGCGTGTAAAAAAATGGTATCTCGACCGCCGTCAAGACGACGATTTTGTTATTTCGGCATCCCCACGTTTTTTGGTTGAACCAATGTGCAAACGCTTGGGTATCAAGTGTATCGCATCGGAAATGAACATTCGCACAGGGCAATATGTCGGCCCATACTACTACGGTCCAATGAAGGTTTACGGCTACGAAATGCACTTTACCAACACGCCGCTGAAAGCATACTACAGCGACTCCTTTACAGACACCCCAATGTGGAGAATTTGCCAAGAAGGTTGGCTTGTGGAAGGCGAAAATGTAACATTGTGTTATAAGGACGGAGAACCGCTGGAAGCATATCAGCAACACAAGCGCAAAAAATATTGGCGGTTGTAAAGATAAATTGTTAAACCGAGTAAAACAAAAAAAATTAACACCAGTTGCTTTACAAAAGCAAAACAAAATGCAGGAAACCCTTGCAATTAAGCAATCCCCTTTCCTGCATTTAATATTACACTATACAAAAAAATATATTTTACAAACAAATTAAGCAATATGTTTGACAATAATCTGCAAACACGATATAATATACAAGCTAAAGTTTTGTTTAGGCAAAACGCACAAAATCGCTGATGTGGCACAGCAGGTAGCGCACCGCCTTGGTAAGGCGGAGGTCACGGGTCCGAATCCCGTCATCAGCTCCACACATCGAAGGTTTGATACGAAAGTATCGAACCTTTTTTCTTTTTCAAATTTTTGACGTAGTAGTGAATCCATTGAAAATGAGAGATTTTGTGGTATAATAAGCGCAAAGATGAATAATAATTTGCGAAGGAGAACGCATATGAAATACAAAGGAACGCTTATTGTTGTTAAAGATTGTAACCGTGCATTAAAGTTCTATAGTGATATGTTCGGGTTTCAACTGCTTCAAGACAACGATGGAAATATGGAATTGACGAATAATTTATATTTACAGGAGTTTGGATATTGGGAACAATTCTTAAAAAGAAGAGTTGTTCCAAACAGTAATCAGTCTGAGTTGTATTTTGAAGAGCCGAATATAGAGCAATTTGTAGAGCGCCTTGAAACACTTTACCCCGAAATTGAATATGTCAATCACCTGATGACCCTCAGTTGGGGGCAAAAGATAGTCAAATTCTATGACTTAGACGGAAATTTAATCGAAGTTGGAACACCGATATAATCAACAAATAATTTATAGAGGTGATTATGGCAAGCAGTAGAGAATATTTAGATTTTGTGTTAGAGCAATGTAGCGATTTATCCGCCCGTGCAATGATGGGAGAATATGTGCTTTATTACAGTGGCAAGGTTGTTGGCGGTATCTACGATAACCGCTTATTAGTCAAACCTACGCTGTCAGCGGTCACATTGATGCCCGAAGCGGAGAGAGAACTCCCATACGAAGGTGCAAAAGAAATGCTCCTTGTTGAAAATATTGAGGATAGAGATTTTCTCCATAAACTATTTGAGACAATGTACGAAGAACTGCCCGAGACAAAGAAAAAGAAATAATTTAATTTCAAATTTATAGGTGTACGCAAATTAAGAGTGTACACAAATTGTATCAAAATAGGTAGTGGCACGCAAAAAACGACGATTTTCGCAAGAAAGCCGTCGTTTTTTATGTATAAAGTAGGTTCTTTCTATGTAAAATAAATATCAAATCACAATATGTTTTTTCTATGCAAAATGAATATCAAATTGCGTAAAATATGGTGGTTCGTTTTTTAGGTCGTAGCAGAGATGAATTTTTTAAGAAACGTACGATTTTGTAAAATGATACGTATAGTTAGCTTGTTTGTCGTTGCTAATCGCCCTTTTTCATGGATTTTGCTGACGAGCGAGTAACAAATTTGCGTGGAACAAGTCGCATTGCAAAAATGGTAAGGCGGTTGCCTGCACCAATAATATGCAAACTTTTGCCTTTTAACGATTTTTTGTAGCCGATTTGTGCAACCTTTACAGCGGAAATGGGCTTTATCTTTTGGAAAGTGTAGTCGTTGTGGGCAAGTTCCACAAATTTTGACATAAACGGTCCGGGGCAAAGCGTAAGCAATTTAACGTTGGTTTTGCGAATTTCGTAACTAACCGCTTCACCAAGCAACAGCACGAAACTTTTTGTTGCGTGATAGGTGCACATATACGGAGCCGGCATAAATGCAGCAATGGATGCAACGTTGATGATATGTCCTTCGTTTTGAGCGAGCATGTTGTCCAAAAATACGCGCGTAAAGTACAACACGGCGTTGCAGTTTACGTTGGTCATGGCAAGTTGTTTGTCTACGTCCATATCCTTAAAATCACATCTGTCGCCAAAACCTGCACAGTTTGCCAAATTGTTTACAAAATAGTCCTTTGCTACGGTGTAGTTGAAAGCGCGTTTTAGCTCGTCCGTTTGCGACAAATCCGCAACAAAAGTGTCCACAACGATGTTTTCGTAGGATGTTTGCAACTCTTGTTTTGCGCGTTCTAAACCTTGTGCGTCGATATCTACCAACAACAAATTGTTGCCGTCCTTTGCGAACAAACGTGCAAATTCCAAACCAAGACCACTTGCTGCGCCCGTGATAAAAGTAATTTTCATAAAATGCCTCCAATGTTTTTTGATAGTATTGTATCACACGTTGATGCAAATTGCAATGGTGAAATGCCTACTTGCAAATCGCTAACTTTTGTTGCACACAACGTAGGTATTGACAGAATTGACAACAGAAATAACAAGGATTTTACCACAATTTACGCAAAAGTGGATGTTTAAGTATCAGTTTTGTAATTTTTAGACGTTAAATTGATAAATACATACATTGCGTGATTATCGTTAACAAAAATGCACCCAAAAGTTTTACTTTTGAGTGCATTTACTTTTTGTGTGAAAGTAAACTTAAAATATTAGTTTCTAAAAGAAACATTGGTAGATAATACATACTAAATATGCAACGTACAGATTTTTGTAAAGTTATGTTTATTTTGTTTGCGACTTCGGTGCGAGAAAATTTTTCTATCTTTATTAAAATGCAGCACTCAACGTTTTGTGTATCGTCAAAGACTAAATTTCGTCGATGTATTGCACATAGTCGATACTGCGCAATGCTTGGATAAGGTCGTCGTGCGATTTTTGTTTTTTAAGTTCTTCACTTTCGATTGTAAGTTTCATCGAGTACACGCTCAAGCCGGAGTTGATAAACGCCGAGTTCATTTCTACGTCGTCGATGCGCAGTCCAAGTTCGCGCAAAGTCGTCATAAAACCTTTCAAATTGTTTTTATTGAGTAATTCTACGTGAATTTCAAAGTGTCTCGACGCCTTTTTAAGTCCTTTTTCCACGTCGGGGAACAGCCACAAAATGATTGCGTACACAACCATCAAAATGAGCGAAGTGGTGTACAATCCTGCGCCTGCAAGCAAACCGAAAATACTGCACGTCCACAGCCAAGCGGACGTTGTTAAACCCTTGATTTGGTTTTTTGCGCCGAACAAAATAGAGTTTCCGCCCAACATTGCCGAGCCGATAATTGCCCCGATGGAGCAGAATGGGATGATAAGCCCCAAAGCGGAGTCGATAATCATGCAAGATGCCGACGTCAACGACAGTAACAAAAACGTTTTAAGTCCGGCGGTGTGTCCTTTGCGAGAGCGTTCGCATCCTACGATAAATGCGAAAATAATCGCTAAAGCCACACGAATTAGCACCGAGCCGATAGTTATGTTTTGAGCCCAACTTCCGAGCAATTTTGCAATAGGATCGTTCATAGTTATATCTCCTTATACGGTATTGTTTGTATCATGCGATTTTCGTTCAACAAAAATATTTTATGTTTCGGTGGTAATCTACCCCCTACGAGAGTATAGATTTGATTTGTTTTGTGGCGCGATTTATTGTACAATTATTGTTTCGGTGTTGAAAAGTCGAGCACGTTTGAAACTTTCTTGTACAATTTGTTTTGTTTTTTACTTTGTTACTTTATCAAAGATTGTGACGTATCGTTGTAACGTAACGTTATTTTAAGTAAATAAGTACTTCGAGAGACTTGTTTGTCAAATACGATTGACTTGTTTTTAACGCTTGGTGCGTTTGCGAGTGTTCAAAAGATAGTATTCTTCCGCCGCTTCCGTAAAAGCGTCTTCATCTGCTTGTTCGTCGGCATGCGGTAACGATTGTTGTATCGTTTTGATTTTGCTAATCAATTTGTCTACGTTGGTTTGGTCGTCTACGATACGTGGTGTAACGGCATCGTTGGACGTAACGTCTGCGGTTTGCGGTTGTTCGTTGTTGTTTTCCGCAACCGCCCCGGGAACGTACGATTTGGATAGGTACAACGACATTTTTGCCAATGCCGGGCCGATAAGTTCGTACATCACGCTTGATGCAAGTATTATCGTTTCCATTGCTGCGCCCGTTTCTCCGCCGACGGTACGCGATGCTAATGCGGCGAGACCGATTGCAACGCCCGCTTGCGGAACAAGGGCAAATCCTAAGTAGTTGCGCACAAGTTTGTCCTTTTTAACAACTTGACATCCAATAAACGCACCGGCATATTTGCCGATGATACGAACGATAAAGTATACTGCACCAATAACAAGTAATGGAATCCCTGCGATAGAGTCGCCCGTGCTTAGTAAAGCATCCAATTGGAAATTTGCGCCCGAACGCACAAAGAATAACAGTAGTATCGGTGGTGAAAAGTAATTTAGTTGCTTAAATAGTTTGTCGTCGTTGGTAGTGTTCATGTACACCGTGCCCATAACCATGCAACCAAGTAGTGGCGAAACGTCCAAAAATGCACTAATTCCGCAAAAACCGAACAAAACGGCAATGGCGATTATAAGTCGGTTATCGGTAGAGTGACGTGATATAAGTGCTTTTAGTAACAATCCGCACAAACCACCGAGAACAATCATCGCCAGGTTGTATAGCACCGGCAACAAAATTCCCATTGCGGAAACTGAGTCGGAAATTACTGCGGTTGCAATAGCAATAGCAACGGAAAAAGCAACAAGCCCAACAACGTCGTCTAAAGCGACGACTTGCAACAACGTATCTACAAAATCGCCTTTGGAACCGGTTTGGCGGATGGTCATCATTGTGGATGCAGGTGCCGTTGCCGCAGCAAGCGACGCCAACACGATGGAAAATGCCATACCCAAATTCATTATCCAGTAGGTAACGATAAACACAACCAAACTTGCCACTAACGACTCAAACAACGTGATAATTATGTTTTTTACGCCGTTTTTCTTAAGAACGGATAGTTTAAAAAATTCGCCCGTACCAAATGCGATAAACGCTAGTGCGATATCTGCAAGAAAACTCATCCCGTCGATAACGCCCTGCGGAATTATGTTAAAACAGTATGGACCTATCAAAATTCCCGCAATAATATAGCCGGTAACGTTTGGCAATTTTAGTAACTTGGTTACCCTTGTTAACAAAAAGCCTGCAATCAACATCACAGCCACGGATATTATTGTTTGCGGAGCGGGAGCAAAATTTTCAAGCATTAGTGGTCTCCAAACTAATTTTTGTATCGGCACAAGATTGTTTTCTATGCGGTAGGCGTGTTGTCGTAAAGCGATTTTGCGCATTTTTTAACACACTTGCTCGTGCAAGTATTATGATATAAACATAAAACAATCTTTATATAATACAAAAAATAACCTAATTGTATTGAAAAATATTTTGATATATGATATACTATCGTAATCATAAAGTCAAGATATGATTATTTATGTATAGATAAATTTTTGTTATGGTGGTGCAAAAATGTCGTTGTTGGATGCTAAATTAGATACGTTAATAACCGTGTGCGAAACACAAAACTTTACAAAAGCCGGCGAAATACTAGGTTTAACGCAACCTGCGGTTAGTAATCATATCAAAAAATTGGAAGAAGAACTGGGCGTAACGCTGTTTTTACGCAAAAAAGGAGAGTTAATTTTGTCTCCCGAGGGGGAAATCGCACTGCTTTATGCAAGGCGTTTGAGCGCTTTGTGTGACACGATGCAAAATACCGTCCGTAATGCGCGTAATAATTTGCGCAAAATCCGCATAGGCATTACTCACACACAAGAGAGTGGTTTTGTTGTGGAAGCGTTGTCTAAATTGACGGGTGGTATTGATAACTTTAGCATTACGTTTATTACTGACAACATAAAAAATCTTTATGCAATGCTGGAAAATTTTGAAATCGACATGGCGATTATCGAAGGAAAGCCAACAGGCAGAGACTTAAATTTTGTTGTTATCGATACCGACTCGCTTATGTGTATCGTTTCCGCAGATAATCCTCTTGCAAAAAAATCCGCCATTACCCTGGAAGAACTGAAACGTCAACACCTAATTTTGCGTTTGCCGTCCTCCTCCACTCGTGCCAAGTTGGAAGGTTCCTTGCAATCCATTGGCGAAAGCATCGATTCCTTCGACGTTATTATCGAGGCGGATAGCATTGCGACAATCAAAAACCTTGTCAAAAAAGATATCGGCGTTACCGTTTTGGCACGAAGCACCTGCTATAAGGAAATCAAAAAGCACACCTTGGTGGCTTTGCCTATCGAAAATTTGAGTATGATTCGCGAAACGACCATTGTGTATCACAAAACTTTCGACCACGTAGAAATTGTCGAGAAGATTGCTGCAACCTACAACGAGACGGTAGCACGCAAATAGCCAAACTACACAAAACTGCATATTTAACTAAACAAAAAACGACCTTTAACAGTAAAATACTGTACAAAAGGTCGCTTTTTTGTAAAGATGTGTTTTGATATTTGATAAACTCTCATATCGTTTGCGTAATAGTCTTTAAGTTGATTAACGTAGTTTTTGTCCGTTTATTGTCAAATACGTTTGTCGTCGCCTACAAGTTGCGCAACAAAGGTGACGTTTTTGTCGGCAAAGCGCGAAAACAATCTTTCGTCGTAGCGGTTGCGAATATCTGCCAACGTAAGGTTGGTGGAAATAAACGTTTGTTTGCCATGTGCGATACGTTCGTTTATTGTGGTAAACAGGTATTCTGCAGTAACGTTATTGTAGATGTTTTCCGTGCCAAGGTCGTCGATAAACAGTGCGTCTACGTCCAAAATATTATCCATTACCAGTTGTTTTGTGCTTAAATCGGCAAGGTGACACTCCAAAAAGGTTTCGTTTAGAGAGTATGCCGTTGCAAACAGCACGGATTTGTCGTTGGCAAGACACTCATTTGCGCAGGCGGAAAGCAGGTAGGTTTTGCCCGTTCCCGTAGCGCCCAAAAGTAGTACGTTGGTAAAAACGTCCTTTTGGCAAAGGCTTTGCGCCTTTTTGTAGACGGCACGGTTGTGCTTGTCATTTTCGACAGATAGTGCAAAGGTGCAGTTTGGCAGTTTGATGTTTGCGTCTTTGATTAGCAATGCACGAATTTCTTTTTGTAAACATTCGCACGCAACGTTACCGACGTAGCCGGTATCTTGACATTTTTGGCAACTAAACTGCGGAACTAATCGACTTTCGTCCACTTTGTACTTTGCAAGAAGTTGTTTTTGTTGGTCGCGATATTTCTGCACAAGTTGTTGGTCGCAAGGTTGCTTACCGTTCATCACGTAGTTCACTTGCGCTTGTTTTAGATTGGTCTCGCATTGTACCCACTCGGGCAGAGTGCGAAGTTTTGCAAGAAGTTTGTCGCAACGGTCGATGGCGCGGTTGCGTCTTTCCAAAACGTTACGCAATGCAACTTGGCGTATTTGTTGTTTGTTCATCAGTCGTCCTCCTCGTCCAATGCGGTAAACAACGCATTGAGTTGTTGGTCGGTGTATTCACGACGTTCAATTTCTATTTGACCGATAATTGCTCGTTTGGGTGCAGATTTCGTGCTTTGTTGTGGTTGTTGCGCTTTTGCCTGTTCTACGGTTGTAATGCCTTTTTGCTTGTAGTCGCAAAGCACTCTGTTTATGTAGGCGGTAGGTGTAGTCGTGCCGGCGGATTTTTCCGCAACGTACAAAATTACGTCGTCGGGCATGTTCCACGTTTCCGTCCAAGTGCGGTAAAGTGCGCGGTCGTTGTTGGTAACACGTCTGTCCAAACCTGCACATTTGAGTATAGTGGCAATGCTTTCGTCCTTTGCGGATATGTTTGCGAGATATTGCTCCAACGACGATAACGTTGTAACGCCGTTTTTGTACAGTTTGTCTACAATGTTTGCAAGTCCGTTAAGAGTGCGAATACCGCTTTTAAAACAGTATTTTGCAATAGCAATCAGCGTTTCTTCGTCAAATCCCTTGCGAACCCAGTTGGCAATGTATTCGTCTACTATGGCATCCAAACTTTGGTAGTACACGCCGATACATTTGTTGATATCTCTTGCAAGGTCGTACAACGTAGCTTTTTCCTTTTCGTAGTTGTCGATTTCCACAACGGAAAGCGCACCCTTTTTGTAGTATTCATTCAATTTACTATTTAGCGTTGTCATGCCGCCTTTCTTGCATTTTTTAGCAATGGCAACAATGGTATCCAGTGTAAAACCGAGTTCTTTCGTCCACTTTTCGTACATTTCACGGTCGTCGATATCGATACTTCTTGCGGAATTTAGTGCTTTAAAGATAACGCGCAAGTCGTCGTCGTACTTTTGTTTGCTGTTTAAGTTTTCCTGTACGGAAAGTAGCGTTGTTGCACCCTTTGCTTGTTGGCTGCGTGCAACTTTCAAAATATAATGACCGTTGATTTGATTGTTTTTTAACTCTACGCAGTATTGTGCAACGGCAAGTAATGCGTTAGGCTCGAAGGTGGTATCTTCCAAAAAGGTGTAGTACTCGTTGTACTCGCTTGGGGTTATCATTCTGCCGTTCACAATGCGTTGCATTTCTTGGCTAAACTTGTTGTATTTGCCCGGTTTTATCTTTTTTAGTGCACTAACGTTGTTGTTTAGGTCAAGATAGATAACTCGGGGCGGATTTTCTCCTGTGATGTGAACAAGACCGACTTCTTCCCAGTAGAGATATGCCGACATCACGTCTTCGGTGGAAATGCCCAATTTTTGTGCGATGGTGGTGCAAGCATTATCGTCGTCGTTGCTCTGGCTTAAAACAAGTCCTAACAGATAAACAGCACTGCGCATATCAGGAGCATCGGCAACGTAGTTAAGAATAAATTTGTTATCGATACACGTATAACCGCTGTCAATCAGTTGTTTTTCTTTGTCGCAAAATGCCATTGTTTACCTCACCTAATTTTATTTGCAAAGTCTTGATTATTTTGTAATTATGATATATAATGGTACAAGAAGTTTTGTCCGGATGTAACGTAGGCGTATACAAGCAAAACTTCAAAGTTTTTCAAATTGTGATGCCTATTGTTTCTTAAAAAGTAGTGTTTGCGTTAGCAAACTTGATTTGCAATTTTTGAGCAAATCAACATCACACAGTTTATGTTATGTGTGCAATGCGTATTGAAAAGGACACATTGTTTGCGGTGCGCAACCGTAACAAAATATGTCGTGTTGCTATTGTAACACAAAAACGTTACCTTTACAACAAATTTGTAAAAGATATGTCAAAATTAGCGAGGTAAGTATGAAGATTTGTAGAGTGATCGCAACAGATCCACAAGGCGATAAACAGGTTTTTTCGTTCGGCACAGCTGCCGACGGAAAGGCTATCGATACTACCCGTGGCGGAAAACTCAATTCTTACTTGGAGTTTTGCTTTAAGGAGCAATCGGAAAACGTCAAGGATGTGGAAGTGGAATTTTTTGCCGGCGAAGACGAATTTTCTCTCGCTCGTTTGCACAACGAAGACGGTACCACACGTACTGTGCTCAAAAAACGTGTAGACGGACATTGGCAAGTGGTTGCACGCACCAAAGCAGTGCAATATATCGAACAAATATTGAACGAGCAACTTGCCGATATGCTTCGTGTGGACTACGTTAATAATATTGCCGTAGATAACTTTCACGGTAATTTGTTTGCATTTGACCAAATAAAAATGCTTGTGGAAGTGAAGCAACTCGTGGAAGAATCTTCTGCTCAAGCAAAGTCGTTGCAACAAAGTGCAATAGACAAGGTTCGTGCCTACAGCAATGCCCCTGCAACCGTTTCTGCCGAGCAAATCGACCAAATCAACAACGAACTTGCAAACGTATCGCAACAAATTGCGCTTGCAACTGCGGAACTTGGCGAACTAAAAGCAAAGCAAGTTGCATCCGCACTTAACCAAAGCATAGCAAACGATTTGGATGTCGCACAACAAAAGTACAATCAACTTATCGCTCGTCAGGACGAAATTCAAATAATGCGTGATCAATTGCAACTGCGTGACCAATCGGTAGCGTTTTTGCCAAAAATCCGTACGTTAAACGCCATTGCCGAACAACGCAAGGAAAACGAAAAACGTCGTTACCAAATTACATTGGATATTGAAAGCGTCCAGGCGGAGTTAGATAACGTTGTGGCACAACTTGCCGAGAAACAAAACCAATTTACGCTCGTTCAAGATAGACGTGCACGTATCGAAGCAATCAACAACGAATTGCAATACATTGCGTCTTTGTACGAAAAAAATAAAACGCTTAACGAATTATTGCTTTCTTTAAACGAAAAACAACAACGTCTTATCGGTGAAAAAACCGTTTGTGCAAACAAGTTGCGCACAATCGAGCAAAACATTGCGGAAATCAAGCAAAATCTTGACGGATTCGATCTTCCTGCAAAATCGGTAGGCGAGTTGTTAGAAACTGTACGTGTGGATGTAAAAATCGACGAAGTTACTGCTCAAATCGAAAAACTTCAGGGCGAAATTGCCGTAAAGGAAAGTCAAATTGCCGAACGCGAAAGCGCATTGGTAACGCAAGTTAAGCGTTTCCGCTCCGTTGCGGAAATCGACGTTGCCGTAACCCCAATCAAAGCAAAGGACACAATTTTGCAAGTGTTGGATTCTAAATATGGCAAGTTGGAAGCAATCAATCAATCCTTGCAGGAAAAATTGCGCAATTTGGAACGCGCCTTGGAAGACTACAAATTCCGCATTATGCAGTTGGAACAAGCCAAGTCCAATTTGGAAATGCAACGCGAAAAGGCAATGTTGCGCAAACAAGAAGAGTTCAAACGCGAAGTGTTTTTGAATAGTCAAAAGGTGTATTCCGACGACGCAAGCAGTGTGTTTGCCGTAACGGTAAGCTTTAACGACGCGGAAATCGCACAAATGGATCAGGAAATACAAGGTTACTTGATGGACCGTGATTTGCTTTACGAAAGGGCATATCAGTTGGAAGGCGCCATAAAGGAAATCAAACGCCACGTTGAAATTAACTCTGCCGAAATGGAAACTTTGTCTAAAGAAAAGGCAAATATCATCAACCGTTACAACGAAATTGTAACGCAAAATAACTCCGAAGTGGCATTTAACTATATCAAAGCACTAAATTCCAACAATGGTACAAAGTATCTTTTGGACGTTCAACAAGATGCCGTTCGTAGCGAAACGGAACTTGCCGAACTAAAACGCTACACCGAAGTGTTAAAGGACAAACTTTCGTCGCTAAAATCTCGCCTTACATATCTGCACGAAACTCAAGCACAGTTGGACGACTCTAAAGCATCCATAGATATGATTGTTTCCACCAATGACAAAATCAAGGACGAACTTACCGATATCGGCAGTAGACTTTCTGCCGCTTACGAACAGTACAAATCGGTAACGCGCCAAATGGAAACAATAGAGTCGCGTCTAACGGACGTTCGTGCGGAAATTGTAGAAACGTCACGTACAATCAAAGTAAACGAAAACCAAATTGCCGAAGCTAACGATAGAGCAAAACGCTATGCCGGTGGCGAAGATATCGAAAAGGCAATTTCCAACTTCCGTTACGAACTTGGCGACGTGGAAAGCGAAAAACAAATGCTTGCCGAAGCAAGACAGTCGTTGGAAAAGGACCTGTTCAAAAAACGTTTGGAATTAGAAAAAGCTCAATGGTTGTACGATACCAAAAATACCGAGTATGCCGAGCTTTATCAAGAACTTCAACTGGATTTGCAACTTAAAGGGTTGGAAATCGACAAAGTTGTTGCTATCGACGACGATGGCAGATACGACGATATTCGCCGTGTAATTGCCGAGTTCGACACCACAAAAGCCTCTCTTTTGGAGAAAATCGACAACCTGTATTCCATTTTGAAGGACAAACCGACAGATGTGGTAACTACGGCACAGGTGGAACAAAAGGCAAATGACATTGCACTTTTGCAAACTCGTCAAACGCAGTTGGAAACATTGCGTAACAAGCAAATGGAGGTGTATGTTGCGGCAAGCAGTGCACGCATTAGAGCAACCGCCGCCGCTGCGGAAGCACGTGCAATTTCCTCTTTGAGTAAATCAATCGAACAAAACTCTTTGATTGGTCTGCTTATCAAGGATAAAATCAACGCAATTCTAACCACTGCATCCAACTACCTTAAGGCGTTTACTGGCAAACTTTGCACAATCACCCACACCGACGGTATCGTTAGCGTGTCGATAGACGGCAATAAAGTTGCTTACGACGATTTGGAAGGCGACCTAAAAATTTGCACTTATGTTGCTATCATTTTGGCAATGCCCAGCACCGACGCAACGGAAGGCAGATGGCTTATTTTTGAAGAACGTATCAACGCCGACAAAGATACCCTTGCCAACATGATGTTTGCCGTTGATAACGTAAGTTACGTTGTTGATGTTGACGATATCAAAGCGTAAGTCTTAGGCACTGCAGTTTGTGACGTATCGGCAGACAAATGTTGCTGTTGTTGAGGAATTTTTCTTTTTCACAGGCTGTTGTTATTGGTTACATAACATAAAACTATATTTCTAAATGCACTATTTTTAATGATAGTGCATTTTTGGTGCGAAAAATCATTTATACAATAACAATAAACGTTAATGCCTCGTAAGACGAACGGATTTTGTTAAACTGATGCTTTTTTGATGTGGATGATAGTGGCGTTTTCTGTATTTGCAAAAAATGTTGTTTCAATATTTGGCATATAATACAAAAGGAAGTCGAGAAACAATCTCGACTTCCTTTTTAATTTAAGAAGAAAAAATATTTTTGATTAAGAAACAACGTTTCTTGCTTATTGTTCGATTGTGCCTTGTTGGTCTTGTTTTTGTTGCAAACTGTCTTTCATTGCTTTCCAATCCGCTTTTGCTTGTTCAACTGCATCGGCGTAATTCTTTTCGAAGTCTGCTGTAAATTTAGCCAAATCTTCTTGTTGGAAGGCTTCAATTTCTTCCAAATGTTCGTTAAACTTTTCATCCAAAGTTTTAATTAGGCTTATTACAGTATTGTAACCTTTTTCTGCAAAACTTTTTGCGGTATCTACAAGTCCGTTCGCAGTTTCGCCCAAACCTATAAGTGCAGTTTCTGCATTTTCAACTGCGGTTTGCAATGCATTCAAAGCGGCAATTTGTTCTTCCGTTAGTTGTACTTCGCTTTCTGCAAGTTCTTGACGTTTTTGCAAGAATTCAATTTTCTTTTCGCGGAACGTTGCTAGTGCTTGCTGGTATGCACTGTCAGGTGAGACAAGATTGTCAAGGCGTACTTGCTCAAGTGTGTTTATATATTTAGTGTATTCATCTGTGAGATCTTGTGTCGCTTTTTGTACTAAAGCACTGCTTTTTTTTCTCAACGCTTCCACTTTCGCTGTGTCCATAGCGGCTTCTTTTGCACTGTAGTAAGCATTTTTGAGTTCTTGTGAGTACATATCTGCCGTTTCTTTGCGCGATTCGTACAATTGCTCAATCAATTCCATTGTGGAAAGTGCGGTCGCATCAACGTAAGGTTGTGCTTGTGCAACAAGTTCTTGCAATTCTTTTTGCACAATTACTTGCAATTCACCAACTTTTGCTTTGATGTTTTCTTCCGTGAAGTACTCTTCTACGGTTGTTTTAACGTCGTTGTAAAGTTTTTCTACCTCCGCCTTGACTTCACCGTTAGATTTAACTTCGCCGGAGATGGAAATGTTAACGTCGTTATTTGTGATACCAACGTTACCGCTTACCAAAAATCCCATTTCGTGAGAAATTTGTACAAACAATTCGGCTGCTTCTTCGGCGGTTTGTCCTACAAAATCGCTTTCGTCGGTTGTTTCGCCGTCCTTTTCTTTAAGCGATGCGGTAATAATCAAGTTACCGTCTTCGTTGAGAGCGTTTACGGAAAGCACCTTTCCTTTGCCGTCCAACACAAACTCAACTTCGGGGTTCAGTGATACGTTCATAACCGTTGTAGGAGTGGATTTACCATTGTTGGCGGTGTCGCAAGCGGTCAATGCGCAAAGTGCACCGACAACAAGCATTAGTGCGATAAGTATTGAAGTTAATTTTTTCATAATTCTACCTCTCTATTTTAAGTTTAGATTTATTCGGGCGAGAAACTCTCGTTGTCGTCCATCCTATCTAAATAACGTAAAACTTTGGTAAATTATTGCAATAATAAAGATACTTTTTTTGCATTTTTTTGTATTTTGCTCGTGATTTGATGGTAAAACGTATCAAAAATGCCTTTGCTTTGACGTTCTTTGCGTTAATGCTTTGCAAAGATTTTTTTTGCAAAAAGATGGTGTATTGAAAGGTGTTTATTGTGCAAATGGTCGTCAATAAAAAGTGGTGTAAACAAAAAAAACACAACTTGTAACTTCAAATATTACAAATTGTGTTTTAGAAACAAACGTTATTCTTTTCTAAGTTCGATTGCGTACAAGGGTTCGTAGGTGGGACCGTCCTTTGTTAACACGCTTTGGTATAAAACCACTCTGTTTGCCACAAACGGCGCATTAAACACGTCGACGTTTTTGGTAACTTCGGTAAAAGGCAATGTGAATTTTGCACGTCTGCAAATGGTGATATGCGGACGATACGCACGATGTTCCACGGTAAAACCGTTGTGCTCCAACTTTTCGCCGAGTTTTTCGTGCAGTTCGGTAAGCACAGAGCAGTTACGCAGTTTTGCCACAGTGGCGTCACTTCCGCGCAGAGTTACAAATTGAAACAACGAAAGCGTTGGTGCGAGCATATCTTTTATACCGTCCATTGCGTTTTGCACGTACATCAGGTCGCTTTCGGCAACTTCGCCCAAAAAGTGCAACGTGATGTGATAGTTTTGCGTTGTAACAAAAGTTCCTGTGGTTGCAAACTGTTTGAATTGCTCCGCCGAGCGTGATAAATTGTCCTTTGTGCGTTGCGGAATTTCCAATGCTACAAAAATTCGCATATATTTCACCCCTTTATGCCGTTATTTTACCACAAAACCGACGATTTTTCAAGACGGTTTTACAAATTATTGTTTTACTTGCCAAAATAACGTTTTGTGACGCAAAAAAGAAGTTGCACAATTCGACAAACAAACTTAATTTGCAAATTTTTGAACAAATCAATACCACTTAATATATGAATTATATATAATATATTGAAAAATATCATTAATTATGTGCACCGCAACATTATCACTCAACGGAGCTAATTTTATGATAGGACTAAAAATGTGGAAACAAAGGATAGACAACTTTTGGGTGAACGTTAACGTTATCGCTCAACGTTGGATTGATTATTGCAAACTGTTTTTAATTAGCATGTTTGGAGTTTTGCGCTAACCATATTGTCTAACGTCTATTACGTATAGGTGACATATTTTTTTTCGTGCAATAATAAAAAGGGATGCCGTTTGGCGGCATCCCTTGTGTAGACGATTATATATCGAAATATCGTATTGGTTTTACGTTGTTTGCAAATCAAAATCTTGCGTTTGGTTAAAATCTTATTTTGTTTTTCAAAATTTATCAATTTGATTGTTTTTTGCCAATATCTTGGTCAATCGCGCATTTGACCGATAATTTCTTTGCCTTCCGTAAAGGTCGTAAAGATATTTGCCACTTGGCTACCACCTACGTTTGCAAAGCACTCGCTCATCACTGTGGGCGATGCAATGGAAAACTGCGCCGTTTGGTAGTAGTTTGTGAGACTTTTCCAAAATTTTTGTTCGCCCAAGCTTTCGTACAGGGTGTTAAACAGCAAACTTCCTTTAACGTACATCATAATAACGTATTCGCCGTCGTTTTTGTAGTCTGCAATGCTTTTGAAATTGCGTTCCACGTCGGTATAGAAATGATTGAGTACGTCAACGTAGGTGGTGTAGGTTTTTGTGTTGGCAAGAATGTTTTTCGATAACGTTTCTGCTCCGCTTTCGTCCATGTATAGATAGGTTAAAAACTCCGCTAAGCCTTCGTCCTGCCATGCGTTGGCAATTTGGTCGTTACCAACCACGCCGTAGAACCATTGGTGTGCCGTTTCGTGTGCTATTGCTTGTTGATACGCCTGTGATTTGCTCGCAACCATCACCACGTTGGGGTATTCCATACCACCGTAGCAAAAATCCGTTTCGCAAACGGAGTAGTTATCGTAGGGGTATTCGCCGATATTTTTACTAAAATACTCAAAACTTTCAACCGCCGTTGTAAAAGATTTTTCCGGTTCGGCATCGGCAAAATAGTAGTAACTAACGGTAGCGTCGCCTACTGTTTTAGATAATTTTTTGTATTTTGGCGACGACATAATGGCAAAATCGCGCACCGCATTGGCAGTGTAGCAGTAGGTAATACCGTCTTCGCCGTTGATTGCGTCCGTCATATTGCCGGTGGATGCCACAACGTAGTCGGCTGGTAGCATTATTTTTACGTTGTAGTTGGCAACATCGCTAACAAACGGATCGCCCACGTTGTAGTAGGGTGACGTTACAAATTGATTGTTCTGTACCACGCATAACACGGGGTACCAATTGCCAAGATGTACGGCATTATCGGTGTAGCCTAAGCGGTGGTGGATGTTTGCAAGTTGAATTTGGTAGGTCATTTCGATAGTAACACTATCGTCGGGATATAGTTCCGCCGTCGGTACGCTCAAAATGTCCATATCCGTCCCCTCGATAACGTACGCAACCGGTACTCCGTCCACTTTTACCGTGTCAAAATCTATTTGACCGTAACTCTCACCATTGGGATAGGCAAGCGATTTGTATTTTGCAGGCACAATGCAGTTTTGTGCATCTTCGCGATAAGCATTGGCATAAATGTGAAATTTTACCGCGCTAAACGTGTTTTCGCTGTTGTTGGTAAACGTGACTGTTTGTGTGGCGCTAACAATGTGATGTTCCGCATCGTAGGACGCAACGATATCATAAATGTTGCCACTGTCGATTGCCTGTTGCATTTTGGACGGCGAACATCCCGCAAAGGCAAACAGTCCCGCAACCACACACAAAACGCAAAGACAACACAAAAATCTCTTCATAAAAATCTCCCGTATAGTTTTGTAAAATTGTATGAACAATTCGCAAGGATTATTCATATTGTAAAATTATTGTATCGTTTAGCAAAAGTGGTGCGGTTAGCATAAGCATTGCCACCGTTTTAGACGTCGTTGCAAGTATTTTTGGCTGTTTGTTGGCAATATAATGCCTAATTTCTGGCAAAAATAACACAATGCTGTTATTCTTTGCCGGTTGTATCGCAAAAAAGGGGCAAAACTTAAAAATAATTTAAAAAAATGCAAAAAAAATAGTAAAAACTGAGTTATTTAGTTGACACCACCCTTAAATTATAGTAAAATATCACCATTAACAACAGGGAATAGTTAATTCGCCAAGGTAAAACGGCTCCGAAGATTCTCCAGAGGTTGTATTTAGTTAGCGATTAAATGAATATTTTTGCGATGAATACTCGAAACTGTGGGCTAAAGGACTATTCTATTCTGTTGGAATTATTCTTTTGCTGTGCGCTTTCGAGATTTTTTATTTTTAAAGCAAAACAGTTAAGTGTTAGCAAAGTGGCGACGGCGTGCCGATTAGATATTCGGCAGATTGCACAATCTAAACAAAGCGGACAAAAACCGTAACGTTGTTTACGCACAAACCAAACACAAGTTTGGTGGCGCAAATAACAAAGTAGCAATCCGCCAATACAAAAGTCGTGCAAAAACTATTGTATAACACAAGTGGTATTTTGCTACCACAAACAAAGCAAATCGGGAGTTGTACCCGCCAAACAAAAAAAGATAGTTTCTTTTTCAGGGAAACTCTCTCCAATCCAATTGTAACCGTTTTCCGCGGTACAATATATGAAATCAAAAAATTATGGAGGAAAACAAAAATGAAAAAGACAAGCAGAATAGTGTCTGTTGTTCTTTCGTTGGTGTTGATATTGTCGGCAGTTTGCACTCTTGCTGCATGCAACAAGATTGATAAATCTTTGATCGGCAAATATTCCTATCGTATGGGTCCAAGCGACCTTCCTACAGCATGGAATGTCCACACCTATGAATCTAACAGTGCTACATACGTTTTGGATTACTCGTCCGATGCATTGTATACCTTCGACTATAAGGATATCAACAATCCTAACGCAGGTTACACAATTGTTCCAAGCATGGCTGCAAGCGACCCTGTTGATGTTACTAGTGAGTATGCTGCTCGTTTCGGCTATAGTGAGACGGAAAACAAAGCGTACAAAATCGCTCTAAAACAAACGCTAAAGTTCGATAACGGCGATCCTATTGACGCTACAACTTTCGAAGATTCAATGAAACTTTTGCTTGCTCCTGAAGCTAAAAACTTCCGTGCAGACAACGTTTATAAATCCGGTGATCTTAAGATTTTGGGCGCCGAAAATTATGTAAAACAAGGTTCATACGACTATAGTGAATTCGTTTCAGAAAATTATGGTAGCGAAGAATATGTAGATCCTGATGATTTCGTCGCTGACGCAAACGGTGTTTTGCAATACGAAGGCAAAGATGCCGTTTTGAACATTAATGACGGTGGTAACTGGGGCGATTACGGTTTGGCTAAGTATGCAAATTCTGGTTACCTTGCTACAGGTTGCGTTATGGCCGAAGAGACGGGTAGAGCAAAGGTATTTAGTAGTACAACCGGCGAATGGATTTTGACAAGATCTCTTGAGAAAGACGAAACTGCAGGCGACTACTTGTTCTACGATTTGGAAGGAAACCTTCTTCAACAACGTTACGTCAACGAAGCAGGTACAGCTTATGTTTACCTTGACAAAGATGGTAATATTGTAGAAGAATGGGCTGGATGTAGTGTAAAATACGTTAGTCCAAGCTATGATCCGTTGGAAGCAGCTGCTGACAAAGACGGTTATGTTAAACTTACTGCAGAATTGCTCAAAAACTTGCAAGATTGTGTTGCTATATTGCATGACTGTGGTAATGTAGAAGAATATGCTGAAAAATGCGAAGCTAATGAAAACTTCGTTGGTGTTGACGGCGATATTAACTACGCATACGTAGAATGGGAAGAAATGGCATTCTGGGGTATGAATTACGAAACATATTCGTGGGAAAAGGTCGGCTTCTTCGCTGCAAGCCCATACGAATTGGTAATTGTTCTTAAAAACCCGATGGAATTGAACTTCTATCTTCGTTATGAACTCTGCACAAGCTTCTTCCTTGTTCATCCGGCTACATACAAAGATTGTATTGATACATCAAGCGGAGTTTACACTAATAGCTATGGTACATCTGTTGACACGTATGTAGGTTTCGGTCCTTATAAACTTACAAGTTATGTGCGTGATAATTCGATGAGACTTGAAAAGAACGAATACTGGCATGGTTATTCCGAAGAAGGCGCAGAAGGTAAATATCAAACAACAGATATCGTGTACACCGTTGTTAAAGATGATGCTACTCGTTTGGAAATGTTCTTAAAGGGCGAACTTGATAGCTACGGATTGCGTGCTGAAGATATGGAAGACTATATCAATAGTGACTACTTGTACTATACAGATAGTGAATCTACTTGGTATTTGGCAATGAATCCGGATCACGACAATCTCGCTAAAGCTCAAGCTAGTGCCGACCCTGTTAATACAGGTAATAAGGTCATCAAAACAATTTTGGATATTCAAGAATTCCGTCAAGCATTAAGCTACTCTCTCGATAGAGCGAAGTTTAACCTTGTATTGTCCCCGACATCCGGCGTTGCAAAGGCGTTGTTGTCAAGCATGATTGTGGCTGACCCCGATAGTGGTTCGTCTTATCGTGAAACCAACGACGCAAAGGATGCAATCTTAAGTTTCTGGGGACTTGCGGACCAATGGGGCGAAGGTAAGAAGTACGCTACAAGAGACGAAGCCATTGCATCCATCACTGGCTACGATCCTACAGGTGCTACAGCGTTGTTTAACAAAGCATACGATAAGGCTGTAGCGGATGGCTTGTTTACAGAAGCAGGTATCGATCCTGAAAAGGATAATTGGGAACTTCAAATCTTGATAGGTATGCCTTCTAAGAGTGCAAACTTCTACATAAAAGGTTCGCAATATCTCCAAACCAATTGGATTAATGCAGTAAAAGGTTCTAAGTTTGAAGGCCATTTGACCTTTGTAGAAAGCCAAGAACTCGGTTCTTCCAGTTTCGGTGAGTACCTGCGTAAGGGTAGCGTAGATTTGCTGTTCGGTGTTGGCTACGGCGGATCTATGTTTAATCCGTATGCAATGATGGATTGCTTTACAGGTAGCTTGCAATATGACAAATTTACAGATAAGACAACAATCAATTTAGATATTGAAATCGGTGGAAAAACTCTACGTGCAAGCCTTTATTCGTGGGTTAGCGAATGTTTGCAAGGCGATAAGATTACTGCAAAAGTTATCGGAACCGATGGTAATCCTACTGGCGAGACCGTTTCTATTTCTGCCGGTGCAAGTGATGACGCTTCTACTCGTGTTAAGATCTTGGCCGTCTGCGAAGAAAAAGTTTTGTCTTTGAGTAATATCATTCCGTTGATGACAGACTCCACTGCTTCATTGAAGGGCATGAGAATTAACTATAAGACAGAAGAATACATCCTTGGTCTTGGTCGAGGTGGTGTTGAATACTACACTTACACAATGGACGACTACGATTGGGCTAAATATGTAAAGAGTCAAAAGGGTGTTTTGAACTACAAATAAGTCTTTAACCGTTATTACGTGTTAATTTAACACAAGACATAAGCGTAGCATGCGCTTTAGCGTATGCTACGCATTATGTGTATTAAGAAGAAAATTTATTTTTTTGTTGAAAATGTCCTTTTTAAGAAAAAAATAAATTTAAGGAGTTTGCTATGTATCTATTCAAGTACATCCTGAAAAGAATAGGCTTGATGCTACTAACATTTTTGATCATTTTTACGATGTGTTTCTTTTTTATCAAGTTGCTTCCTTTTGACGAAGAACCAAAATTCGGCAAAGACGAAGAATTGATGCAAATGCGTCGTGAAATGTTGGGGTACGGTAAGCCATGGCAAGAACAATATTTTATATATTTCTTTGGCAGAACTGGTTACGAGTATCAACAAGCTTCTACAGATGGAATGCAAGTTAAGGTGGTTTTTGACGAGTCAAAAATTCCGGAAGGTGTGGACTATGTTAAAAAAGGCTATGGCGGAATAATTCGAGGATATTTTGGCGCGAGTGAGGTGCTATATATCGGGTCGGACGTCTGGGAAGTATTTGCGCAAAAAGTGCCGTTTACTGTATCTACCAATCTCTGGGCGATATTGATATCTATACCCATAGGTTTGGCGCTTGGCATTTTTGCTGCTCTAAAGAAAAACAAGTGGCAAGACTACGTTATTTCTACCGGTGTTATGATTTTTGTATCGGTGCCGTCGTTTATTTACGCTTTTTTAGTGCAATATGTTTTGTACTTTAAGCTTGGATGGACGTCTCCAACAGCCGATGCTACAAATGGAGCTTGGAGTTGGACTTTTATTAGTTCGGCTATTCCTGCAATCCTGTCTTTGTCGTTCGGTACGATTGCCGGTTTTGCTCGTTATACACGTGCGGAACTTACCGAGGTGCTAACTTGCGAATTTATGTTGTTGGCACGCACAAAGGGGCTGTCTAAAACGCAAGCGGTGGTACGCCATGCTTTGAAAAATGCGATGGTTGTTATTTTCCCGATGATTTTAGGAGAATTTGTTTCTATTATGAGCGGTTCACTTATTATCGAGCAAATGTTTTCTATTCCCGGTGTTGGGCAATTGTACATCAATTCTATTCAGTCTAAACCATATCCCGACTACAATTTCTTTATGCTATTAACGGGCTTTTATACTTTGATTGGGTTGGCTGCCGGAATAATCGTTGATATTAGCTATGGTATTATTGACCCGAGAATTAGAATGGGGGCAAGATAGTTATGAATAATAATCAATTTGAAAAATACAAATCCATACCCGCTGAAAAATTTGCTCTTGCAAAAGGACGAGATATAACCCATGATAGTAAAATTGATACGAAGCCTGTTGGTTATTTGCAAGATGCTTTCAATCGCTTCCGTAAGAACAAATCTTCGGTGATAGCGGCAATAATCATTTTACTTTTAGTCGTTTACGCATTGGTTGGTCCGTTTTTGATACGGTCCAACTATGTTGATGCGTATCAAACGGACACAGACCTAATTCATTACAAAGAACTTTCGCCGCGATTGTCTATCTTCGCCGGATCAGGATTTTGGGGCGGTACGACGACGAAGGAATTAACTAAACGTCAGCTTTATCGTTATCAAGGTATTGCGATTGAAACGGGACACGATCCTATAGTAAAAAAGACAGAAAGTTCGGCGACAAGTGATGCGTTGCTTGCCGGCAAGACTGTTTACAAGGTTCGTATAGATCAATACTATGCTTTGGGTGTTGTTACAAAAGTTTTAACAAAGGAGCAATATGAGGCAATCCAAGCTTGGCAAGATGAAAGTGGTATTCAAGTAATTTTGCCTGTTGTAAACTCCTCCAATACTCTTAGCCAAACAGAACCAAGTTATTGGTTTAAGTGTAATCAAAAGGGCGATCCTGAATTGGATTCGCAGGGCAATCTTCAACCTGACTACGTTGTTCTTGCAGAAGGTGCCGATGATGGATATCACAGCATTCGTTTGGCTAATGACCCTGCAAGCAATGGTGAAAATGGTTGGGCTTATGCTACCGTTACCGGTGCGGAAGGCAGCGAAAATTATTCGGTAAGGGTCGGCGCTTATAACTACTTCCAATATAAGTTTGGCTATGAACCGTCTTTTGCTTTCGGATCAGATAGTAATGGCTACGACATTTTTTCTCGCTTGGCAAGTGGTGCACGATTTAGTTTCTTGCTTGCAATTATCGTTTCCGCAATCAACTTGACGATCGGTACAATTTACGGAGCAATCGAAGGTTACTACGGTGGTATTACCGACATGATCATGGAAAGAATTTCCGATATCTTGAGCGGCATTCCGTTTACTGTTGTAACGGTATTATTCCAATTGCACTTGGCGCACAAGGTTGGTGTCGTGGGCTCGTTGATTTATGCATTTATATTGACGGGGTGGATTGGTATGGCGAGCAGAGTGCGTATGCAGTTTTATCGTTTCAAGAATCAAGAGTACGTTTTGGCGGCTAGAACGCTTGGTTCAAAAGACAGTCGTATCATTTGGAAACACATATTCCCCAATACGTTGGGAACACTTATCACTGGTACAATTTTGGTAATCCCCGGAGTTATCTTTAGTGAAACATCGCTTTCTTACTTGGGCATAATTAATTTGGATAGCTCTACGTTATCTTCTGTTGGTAGTATGCTTTCCGCAGGACAAAAGGTTATGACGAGTGCTCCTCACGTTGTGCTTTTCCCGGCAATCTTTATTGCTTTGTTGGAAATCTCTTTCAACTTGTTTGGTAACGGTTTGCGTGATGCGTTCAACCCATCACTTCGCGGTACGGAGGAATAATTATGGAAAAGAAACTTGAAGTTAAAGATTTAATTATATCTTTCCGTACGTCTAATGGTAAGGTTCAGGCTGTGCGCGATATCAGTTTTGACCTATACAAGGGCGAAACACTTGCCATCGTTGGTGAATCCGGCTCCGGTAAATCGGTAACAAACAGAGCAATTATCGGTATTTTGGCTGGTAACGCAATCGTCGAAGGTGGCGAAATCATCTACGACGGCAAAGACTTGCTTAAAATCCCCGAAGAAGAGTTCCACAAGATTCGTGGCGATAAAATCGCTATGATTTTCCAGGACCCTATGTCCAGTTTGAACCCCATCATGAAGGTGGGTACGCAGTTGACGGAGGCGATGTTGCTTAAGAGTAGTTCCGGTCGTCACAACGCTCGTCGCAACTTTAACTCGAAATTGCATTTATTAAACAAGTTTATGGATATTGGTGATGCCGATAACCCTGCGGAAATTGAAAATAACAAGCAAGAATGTCAATTATTTGATAAATTCTGTATTAACAGTACAAAATTGGAAAGTGCGTACAACGAAATTTATTGTGCAACGGTAGAGTTGCAACTTGACGTAGATAACCAACTGTTTTTGCAGTCCAAAAAGCAACCTATCGAAGTTAAAAAGGTTATAAAGGGATTTATTAAACGTATCCCGACGACCTACCATCCTGATATTGTTGTTGCAGACGAAGCGTTGCAAAACGTTATTGCAACACTTAATAACGAACTTAAATTGCCTAAGACTAAAGCGTTTTCCGACGAATGTGTAAAGGCGTTGACTGAACTTTCTACAATTTTGGAAAAGGCAAGCAAACGCCAAAAGCCAAACTACTTTACGTTGGGATTCTACATGATGAAAAATCCCAATGCAAACGTCGACGATATGCCTATTGAAGAGTTGACTGCAATGACTCGTAAGTATCTTGACGACGAGTTTATGCTTTCATTTATCGAAGATGGTGCAAAAGCGATTGTTTACAGTCACAACAAGAGCATTGAAGCGAAAAAAGCGTTGCTCGTAAAAACGGATGAATTTTTGGAATTCTTCCGTCAAGAAACTCTTGACAAAAAGGTAACTTATGCGCTTGTAGACGATATGATTAAAGCGGTAAACGATGCGATTGATCATTTGCAAGTGGTAAAAAATTCCGTAGAGCACACCTTCGCATCCAGCATTAAAGATGCGTTGAATAAGTACTTTATCGGCGTTAAAAAGAATCCTAAAGAACAATCGCGTTTTGACAAACAAACTGCAAAACGTGATGCGCTTATTGCGAAGGGCAAAAATATAGAATGGAAGGTTGTTCCTCCTGCTCTTGTAGATTTGGAATTGGCTCGTAAAAACATTCGTGCCGTAATTCACAACTTGCGTGCAAGTTACCGCAATGATATCGAAAACGATCCGAGCTTTAATGGTACCGAACAAATGACTGCATTGATTGATTATCTCAAAGAACAAGCATCTGCAGTTGTTTATAAAGTAACCAAAAAGATGGCAAAGGCAAAAGCGCTTAAACTTCTCGAAGAAGTTGGTATTCCTGAACCTGAAATTCGTTACAATCAATATCCGTTCGAATTTTCCGGTGGTATGCGTCAACGTATCGTTATTGCTATTGCGCTTGCAGCAAACCCCGATATTTTGATTTGTGACGAACCTACGACGGCATTGGACGTTACCATTCAATCGCAAATTTTGGAACTTATCAACCGTATTAAGGCAGAACGTAACCTATCGGTTATATTCATTACTCACGATTTGGGCGTTGTTGCAAACATGGCAGATAGAATTGCCGTTATGTATGCAGGCAAAATTGTGGAGTATGGTTCGGCTTACGACATTTTCTACGATCCTCGTCATCCGTACACTTGGGCGTTGTTGTCTTCTATGCCCGACCTTGATACTAACGAAAAGCTTGAAAGTATCGTCGGTACTCCGCCTAACATGATTTATCCGCCCAAAGGCGATGCTTTTGCGGAAAGAAACAAGTACGCTTTGGAGATAGACTTCGAAGAGCAACCACCATTGTTCGAGATTTCCGAAGGTCACTATGCGGCAACTTGGTTGTTGCATCCCGATGCACCTCATATCGATCCCCCAAAGATTGTTACAGATCGTATCGAGCGCATGAAGAAACGTGGAGGTACAAACAATGGCTAAAATTGAAAATGACAATGTTTTGTTGAAAGTTGAAAACCTTTGCCAGTACTTTAGTCTTGGTCCGGGTAGAGAACTTAAGGCGGTAAATAATGTAAGTTTCGAAATCTACAAAGGCGAAGTTTTCGGTTTGGTTGGTGAATCCGGTTGCGGAAAAACAACTACCGGTCGTTCTATCATTAGATTGTATGATATAACCAGCGGTAACATTTACTTTAAGGGCGTTCGTATTGGCGCAGGTTTGCGTTCTTACAAGGATGCAATCAAAAAGGCGCGTAAAGATGCAAGTGCAAAAATTGCCGAAATCAAGGCATCCGGCGCTCCTGATAGTGCAGAGCAGATTGCTAAAGTAAATGCACAATTGCGTGAAGAAATCGAAAAACAACGTCAACTTATCAAGGAAGCAAGGCGCGATCATAAGTATTGCAATAAAATGTACGCTGCCGAACAGGTAAAGCAAATTCGTGAAAGATATGATACGTGTATTTCTTCTGCAACATCCGACGAAGAAGTTGAAGATTTAAAGTGCAAGATGAAAGAAGAAATTCGTGTTGCTTCTAAGGATCGTATTGTCAATAAAATCCAAATGATTTTCCAAGATCCTATTGCATCTCTCGATCCGCGTATGACTGTTGCGGAAATTATTTCCGAAGGTTTGATTATCAAAGGTGTAAAGGATAAGGCTTATATTCGTGAACAAGTGTATAAGGCTTTGGAACAAGTTTCCTTGGTGCGTGAGCACGCCGATCGTTATCCTCACGAATTTTCCGGTGGTCAACGTCAACGTATCGGTGTTGCGCGTGCAATCATCATGGATCCGGAACTCATCATCGCAGACGAACCTATTTCTGCTTTGGATGTTTCTATTCAAGCGCAAGTTATTAACCTTCTTAACGATTTGCGTGATCAACTTGGCTTGACTATTTTGTTTATAGCTCACGACTTGTCGGTAGTTAAGTACTTCTCTGATCGTATCGGTGTTATGTACTTTGGTAACATGGTGGAACTTGCAACCAGCGAAGAATTATTTGCGCATCCGTTGCACCCGTACACAAGAAGTTTGCTTTCTGCTATTCCGTTGCCGGATCCCATTTATGAAAAGCAACGCAAGAGAATTACTTACAATCCTATTGCTGAGCATGACTATACAACTCAAGCACCCAGTTTTAGAGAAGTTGCGCCCGGACACTTCGTTATGTGCAACGACGTAGAATTCGAAAAGTATCAACAAGAACTTAAAAAATAATTTATCGTTTTGTTGTTTGCACAACTGACGTAAAGAAGGTAATAATGACAAATCTTCCCTCGGACGATTCGCGTGTGGTTGTTGATGAAAAGGCATCAAAATCCGTTGTCGTAAAAAGATATTTGATTGCTATCGCTGTGTCGATAGGAATGCTTGTTGTGGTGCTGTTTAGCAAGGGGCTTTTTGGAAAATACGATGCAACAAACAATACTGTTGATCTTAACGCTACCGCGTGGGTATTTCACATTCTTTGCGATAGTTTTTGTATCACTGGCGTTATTTGTTGTTGCGTGGCAGGATTGCTCTTCTGCTCTAATAAAGGTGCTTACGACGGATTATTCTTTGGAGTTAGACAAGCTTTTGGCATAATGTTTAAAGATCCAAACAAACTTAAGTACAAAGACTTGTACGAGTACAAGCAGGCTAAAGCAAAAAATCGCGCAGAGTTTAGATATATTTTGTGGATAGGTTTGGTATATTTGCTTGTGGGTATTGTTTTTCTTGTTGTATATAACAATGTGAATATTGCTTAGTTAATTTAACAAAAAGACTGTAACTTCTTTAGTTGCAGTCTTTTTAACTAGCATTGTATTTCAACAAGCGTTTGCAAAAGCCGTTTTTCTCGCTATTTATTGTAATGTGCGACCAAATGGTGGTGTAAAATTGATATATTTCAAAAATGAAAAAATAATTGATAAAATTTTTATTAAAGGCAAAAATGTTGTGTAAAAATGTTTGACACCTATTGTGTTTGGTGGTAGAATAGATAAGCTGCGAAGTAAGGACTGACGCATGAGGTTACTGAAGTCAACAGAAAACTCATAGCCGACCGAG
>CAYOKR010000001.1:0-55639 GCA_964404625.1 uncultured Oscillospiraceae bacterium | reverse complement strand
GATGCGCCTGAAATGAAACATACGTTTCGTGTATTATTATCGAAAGCAATTTCTGACACGTCTCCGTCCGTCAAAATCGTTTTGCAATTTTGCGATGCGATCTCAAACAAGCGTTTTGTGTTAGAACTGTTTGTATCTCCCACAACAATTGCCAAATCACTTTGTTTGGACAGAATTTGGGCATAATATTGCCTTTCCGTAGTAGTATAACAAATTGTATTAAATATTTCAAGCGTTTTAACGCCATCTGTTAAAATATTTTTTAAACTTTTTTCAAAAAATTGCGTATCAAAGGTGGTTTGGAACATAACAAGCACCTTTTCGTGCCCTTTTACGTCCAAAATGCTCTTTCCGTCAAAAATCAACGCACCGTTATTGCACCACCCGTTTACACCTATTATCTCCGGATGAGCAGCATCACCAACCAACACAATTTGATAACCGTCATTATAATACTTTTGCGCCTTTTGTTGGATTGCACGCACCGACGGACAGGTCGCATCTACTACCGTTAAGTTGCGAGCCCTCGCTTGTCTGTAGACGGTAGGTGGAACGCCATGCGCACGAATTATCAGCGTTGCGCCTTGCGGAACATCACACACGTTTTGCACTATCTTTATGCCACGTTTGCACAAACGCTCTATAACGCTTTTGTTGTGGACGATATCCCCAAGACAATACGCCTCGCCTTGCACTTGCAACGCTTTGTCTATCGCACTTTGAACGCCACGACAAAAACCGATATTTTTGGGTAACAAAAATTTCATTCAATTTCCTTTTGTTGCAAATCTTCTTATTTTCTCTTTACAATAGTTTACCACAATTGCGACGTTAATTTTTGATTGCAACTACACTTTGATACTTGTCGCCTCACAAAATTTTAAAGCTCACGATTTTGGATTATAATTTTTCTAAGACAACGGGTTGTATACTCGCACTATTTATATCGTCAGTATCCAACACAAAGGTGTTAGCAATCATTTTATCAGCGGTATCACCATATTCATTATGCAAGCATTGAAGTTCTTTCTTTGTATATTTGCGGTGATTTTTACCTTTTTTAATCATAATGGCATTGAGTTGTTTGCGAAGTTTATCAATTTCCGTATACAAATAGTCGGTTATTTCTTGCAAAAGTGCTTTTGTGATCGGCTTATCATAAAATTGGTCGAGAGTTATTTCGTCACCCATAATAATGTAGTTTTTACGAAACATCTTGGTCTTTTCCCAAATGTAAAATAAACGAATGGGGGCTTTAGATTTTAATGCGTAAAGCGCCGCCCCCTTTCTAAATGGTTGCAAACTATTATGAGCCGTGTTACGATGCCCTTCCGGAAGAATAAACACGTTGTGCCCTTGGTCAAGACGTTCCAACGTAATCTTTACAGAGTTAATATCGGCATCACCACGCTTGACAGGAATAGCTCTAAAACAGCGAAAAATCCAATTTAACGGCCAAATTTTCTCTAACTCTTTCTTATACAAAATGCAGGGCATTTCGCCACGCGTCCACATATAAAACAGCAAGGAGTCCCATCCGGAAAGATGATTGCCAAAATACAGACATGCTTTCTTTTCGCGTTTATGATTGCCGTATACCTTGCAAGGAAAAAATAAACGAACAATATATTTAACTATGCTTGCTAAAAATCGCAAAATCATATTACACCACCATTGATAAATGATACGAAGCAAAATCTTATGACAACAATAGTATTGTAAAAAATTGGTTACAAAAATTCTCCGTCCAACTATCGCAAATCAGGTCGCAAACTTTCCGTCCCGTCTAAATAACAATGTATAACGTTCGCTTGGTTCTTCCCTGTAACACCAACACAAATGCGGATACATTGGGGCAATGAGTCCACAACATTCATTTCTTGCGTGCACATAAAAGCAACGTTTTTAAGTTGCGGATAACTTTCGCGCAGAAACTTTGCAGGATAGCACACGTCGATATCTTTCGTTATGGTAAAGAACACTGCTTCCACGTCAGTCTCAATCAAATTGTTAACACGCACAATTTCATCAAAAAGTTTTAGTGTTTGCTTTTTGATGCTTTCTACTGTGTTTTCGACACAAATGGCACCTCTAATCCAAGCCATATCACCACTCCTTTGACGCATTCGTACCGGCAACAAACCCGGTAGAAATGGCAATTTGAATATTAAAGCCGCCCGTCAATGCATCTACGTCTAATACTTCACCTGCAAAATATAGTCCGCTAACTATTTTACTTTCCATTGTGGACGGAGAAACTTCTTTTACATCCACGCCTCCACTTGTAACAATACCAAATTCAATATCGTCCAGTTTGACGTTGGAAAAAGTTAAGCACTTTAACGTTTCCACAAGATGCAAACGCTCCTGCACCGTTATTTGATTTACCTTTTTATAAAAGGGGATCCCGGATTTTTGCGCTACAAACATACGCAATCTTTCGGGAAGTAGTTGCTCCAATGCATTGACAAAATCCTTGTTCATTCTTTCGGAAAAATCACGCAAAATGCGACTATCAAGTTTTTCATAGTCCAATGCAGGCTTCAAATCAATAGCAATTTTTGTACCGTTCAAATTCAATTTATTGATACGCGAAGATAAACTCAAAATAGCCGGACCGCTAACGCCGTTGTCGGTAAAAAGCATTTCACCAAACTCACTTGCAAGCGTTTTACCATTAGCATCCACTAACGACGCTTGTACGTTTTTTAGAGTCAAGCCTTCCAATATTTTACAATCATCGCACAAAATACGACATAATGCAGGTCGCAAGGGTAAGACGTCGTGTCCAAGCGATTTTGCAAATTTGTAACCGTCTCCGTAACTACCCGTCGCACTGTAACTTTTGCCACCGGTAGCAATAATTACCCTATCAAAAGATAATATGTCTGTAATAGTAGTTAATAAAAAGGTGTTTTCTCGATATTCTACGGACAAAATTTGCTCGTTTAGACACAATTTTACACCATTTCGCAAAAGTTTTTGAGTAAACAGTTTTATAACGTCACTTGACTTATCACTTGCAGGAAATACACGATTGCCACGTTCTACCTTGAGTTGCAATCCGTTACTTTGGCAAAAGTCCATTGTATCTTGTGGTGTAAATTTGTTGAGCGCTCCCAAAATAAATTTGGGATTAGTAACAACGTTGGCAACAAAATCGCGCACGGAACAATCGTTAGTTAGATTACACCTACCTTTACCAGTAATGTACATTTTTTTGCCAGTCTTTTCGTTTCGGTCAAACAACGTTACGTCCGCGCCATTTTCCGCAGCAACTATCGCCGACATCATCCCTGCAGGTCCACCGCCAATAACGGCTATTTTCATTGTTCCAACCCCTTTAGTTTTTCAATCGCCGAATAGTTGGTACGCTCCAATGTCAATGGAACAATCACGATATAACCATCGTCGCAAAGCGTAACGTCGTTTATTTCGCCTTCGATTTTTACCCTATCACCGGTGTGGAACCAGCGTTGCGGATCGTCCGTCGGCTCGAAATAGTCATTCCAATTTGATTTCATACATTGACGAGTTACGCGCACGCCTTTGATATCACACAACGGCAAATTAGGCACGTTGATGTTAAGCAAAGTGTATGGAATATCAATTTGTGCAAGGCTTTGCAGATTTTGGCAAACGTATTCTACTGCTGAACTAAAAGCAACGTTGTAGCCGGAGCGGGAAATAGCAATGCTGTTGATACCGCACGCAACCCCTTCTTCAGCAGCCGCGACCGTTCCGGAACACATAGCCGAATCACCGTAATTATCGCCATTGTTTGGTCCTGAAATAAGCAAATCGAACTTAACGTTTAAGCAACTTGTAGCATACTTTACACAATCGGCAGGTGAACCTTCGCAAATGTAAGCACATACCGCGCCACAGTAACTATCAAGTTTTTGTATAAGCAATTTTTTGTAAAAATTAACGGAGTGAGAGCATGCAGAACGATTACCATCGGGCGCAACAACATACACGCTATGCCCCAAGGCTGAAAGTTTCTCCGTAAGAAGCATCAAACCACTACTCAAGTATCCATCGTCGTTTGTAAGTAAAATATTCATATTACAAATTTTTTAGATAATTTATTTCTTTTTCCGTCAAAAAACGATATTTTCCACGTTGCAAACCGCCAAGATGCAATTCGCCAACGGCAACACGCTTCAAAAATTCCACTTCTTTGCCAACTGCTTCAAACATCTTTTTGACTTGTCTGTTTCTGCCTTCGTGAATGGTTATTTCTACGCGAGTATGATGCACGTCGCCCTGCAAAACCTTTACAACGGCGGGGGCTGTAGACCTACCGTCCACTATTACACCCGCTTCCAACTGACGAACATCCGCTTGTGATAACTCTCCGGAAATGCGAGCAACGTAGGTTTTGGGAACTTCGTTACTTGGATGAGTGAGTTTATTTGCCAAATCGCCGTCGTTGGTAAGCAACAGTAAACCTTCAGTATCGTAGTCAAGACGTCCCACTGGATAAACACGACTGTGAATATCTTGAACAAAATCCATAACAGTTTTTCTACCAAGATCATCGGTGACGGTAGTTACACATCCCTTTGGTTTGTGCAACATCAAATACGTTAACTTTTTACCCGTACCGACACGCTTACCGTTTACCGACACTTTGTCGCCATCTTCCACTTGAGTAGTTACGCTTGCAACTTTGTCGTTAACCTTTACTTTGCCTTCTTCGATAAGTTTATCACAAGCACGACGGCTACCGACACCGCAATCTGCTAAATATTTATTCAATCTCATTAGAATAATCCTTTTGGGAGTGGTCTGCCACTTACAATTTAAAACAAACCAAAATACCCATTAAAAAAATACTACTTTGATTGTAGCATTTTTTGTCAAAAATAGCAAGTGCTTGCACTCGATTGATTGTTACATGATTATTGCACTATCCACAAGGTTTAGTTTTAAATACAATAACATTGATATACTATCCGCAAATGAAGATTGTTAGTTTAATTTTTTAGTCATATTGTACGCTTATCACATTTCTTACAAAATTGAATTTTTCAAACTTGTGAGGATCTTATAGCAAGCAAAATTTATTTTGTTAATCTTAAATATCAAGTCCGTTTATCACGGTTAATATCACAGGCCACACGACCGAAAAACAGAAAATGTAGGCAACTATACGTCGACAATATCACTTTGTCGAAAACGACAAAACGGTTTCAAATGAATTAAGGGACGTTTTCTGCGGACAATACTTCGCACAGACCTTGTTCCATAAACATTTTGCAGGAATATTTCGTTCGTTGTATTTAACTTCCCAACTACCCCCGTATTGATTAAAAATTTTTTCTGCAACTTTTGTAGCAATATGGTTTTGACGATAGGACGGAAAAACTGTAAATTCAGCCATAACGTAATCCGGATGTTCGTCGATATACGAATATGGATTTATCATAACAAAACCAACCAATTTTTTATCAACGTAGATAAAATAGGCTTTTCTTTGTTCTTCAGTAAAATACAAATCGAAGTATCCGTATTGATAATTGCCTTTTTGATCCATAACGTCATCATAGTAATTTGTCATTTCGTAAAGATACTTTTGATGAATATTCCAAAACAGTTCTCTATCTTCCTTTTTGACGTCAACTAACTCAATCATAACAAATGCTCCTACAACAACTAATTTACATAGATTTTATCACAAATTTCCCATAAATACAACGTTTTATATAATTATTAGTCCACAAACTTACATAATATGGCGGTTAGACACAAACCAAAAGACGGAACTCTTAACCGGTTAATTATTGCAATTTTACAATTTTTATTCATTACAAAATTTACATCTATCTTTATCAAATATCGCCAAACAACAAAACAATTTTTTCTTTAGTTATTTTCAATAATCACATCCACAAAAAAAAACGTACTAAAAAAAATACCAATAAAAGCCTAGGTACAAAACACAAATAAAGGTTCGACAAAGTGTAGTCAAACCTTTACTATAATCTTAAATTCAAATCCCACCATTATTGCATAGCAGTCAACGGCAAAGTTTTTATCAATTCATCGTTTAAATAGATTTCAATGTGTTGAACATTATCTTCAATTACAATTTTGCGCGTAAGTTTTTCGTCATCGGCCACAGGATAGCAAAACGAATCATTACAACAATAATAAATTGGTTTACCCCTTTTGTAAACTACACCACAAAGTTTATTTTGTGGGACAACGCAAACGTTTTTGTAGTTAGAAAATGCCACGTCAAGCATCTGTGCTGTTTCTTCGAACATTGGAGCACAATTCAACAAAACTACCACCACTTGCATATCGTTTCGTGTGGCACTCCCCACAAAACAACGCCCAGCGTTTTTGGTATAACCGGTTTTGACACCGTCGGCATCGTCAAAATTGAAAAGCAGTTTGTTTTTGTTAGATAAAACACGTGGATAGTCGTAGCCGTCATTGGGTATTTTAATACTCTTAGTTGACACAATTTGCGCAAAATCGTCATTTTGTAATGCTTTACAGGTGATTATCGCCAAATTTCGAGCGCTTGTATAGTGTTTTTCGTCATGCAACCCATGGGGATTAACAAAATTACAATCATTACAACCAAGAGAACGTGCAGTTTCATTCATCATTTGCGCAAAATTTTCCACACTACCGCCAACGTGCAACGCCAAAGCAACAGCACAATCGTTTCCACTTCGTAACATAAGAGCATACAACAACTGGCGCACTGTTAGTTTTTCACCCTCACGAAGATATACCGACGAGCCTTCAATACCGCACGCTTGTCGCGGGATTACAACAAGGTCATCCAAGTTGCTGTTGTTTATAACAGTTAGCGCGGTTACGATTTTTGTTGTACTCGCCATTGGTAAATGCTCGTCGGCATTATGTTCAAACAATACCCTACCGGAATTGCGCTCCATAACAATACATCCCTTGGCAGTCGTTTGGAAGTTTTGCACAACAGCCGTTTGCAAAGTAGAGTTAGAAGTATCACTTTGGAAATAACTCGGCAGATAATTGTTGGTAGCTGCATTTTTCTCGAAAGCAAATAAACAATTACTTACGCATACGTTTTGTTTACAAGTAGTTAACGTATTGCTTTTCGATGGGTTTTGAGTAAAACTTAACAAACGGTCGTTTTGTTCCACAACATGTGGTTGAAAATTGACAAAAACTTGCTTATTACCCGTCATCAATGTAAAATGATTATTACAAATGGGCGATTCAAATGCGTCCTTACTAAAAGTAAATACAGCCGAGCGCTGATTCGATAAAAAAATCACGGTAAACGCCGCAAGCAATAAGAGACAAACGCAAAGAATTATACAAGTACGCTTCATATCAGTTAGATTGTTTGGTAAAGTCCTTTACAACATCGATAATCTTATCAAAAGTAGATTCATTTTCCGCAGTAACCATGTTTACGCTGTCCTTATTGATAACCAAAAAGCCGACAGGTTTCATTGTTGCGCCGCCGCCCGAACCACCTGCAAAATTGTTATCAATACCGTTTTTAGCAAAAGACTTTACGACGTTTTTGTTACCATATTCGCCTCCACCGGCCATAAAAGCAAATGTAATTTGCGATATTGGTAAAATTGTTGTTCCGTCATAGGTAACAATAGGCTTGCCGATTATCGTGTTGATTTCCGCCGCCTTGGTAAGATTCGATATTGCATTTTCTACGATTTCTGTAATTTGTGTTTGCATTTTCGCGCTCCTTGTTTGATAAAACAAAATGATAGTTCTGCAACACTAATAGTTGCTTTTGCAAAAATTTGAAAATCGCTAACGTCACTAAAATTGTTACTAACACACGCAAATTGACAATTAGTAAAACTACAAACAATTTGACTAAGGATCGAAAATATTGCTTTTTGCACTAAAAACAAATTAACGTTAAGCTTGGAAAAATCTTGTCGTAAACACAACAATACTTTGTGTAAACAAATGCTTTTTACAACATCAATTCCGCTTTGTTTAGAATCTTCGTCAGTTTGCAAATAGCCGTCTACCGTTCCTTGATAACCAACACCATTGCCGTTAACAAAAACTCGTTCTTTTGCAAGAAGTAGACCACAAACGCATACTTTTAGTTGGACGTCTACTTCACCAAAGATATACCGTCCGCGCATCACAAATGGTATTGGAGCAAAAATCAGCAGCAAAAATATTAGCATTGCAGTTGCAACTATCATTAACTTTAGATTGTGAATTTTAATGATTTTTATACGAAATTTAATTAAAATAACATATTATGTTTGTAATAGTAGTATATGAAACGCCATTTATAATCATTGTAATACGAAAAACAACAAAAGAATATAGTTATTTGAGTAAAATATAGCACAAAGAAAATTATAATAACCCAATGCTATCTCAATACAATTCCGGTCATATTCATTTTTATAAAAAAAGTAAATTACCCCACAACGTTAAATACAATTTCCACTTTAGCGTAAAACAAAAAAAATACGCCTTGAACCATTTTCAAGACATATCAAAAAATTCAATTTTTATAATTGCTATCGTATTTTATCTACTTGATTGTTTTTACGACTACTTAGAAAATATCGAAAACAATTTGTATTTTCCAGCACCATAATTTTCATTTATCATAGCAGATTAACTTTTTGAAAACAAATATTTTCATACTTACGTATTAATCTTTCTTTGCGATATCCCCTACTCCATTCAAAATAAGGCGTGGTTGGTAGGGATATTTTGCGACGATTTCCATCGTGGAAACGCCACTCAAAACAAGAATCGGATCGATACCACTTTCGATAGCGCCGACAATATCGGTGTCCATACGGTCGCCAATCATAGCAACTTCGGGAGAGTGAATTCCACGTTCGTGGAAAGAATGCATAGCGGCACGCATCATAAGTGGATTAGGTTTACCAACGTAGTATGCCTTACGGTTGGTTGCGTATTCCACAGGAGCAACAAGCGCTTTGCATGCAGGTACTTCGCCATGTTCGGTAGGCGTTGTAATATCTGCGTTGGTACCGATAAGTTTTGCACCATTGTTTACCAAAACAGTTGCCTTTTTGATGTTTTCAAAATTGTAGTTTTGCGTTTCACCAATAACAACGTATTCCGGATCAATATCGTTTAGAGCAATTCCAACTTGATAAAGAGCATTCGTCAACCCCGCATCGCCGATAACATACGCAGATTTCGCACCTTGGCTTTGCAAGAAACTTGCCGTTGCCATTGCCGCGGTATAAAAATGATGTTCACCCACATCCAAACCCATGCGAGCAAGTTTTTGAGCCAACTCTTTGGGAGATTTTTGACTGTTATTTGTCAAGAACAAAAACGCCTTATCGTTATCACGCAACCAATCGACAAATTCTTTCACACCAGGCAAAAGTTTATCGCCGTGATAGATAACGCCATCCATATCGCATATAAAACCTTTTTTATTGCGTAGTTTTTCCATTACAAACCTCCATATTTAATTTATTATTTTCACCATTTGCTGTAATTAATACAGCGTACAAGATACAATTATTTTTATAAAAATCGTTCAATAGTAAGTGAGATATATTCCATTATAGATTAACTTTCAAGACGTCATTAATTCATTTCCAACAGAATATACCAACTACTAAAATTAATTTTGCAATCTATTAAAATGCAAAACAACTGACACTTACAACTTATCACAATCAGTCAAAAGAGTTACATAGGCTAATTGCGTTTTTACATAAATTAAGTCTACACTTTAACATTTAGCGCAAAAATTGATAGCAAATCTTACAAAAACTTTGATTTCAATTTTAGATTACTCGCGTCATTGTAACCAAGTTTTCCATAAAAATGCTCGTGCAAATCGTCGTTGACGGATTTTAATTGAATCATACTCGCGCCAAGTTGCTTAACACGATTTTCCAGTTCTGTTATTATTTGCGTACCAAAACCTTGGTTTTGATATTCGGTTGCAACAATAACTTCATTAAGATTATAGGCAGTAAGATCGAAAAAAGTTTCCATTTGCCCCATAGCAAAACCAATAACTTTTTCTTCATTTTCAGCAATCATACAGTAAGAGTCGGGAGAGCCTAAAACTTGCCAAACTCTACGATACACCAATTCCGGCGTCCACTCGTCACCCATACCGTTCCAATATTCGATAAACAACGGAATTATCCTTTGAATATCGTCTTTTTGCATTTGTCTATAAGTTGTCATAAAATTCCAAAGAGTATTCCTACGAAAAGAATTCCAAAAACTGCTAATTTATCACTATAAAAAAACTAAACAATCATAGTTTTTTCAGCAAAATCAGCAACCGTTTTCACAAAAATACAGTTAACTGTCGTTACTCGATAACGAAACGTTGCAAAATAATCAAATCGTAAACACAATCGCATTACTCAATGATTTCCACTTTTTCGCCGACAAGGAAGTCAGGAACTTCGTTAACTTGATCGAACATAGGTTTCTCGACAGAGGTAACTCCGGTAGCAAGACCGTTGGAAATCTCCTGTAATTTAGCAAGTAACGTTTCGTAATCAGGAAGATCGGCAACTTCGCTGATAGAAAAGCGTTTCAAAAACTCGTCAGTTGTTCCAAAAAGCAACGGTTTACCGATAGTTTCCTTTCTACCAACGACCTCAATCATTCCCAAACGCATCAAGTTTTGCACTGCATAAGTACAATCTACTGCACGTATTTCTTCAACTTCAATCCGCGTGATAGGTTGCTTGTATGCAATTATTGCAAGTGTTTCCAACATGGCGTTGGTAAGCTCCTTTTCCTTGATAGGATTCAAAACAGCTTCCACTTGCTTTGAATAGTCAGGATTGGATGCAAACTGTATTTTTTTGTTAAAACGCAAAATATGTATACCGCTATCGCCACTGTATTGCTTGGTTAACTCGTCAAGCGCCTCACTGTACTGTTTGCCAGTGATTTCCAATTTTTCTCTAATAAAAGATTCTTCTACGGGTTTGCCTGAAACAAACAAAATTGCTTCGATAATTTTACTCAACTGGCTCATCGTATTCGTCTCCTACTCTAAAATCAATATTTTCGATATCGCCTTTTTTGTGAATGATAACTTCTTCAAAAAGACCGTGTTGCTCCACGCTTATGACTTGCAATTTTAACAATTCCAAAACAGCCATAAATGTGGTGATAATTTCGTTTTTACTTGCATCTTCAGGAAAGAGATCGACAAACTTAAATTGTTCCTCGCTGCGCAAAACTTCACGAATAAGCGCAATTTTGGATGCGACAGAAAAGTTCTCTTTGGTGATTGCACGCGAGACGTTTTCCGCCTGCGCTTTGACTTGCATTTTTGCCAAAAATTTGCCAAATGCCGTCATAAAACCTTCCAACGACAAACTGTCTTTTAATACCGAGACTTCTTTACCAACAGAACTATCCGGTTCACGATAAAAACGGTTGACGTTTTCTTGCGTTTTAAGTTCGGTAACCACTTCTTTAAAAAGTTTGTACTCTTCTAACTGACGAATGAGTAGTTGTTCGGGGCTTTCTTCATCTTCTTCCAAACCTGGCAAAACGGGCAACAATGCACGCGACTTAATTTCCAATAGCGTTGCCGACATCGCCATATATTCGCTCGCTTGGTCAACGTCCAACTTTGAAACTTGCGTCATAAACTGCAAAAATTGTTCCGTCACTTGCGACACAAAAATATCCTTAATCTCAATCTTGTTTTCCTTTACAAGGGCAAGCAAAAGGTCTAACGGCCCTGAAAAGTTGGTAATATCTAATTTGAGAACATCCTTTTGTTCGTCAAAAATATACTGTTGTTCGTATTGTTGTTGTTCGTCCATTATACAAATAGCCCCCAAAAGTTTTGGAAAAGCACCATAATTTTACTACCAAGCGTAGTAATATACCAATTTATCGGTGAAAAGTTTTGCAAAATCGGTATGTTATCAATAAGAATTAGCGCCAACATAATGTAAAAGCTGTTGCGACGCAAAAATGTCATTGTGTTATTGCGTTCGTCTACGAAGCACGAGAGCAATCTGTAACCATCGAGCGGATACAACGGTAATAAATTGAACAGTGCAAAGTTGATATTTAACGCAGTTGTATATATGCCAAGATAAAACAGAAAATACACAACGTAGTAGGTGGTTGATGCCACTTCATAAGCAATCAACAACGGAAATACCATCAACGAACTGAACAAAAACGCCAAGACTAAATTTGTCACAACACCGGCAAGCGATACCGTTATCGCACCCGTTTTACGATTTTTGAAGTTGTTTGGATTTACTGGTACCGGTTTTGCCCAACCAAATCCAACAAGTAACATCATTAAAAGACCAACAATATCAAAATGTCTTGCAGGGTTTAGCGACAATCGTCCGTAGTACTTGGCAGTAATATCGCCATTCCAGTAAGCAACAAGTCCGTGCGCAACTTCGTGCAAAACCAAAGCAATCAAAAGAGCAACGATAAACGCAACAGTTTCCAACAAACTTTCACGCGTAATACCCGAATATTCATTTGTTAAAATTCTAATAATCGACATGATAATATTGTACCAAATTAACACTCTAAAGTCAATAAAAAAAGTCTCTTTGTTGAGAATATGCGGCAAAATGATAGCAAAGCAGCATAACTCACCGCAGTGATTATTTACCCGAAATTACAACGCCAATTTTATGCGATAAATCATGCGGTTGTTTTTATTATCAACAATAGTAACATCAAATCGAAATGACGCGATGGAGTTTGCAACAATAATGCAAATTCCAAATCAAAAACAAACACTATTTTCGATATTTTCGAGCAATATCACAATCTGTTTTTGCTAACCTTTTGAAAAACTATATCACAACTACGTTTACAAACAATTTGCACTATTATTATCGGTTTAGTTGTAAAATGCAAAGGATTGTAAGAAAAATGCTCTTACAATCCTTATAATTTTCTATTTGCATTTAATATTGCATAAAATTGCAACATAACGTTGCATTGTTATTTTTCCGTTACGATATCTTTAATATAGTCCCAATAGGTTTTGTTTTGAACATCGCACATGGCAACAAGATCAACGGATTTTACGACGTTACCACCTTTATCAAGAAGATTTGCTTGCCCAACAACTTGCCCCTTTTGTATCGGAGCTTTTACACTTTGTGGCAAATCACAACTAAGCGTAAAGTCGTTTTTTCCCTTCTTACCAAAAGCAACCAGTTTTTCGACAGGTGCAACGTCAACCATTTGTTGTTTACCGCCTTCCACAGCAAGTTGTTTTACATCCGCTGACGTCATGTAAACGTGACTTTGATAGTTTGCAAAAGCGTAATTGAACATATCACTGACTTCCTTAAAACGAGTTTTGCTATCGTTCGCGCCAATAACAACGGCAACAACACGCGTATCACCGCGCTTAGCCGTCGCCGTTAAGCAATGTTGCGCTTCGGAAGTATACCCGGTTTTACCGCCATCACATCCTTGATAAAATTTCACAAGACGATTTGTGTTAGTCATACCGGTAATTCTACCGGAAGGATGAACAAAATCTTCCATCCAAACATTGGCACAACTAAAATAATGTGGATGTTGAATAAGTCGCAAAAACATCGTCGCAACGTCTTTTGCGCAGGAAAAATGACTAACAGCCGGCAATCCTGTACAGTTTTCAAAGCAAGTTGCAACAAGTCCGTATTCACGACATTTATTATTCATTTCAGCAACAAAATTTTCTACACTGCCACTAACGTGTTCCGCCATGGCAACGCAACTGTCATTTGCAGAGCATACGATAATAGATTTGACAAGATTCTCCACCTTGTAGGAGCCATTTTCTTCTAAAAAGACCTGCGAACCGCCCATACCAGCTGCTCGACTACTAACCACAACGGTATCATCTAACGATATCTTACCTTGATCTATTGCGTCATAGATACACAAAAGAGTCATAACCTTTGTCATACTGGCAATAGGACGTTTTTCCAACGAGTTATGTTCGTACAAAATTTCACCGTCTTCGCTAACTAATATACCGGCACGTGCACTAATGGTTATTTCTTCGGCACACGCACAAATGGGAAATATCACCGCAATCAATGTCAAAATGCAAACAAAAAATAAAATTTGTTTTTTCATAACAAATCTCCTTGTACTTTTTTTGTTAGTATTTGCAAGTTGAAGGTTTAGTATGCAAAAAGATTTTTATAATTCAATTTGATTTTAGCAATAAAAAGTAGATTATAAATATAAAAATCACATCAACCGCTTGACGTCAAAACACATTTTATAATAAAAATCAGGTTGCAAATAAAAAGATCCCGAAAAATACTTAATAGCGACGTCAAGTTTGTTAATTATATAAACAGGGCAAAAAATACTGAGCTAAAACTGAGAAAGTGTATCAGGCAACATCATAGACACCCACCCTATTTTATAGTAGAAAAACGAGCAGACGCCACCATTGACAAACGGCAATACAACTTTCGGGGCAAAAGAGCAAAAAAACATCCCGAAAGATATTCAATCGGGATGTTACGCTAATTATATACTTTAATTATCTTGTGATTTTTTCCCAAACGGACTTGGGTGCACTTGAATCAATACCGAGTTGCGCTTTGACTGTATCGGCAATAACGTCAAAACCTTCCAAAGTACCCAAATTGGTAGGAATAACGTCCGCACCATACACAAGCAACGGAGTATATTCGCGAGTGTGGTCGGTGTGCGCTGTGTGCGTCGGATCACAACCATGGTCGCCGGTGACATACAAAACATCGTCGTGTTTAAGTAGTTTTACAAGTTCACCAACTTTTGCGTCGATTTCTGCAAGGGCTTGAGCATAGCCAAACACATCACGACGATGGCCGTACTTCATATCGGTATCTACAAGGTTAACAAATACCAAACCATCGAACTTTTCCTTTGCGATTTGCAAAGTTTTTTCCAAACCGTCAAGGTTGCTTACAGTGTGAATACTGCGCGTTATACCTTTGCCGTTAAAGATATACTCGATTTTGCCAACAGCAACACTTTGCAGACCTGCATCTTTAACAATATCTAACAAAGTAACGCCTGTGGGATCCAACGAGTAGTCCTTGCGCTCTGCCGTACGAACAAACGGATATTCGCCTGTAAAAGGACGAGCAATAACACGACCTACACCGAAATCGCCCGAGCAAAGTTTACGCGCTTTTTCGCACATATCATAAAGTTGTTCGATTGTATACTTGTCCATGTGAACGGCAATTTGCAAAACAGAATCTGCCGAAGTGTACACTATTGGGTAACCGGTTTTTAGATGTTCATTACCGTAGTCCTTGATAACTTCCGTGCCGCTATATGGTTTGTTGCACAAAATTTTTGTGCCAAGTTCCCCTTCCAGCTTGTCCACAAATTCTTTCGGGAAACCGTCCGGAAAAGTAGGTAACGGCTTTTTGGTAATTACTCCGGCCATTTCCCAATGTCCTACCGTTGTATCTTTGCCCTTGGAAAGTTCAGACAGACGCGCATAAGCACCAATGGGTGAGCGGTCGTCATTGTAAGTGCCGTCAATGTTATACAATCCCATATCTGCCATATTCGGCACGTTAATTTCGTAAGTAGAACGAATGTTTTTTAGCGTATTTGCACCAAAATCTCCGTATTTTTTGCAATCAGGCATAGCACCGATGCCAAAACCGTCAATTACCAAAATAAATGCTCTCATTCATACCTCGTATTGCATGTAAGAAAAATTCTACATACTACATTTGATGTATATATTATATCAAATTATTAAGTTTTTAACAATCAAATTGAACAACTTAACGGGCGTAATATCAAAAAAAGTAACAAAATACGAGCCAAAGATACAAAACATATCGCAAAAAGTTGTTTTTTACAATCACCAACGATTTCGCCGACGCACTTTACATAGTCGGTTGAGCAACTAAAATTTAGACACGCCAACAAAAGCGTTACAACGGTCGGTAATGTGTACAACGGAAGATACAAAAGGGCAATAAACCTGATTACAGCAAACAAACATGCTAAATTTGCGCCGCTGTAGATACATCCAACGAATAACGCCACGTAACAAATAGGACGCATATACTTGTGCATTTGCGATAACACGACAACGACAAGTATCGATGCAGTTTGGACCACCAGTCTAAACAACACCGACAAAAATCCTTTCCACATCAAAAGATGGACGTAGTCGCAACGATTATAGTACCACCAACTTTCGTTGTTGTTGACAAAAAGTACTATTCCCAAGATAAATCCTACAGATGCGACAAATACGTCTACAAAAAACTTTAGTTTATTTAATTTTAGCCACAGACAAAAATCATCCCAATGTTGTTTTATCGAAGAAAATAAGCCCATATCAATTGATATGAGCCTACATTAAAATTTAGAATACTATATTTAGAAAAGTAACAAGCGTAATAAAGCTGAACATAACCACAGTTAAAAATGCCCAATCTCACGATAACTAAATTCTTTACAATGATTAAAGCTATTAGACAATGCAGTTTTTAAAAATTATCTATACCAACATAATATTCACTTTTGTAAACCATAAAAAGTAACTTGTAAACAACCAAAAGAACTCCTGTCGATACAACAAAAATTTTCAAATAACCTTTAAAACCAACAAATCGCTTTTGATGTGAAATCTACAAAAATCAGTTATCCAACATCCATTTTGCATAGATACCATACCCGCGCGTAGGATCGTTTACAAATACGTGAGTAACAGCACCTACCAATTTGCCTTTTTGAACAATTGGACTACCTGACATACCTTGCACTATTCCCCCTGTTTTGGCAAGCAGATTTTCGTCCGTAACTTGTATTACCATACCTTTGTCGTTACCTGACGTTTGGTAGGTTGCTTTTACGATTTTGATATCATACGCACGACGAATACCGTCTTCGAAGGTGCAATAAATTTGCGCATACCCCGGTTGAATTTCGCAAATATCGGCAACATCGACAACTTCGGTACAGAAATCAGGCAGAGTGTTAAAGGAACCGTATACACCATACTTATTGTTTTTGAGAAGATTACCAAGACGCTCATCAAAATGCAAAGTGCCTTTAAGTTCACCCGCAGTACCAACTTGCCCACGCTTTACCCCTTGAATATCGCAACGGAAAACACCGCCATTGTTACATTTTACAATGTTACCTTCGGCATCGCAAATAGGGTGTCCCAAACTTGCAAAAGATAAATTCTTGCGGACGTAAGTAAGCGTACCAACGCCACTTGATGCATCACGTGTCCACAGCCCTAAACGATACGATCCCGTAGACAAGTCCTTCGCAGGTATAATTTTCTTTTCAAAAAAGGTACCGTTGTGTATAAACTTGATTGCAACAGTTTTGCCCTTAACACTATTGACAACTTCAATAAGCTTTTGTGACGAAAAAATTTTACATTCCGCAAGCTCTACAACCACATCACCGACAGAAATACCAATATCCTGCGCAGGACAACACAGTTTGCCGTTTATACCGACAAACTCGTTTAACCCCACAACAGTAACGCCGTCACCATCGATTGTAAGACCAAGTGGATATCCGCCAAGATAAACTTGTTCTTTGATTTTGCTTGCATTTTCCGGAATGAATAAATCGCTTATACCCTCACGAAAGTCGGTAAAGTTTGTGCCGTCTGCATATACGTAAACAGCTTTTACCGATAACGGCGCAACTGATGCACAAAGCAGAAATATTAGCAATAACGTAAAAATTGTAAGTCTTTTCATAAACACCTCAAAATTGTTTTTAGTGTGTGAAATAGACAATTTTGTATACGTTTTGTCACATAAATAGTTGCGATGCTTGTAATAGTATTATAAAAACAGACGATTGTTGGTATTATTGCGATATTTTAATACCTTTTGAGACATAATCGTAAAAACAGAGATTTGCAAATCATTACACGTCAATCACTAATAACACCAATACAGAACATTGTAAAACTTTGTAATATTAATAATTATTACATTACATATCAATACCAAGGAATACTCAATCAAGAACGTATCAAAACGTTATTATTTGAAAATATTCACTGGTATACGCATAACAATGTCTGCTACAAAACGTTACATTTTTTAGTAATCATCATATAAAGATAATCTACCCAACATTAGCAATCGTTGTATTGTACTATATAAAAAGCGAGGTGATAAAAATCATCTCGCTTTCAAAATATTTAGATACTAAAATTTGTCAATGAATAAATTGCTTAGTCAATTCAAATTACGCACCACAGTTCGGTTTTCAAATCAAAACATATTATTGATAATCCCATTGCACCGACTTTGTCCCGTTGGATTTTTTGAATCAAGTAAACGTAGCATATTTATAGCTCAAAAAGAATTGATTACGCACACCTTTTGCCTATTCAATAAAAACTAAACAGTTTGCAAATCAAGCAACAGTTAAAATCAACTACGTTCGCACTACACTACATTGCTTGCTTGATTGCTTCGGTAAGTTTAACTGAAACAATCTTAGATACGCCCTTTTCTTCCATGGTTACACCATACAATACATCGGAGTTTTCCATCGTCGGTTTTTTGTGGGTTATAACTACAAACTGTGTAGACGATGAGAACTTACGCAAAAACTTCGATACGCGCTCGGCGTTGGCGTCGTCTAAAGGTGCTTCAATTTCGTCCAGTACACAGAAAGGCATTGGATTGTACTTTAGAATACTAAACAAAATTGCAACGGAAGTCATTGTGCGTTCGCCTCCGGACAACAGCGAAATGTTTTGTAATTTCTTTCCCGGGGGTTGTGCTTCGATTTCTACACCATAGTCGAGCGACGCTTTATTTGGATCTTTTTCAACAGTCAAACGAGCAAAACCACCGTTAAACAATTCCCTAAATACCATTTTGAAGTTGTCGTTGATTTGGCTCATACCTTCTTCAAAACGTACTTCAATATCGGCTGTCAAATCTTTCAACGCCGTTTTCAAGTCGTCTTCGGCAGCTTTTAAGTCGTCAATTTGACGCATATAGTCGTCATAGCGTTCTTGCGTTTCGTTCAATTCTTCAATAGCGTTAACGTTTACACTACCCAAGCGTTGCAACGATTGACGCAACTCGCTAATAATATTTTTACCACCTTCAAAATCGTATTCTTCCGCTTTATATTGCATTGCTGCAGAATAGGTAACGCCATATTCTTGGAAAACACGATCTTGCAGTTGCATCAAGTCGTCGTCAATTTTGTTCAAAACGTAAGATTGATGTTCGATTGAACCGCAAAGCGCTTGCAACTCGTTAGAAAGTTGCATGCGTTGATCGGTGAGCGTTTGGAACTGCATTTCGATATCCAACTTTAGCTTGTCAGTCGATTTAATTTCGTCCAACAAAGCAGACATTTCGCCCTGCAAAGCAGAGTCCGTAGTGCTTTCGTTGAGTTTTTCGTACAAAATATCGATAGATGCGCCCACTTGAGATATATAATTTTGCTTAAGTTCTATAGTTTCACGCAAAGACAAAACTTGCTTATCGTTGGATTGCATTTCGCGATTAAGATTATCAATATTGGATGCCAACACTGCCAAACGATATTTTCGCTCTGTCAACGATTGCTGTCCGCCATCCTTCGCAACCATTTCCGCATTGTACGTTTCGTTGGTACGAGCGATTTTTTCGCGTAACTTTTCTTCGGTAGCTTTAAGTTCTTCTATTTGTGCGTTAACTTTGGCAATTTTGCGTTGCAAATCGTCCAAACGATCGCCAATTTTTTCCTTGTCGTTAGAAAGTCCCAAAATGTTTTTCTTGTCTGCACCGCTAAGGGTGTTGGACGTTTCAATCTTTTCACGACAGGTTGCAATATCTACGTTAACAGCATTGATACGTGCAAGCAAAGCGTTTTGTGTTTGACGACACTCATCCAACTGCTTGTCCAATTGTCGCTTTTGATTTTCAACCGTTTGCAATTCTCTTTGAAGTTGCGCAAGTTTTTCAGTGCGTTCTTCAATTTGAGTTTCTTGCGAAAGCAGGCTTGTGGATTGCTTTTTGCTACTACCACCTTCCAACGAACCATCGTTATTGATACGTTCACCTGTAAGCGTTACCATACGGTGTACGTAGTGATATTTTTTGGAAAGCGCAACGGCATTATCGAAGGTATCTACGATAACGATACCGCCCAACAACGACTCGAAAACGTTAGAGTAGTATTTGTCGTAAGAAATCAACTCGCAAGCAATACCCAACACGCCTTTTTCCTTCAAAACATCCGCACGATCAATTCCGTGGGGCTTCATGGAAGATACAGGCAGAAAAGTTGCTTTGCCGTAGTCGTTTATTTTTAGATAATTGATTAGATATTTAACGTCTTCTTCGTTTTTGGTAACGATATTTTGCAAACGTCCGCCAAGTGCTGTTTCGATAGCTACGCGAAGTTTAGACTCTACTTTAATTAGATTTGCAACTACTCCGCAAATATGCGAGTTAAGTTGACTGTCGTGTTTAGCATCTTGCATCAAGTTTTGAATACAAGAGTTATATCCACGATAGCTTGCAACAAACTCTTTTAGCATGTCTATACCGCCCTTTTCGCTGGAATAGGCTTGTTGTTTGCGTTGCAATTCGGTATTTAGATTAAATTGGTTAAACTCTAACTCCTTTACTTGTTGTTTAAGTTGTTGAGCTTGTTTTTCCAACTCCTCCTTTAACTTGCGAAGTTCGTCGTACTTGCCTAACAAATCGCCTTCCTCACCGGCATTTTCTTGCAAACGTTGAGAAAGTTCTTGTTCCTTTTCCGCAATTTCCACAAGACGTTCGGACAAAGTTTTAACTTCCGCTTCAAAACCCGTTTCGGAACTGGTAAGACTTGCGATTTGTGCTAAAACTTCTTCTAACTTTTGGCGTAGATTGTTTAAATCCTGTTGAATACCGTCTACTCTGCGTGCAATAGCATTGTATTTGTCGGTAGTTTGCAAAATTTCGTTCTGCAACTGATCGCGTTCATCAATACGTCGTGCGATTGTGTTTTTAAGTTGATCGTTAGCATCAACAAGCTTGTCAATTTCTGTGTTTGCTTCAACAATTTGTTGTTCAGCATTTTCCACTTCACGCTTTAAGCTGTTGATTCGCTCACGAACCAAGTTCTTTTCGCCGGAATTACGTTCAACTTCTACTGCCAAATTAACCTGTTTATCTCTTAAAGCGGCTATTTCCGTATCGATATTATTACGCTTGTGGAAAACTTCGTCATACTGTTCGTTGACTTCGGCGTACAAAATTTCCTTGTGGGCGTATTCTTCACGCAAACCTTCCAATTTGGCACGACAATCGGATTTTTGCTGACTTGCATTGTCGTAACTGTATATATATGCGTTGATTTCGTGATGTTTAAGCTGTTCGTACAAGTCAAGATACTTGCGCGCATTGGTAGATTGACGCTTTAATTCCGGCAAACGGCGTTTAAGTTCTTCGATGATAATCATCAAGTTTTCAGTATTCAAACGTGTTTTTTCCAGTTTGCGCTCCGTTTCCACCTTTTTTGCACGGAAGGTTGAAATACCCATCGCTTCTTCAAAGATAGCACGGCGATCTTCCGGCTTTGCGTTCAAAATGGCATCCATTCTGCCCTGTCCAACGATAGAATATCCTTCCTTACCCAGTCCTACGCCACGCAAAAGCTCTTTGATGTCCATAAGTCTAACAACGTTGCGATTAAGCAAATATTCGCTTTCGTTATTGCGATACAACTTACGACTGATTATAACCTCATCCATTGGCAAAGGAAAAATGCGTGTGGTATTGTCCATAAACAACGATACTTCGCAATAACTCATCGATTTACGCGAGTCTGTTCCGTTAAAAATAAGGTCTTGCATCACCTTACCACGCAAGTTTTTGGTACTTTGTTCGCCCAACACCCAACGAATAGCATCAGAAATGTTGCTCTTACCACAACCGTTAGGGCCAACAATTGCGGTTATGGGCTGATCAAATTTTAATTCTACTTTGTCGGCAAAACTCTTGAAGCCGTACATTTCGACCTTTTTCAAATATAGCACTATTCAATTCTCCATTTAGTACAGTATTTCTGTGCAGCATCCTGTTGTGCCATTTTTTTGGATAATCCACAACCTTCACAACAAAATTCATCATTAATATACAATGCAAAGGTAAACAGCGGTTTATTTTGTGGACCGCATTGATTTACAAATCTGTAGTCAACCGTCCATTTGCGCGACTGACAATACTCTTGCAAGGGAGTTTTGTAATCCTTGTTCCCACGATCTATAACACGATCGTCCAAAAGATGTTTCAAATTAGCCAAAACAAATTTTTCCGCTTCGCGATAACCACCGTCAAGATAAATTGCGCCAAGCACCGACTCAAATAAATCAGATTCAATTTTTTTGCCAAGACGTTTAATAACGTCAGCACCATCGGCAACAAGCAAATGCTTCAACAATCCCATTTGTCTCACAACGGGTTTTAGCCCCTGTGCCGAAACGATTGTTGCACGCAATTTAGTAAGGTCGCCGGCATCCAAATTTGGATAAGCATTATAGATGTAGTCGGAAATAATCGCATCCAAAATTGCATCGCCCAAAAATTCCATGCGGTCGTTATCCAACATGCCGGAAACGTGCCCATAGGACGGATGTGTAAAAGCCTGAACAAGCAACACTTTGTTTTGAAACGTGTATCCTATTATGTTTTCGATAGCTTGTATATCAATCATTTTGAAATCCAAAAATTACGTCGCGCACAAGTCATTTATCAATCGAACGAAAAACAACCATTCACAAAAGCCCGTTACGATATCGAATAAAATCAAAGCTGCACACTGCGACACTTACAATCATGTTAGTACATTATATACCTAAACAGTATTTTTGGCAATAGATTAAGACAACAAATGCGAATTGTTTCACGATTGATAACATATTTATCGCAAATGTTTCACAACATAAAAAACCACCGATCAAAATCGGTGGTTAATTATTTACCAAATTGGTATTTGATAGCGTCAATTACTTGTTGTCTGCCGTTACTTCAACAACTTGCTTGCCATCGTAGTAGCCACAAGAATCACAAACCTTGTGAGCAACCTTGAGTTCGTGGCATTGAGGACATTCTACCAAAGTTTGAGCAGTTGCTGTCCAGTTAGCTGCTCTTGTGTGTTTTCTTTGTTTAGATGTTTTACTCTTGGGTACTGCCATTGTGATGCACCTCCGTTAGAATTTTAGATTTTTTAGTACAGAAAAAGCGTTGTCAGGTGTGGTGTCGCAACTGCACGTTTGTTTGTTCAAGTCTGTACCACACTTGTGACACAAGCCTTTGCAATCTTCCTTGCACAAAAAGCTCAATGGAAGGGACAACACAATTTCGTCGCAAACAGCTTTGGTTGCATCCAGTTTACTGCCAGAGTAAACGTAAGCATCCTCGTCCGTTGCACTATCTTTGTAAAACGTTTGTTCAAACGGTAAATAGATTTGTTTGGAAACGTTAATTAAACATCTATCACAAATTCCGTCGATATAGCAAGTTATTTCACCTTCTACAAACACGTTAGGATTTTCGAATGTTACGTCAAAATCCACTTCTACTTTGGTTAAAGTCGCTTGCGGATATGGTAACAAGTCGCTTGGCAAATCAAATTTGCCGTCAAAAACCAACGTTTTGCCCGGTTTAGATAGATTTTCCGTCAAATCAATTACAATTTTACTAAGCACAGCCATTATTATACTAATTTATCACAGTTTTGTCAACGATTTACGACAACTTTGCAACAGCCATTGTTTCGCGAGCTATCACAACTTCTTCGTTGGTGGGGATTACGAGAATTTTGACCGAAGAGTCGTCCGCTTGGATTTCCGCAATGGTACCACGTGGGCAATTTGCGTTCTTTTCGACATCCAATTTAACGCCAAGATAGTCCATATTAGCAAGCGTTCTACGACGAACATCAGCATCGTTTTCACCGACACCGGCAGTAAATACAATAACGTCTACACCATTCAAGGCAGCGGCATAAGCACCGATATACTTTTTAGTATCGTACGTAAATACATCCAAAGCAAGGTTAGCGCGATAGTTACCTTCGTCTGCAGCTTTTGCCAAATCTCTAAAGTCACTGCTTACACCGGACAGACCCAGCATACCGCACTTTTTATTGAGATAGGTCAAAGTTTGAGAAATATCCATACCTTCTTTACGTCCAATGTATTCCGCAGCGGCGAAGTCGATATCACCACTACGAGTACCCATCGCAACACCTGCAAGGGGAGTAAATCCCATAGATGTATCGATACATTTTCCGCCGTCAACGGCAGAAATTGACGAACCATTACCAAGGTGGCAAGTGATAATTTTTAGGTCGGCAATATCTTTTCCAAGATACTTTGCAGCTTCTTGCGCTACAAACTTGTGGCTTGTACCGTGTGCGCCGTAACGACGAATTTTGTATTTTTCGTAGTGAGCGTAATCGATTGCATACATATATGCGTAGTCGGGCATGGTAAAGTGGAATCCAGTGTCGAACACGAGTACCATCGGTGTGTTTGGCATTTGCGCAAGACAAGCATTAACACCAACGATTGCAGCAGGATTATGCAAGGGAGCCAAATCTTTGATTTCATCCATCAGCACCATTGCTTCGGGAGTAACCAGAGTGGGAACTTTGAAGGCCTCACCGGATGCCACAACACGGTGACCTACACCATCGATTTCTTCCATAGATTTGATAACCCCCACTTCCACATCAGTCAACTTGTCCAAAACAAGTTTAACTGCAACGTTGTGATTGGGCATATCTACAAGTTGTTCGATAGTTTGACCGTGCGCCTTGTAAACAAAGTTAGAGTTTTCGATACCGATACGTTCGCAAATACCCTTTGCAAGAACACTTTCGTCTTTCATATCAATAAGTTGGTATTTCAAAGAGGAACTACCGGAGTTGATTACCAAAATTTTGCTCATATTTATCTCCTAAAATTGTGTTTGAAGTGCTGTGATTGCTACACAAGCAACAATATCTTCCGTTTTGCATCCACGAGAAAGGTCATTCATTGGTTTTGCGAAACCTTGACAAATGGGACCGATAGCCATAAATCCGCCAAGACGTTCAGCAATCTTGTAACCGATGTTGCCCGATTGCAAGTCGGGGAAGATAAATACGTTAGCGTGACCGGCAACGAGACTTCCCTTTGCCTTCATTTCACCAACAGAAGGAACGATTGCGGCGTCAAATTGCAATTCACCGTCAATTTTCAAGTCAGGAGCAAGTTCCTTGGCAATGCGCGTTGCTTCTGCTACCATAGTTACGTTGTCGTGTTTTGCACTGCCCTTGGACGAGAAAGACAACATTGCAACCTTGGGATCAATATCCGCAATGGCTTGAGCAGATTTTGCAGTAGAAATAGCACAATCCGCAAGACCTTCGGGCGTATAGGTAGGATTCAAACCACAGTCAGCAAAAACAACAAGACCGTCGGGACAATATTGATTGCCTTGTTCAGGACAAAGCATCAAGTTGAAACTGGATACAGCTTTTGCACCGGGAGCAGTTTTGATGATTTGCAATCCGGGACGAAGCGTATTTGCCGTGGAGTGGCACGCACCGGAAACAAGACCGTCAACCTCACCCATTTTTAGCATCATTGCGCCAAAATAGGTACCGTCTTTAAGCAATTCAGTTGCTTGTTCAGGAGTCATACCCTTGCTTTTACGAAGTTCGCAAAGTTTTTCTACGTAAGCGGGTAATTTGTCGCTTGTTAGATTGTTTACAATGGTAACACCGGTAAGGTCTATCGTGGGGTTAGCCGTCTTGATTGTATCAGCATCGCCAATCAAAACGATTTTTGCAATACCTTCGCGAGTAGCGTCTTGTGCAGCTTTAACAACACGATTATCTTCACCTTCGCAAAGCACGATTGTTTTTTGCAATACTGCCGCCTTTTGTTTGATTTGTTCCAAAATGTTCATAACTTTTCTCCTTAAAGAAATGCTTATTTTATCGAAAACTCTTTATTTATTACGAGATTTAGTGTATAATTAGCAAACGGAGTGGTGTTACACTTTTGGTAATATTTGCACCGTCATATAAGGATATTCACTTTTGATATACTAATTTTGTTTATCAAACAAGTGAATATCAACGTACAATTTTGCACACAAAAGGCATAATTATTTTCACTGCAAACCACTCACTTGTTATTATATCACAATCAATAATTATTGTAAACAAAAAAGGCACAAATCAAGGAACAAACTGATGAAAATATCTGCTATAATTTGCGAATTTAACCCAATACATAACGGTCACAAAAGACTTATCGATTATGCCAAAACCATTAGCGACAAGGTTGTTTGCATAATGAGTGGCAATTTTGTGCAACGCGGAATGCCTGCCTGTGCCGACAAATACGATCGCGCGCGCCATGCTATACTTTGCGGTGCAGATATGGTAGTTGAGTTACCCACAGTTTTTGCAACGGCATCGGCAATGGATTTTGCTTTTGGCGGAGTAAAAATCGCAAGTCAACTGCATGCCGACTACCTTGTGTTTGGAAGTGAATGCGGAGACATCGACCAACTACAACGGTTGGTAAAATTATTGGACGACGTGGACGTTAACGAAAAAATTGCCCACTACATTTCCAAAGGAAATAACTACCCCAAAGCGGTAAGTCTCGCATTAGACACACCACTACTCGACGCGCCAAACAATACGTTAGCAATCGAATATCTGCGAGCAATCAATTTGATTGACGAGAAAATCACGCCGATAACAATCAAACGTGAAGATAACTATAATAACGATGGCGTTGATTTTGCCAGCTCATCAGCACTACGAAAAGACAAATCATTGCGCGATAAATTTACATTCGACTTTGTGATAGATGATATCGACGACGTTATTGAACAAAAATATCGCGATTTTGCATGCCACTTTTTGTCCTTAAAAAGCGCAGAGCAGCTGCTAAATATTAGCGGCGTTACAGAAGGATTGCATAACAAAATTGCAAAAGTCGACAAGCACAACGGTTACGATACGATGTTATGCCAAGTAAAAAGTAAACGTTTTACCCGTGCCAAGTTGCAACGCATTGTGCTAAACTGTGTTTTAAATATCGACAACAACGTAATGGCAGATAGTAAACAAAAGGAAATTTCAACGAAAGTGCTTGCCGTAAAAAACGATGCAACCACACTGCTACAACTTTGCAACGATATTCCTCCCGACAAAATCAATACAACTGCAGACAATTTATATCTATCTTTTAGCGGCAAGAAACCGCCGATAAAATTGCAAAAAATTTAGCATGACTTACTGAAGATAGTAATAGTTACAAGTCGTTGTTTGGCAGCATCGTTTATTTCGAATATCTCTAACATTAATGAAATATATAGTCAACTAAACAAATCAATGTTAAATACTGTCTCAAAAAGACAGTATTTTTTGATGTATGGTGAATTACACTTTTAATTGCAATGCGAGCAAAGTGTTAACACTTAGTTTGATAATTTAGCTACACTAAAACACACTTTTACTACCAATCGAACAGACAAATCATAGCAGAGAATTACAAACACACAATAAATCATAGCAAAAAAAATACACGAATAAATCATGACAGAGAATCACATAAACATAATAAGCACCTCAACAGGAAATTTCCCGTATTTTAGGCAAATATCGTCTCTATTTGCGATACTATGTTTGTAATAGTATTCTTAAATTAGGCAAGAACTGAAAGAGTCAAAGCGAAATACGTTAGAAAATAAATAAAGATCCACTTTTATTGCATATTGCTTGCATTGGCACAATATTTAGTAATATAATGAAAAAATCGTTAGTTAAGTTTAGCATCACACTACTTTTTGCCTTCGTAATTTTTGCATTTATTATAAATCCGCCACGCTACACAAAGGTGTTTTTGGATGGCGTCACAGTGTGGGCGAACAACGTTTTGCCTGTACTTTTTCCATTTACACTGCTTTCCACTTTGTACGCAAAAGGTATGGGAAAGAGTCGTTTTTCGCTGTCAAAATCGCTGTTTGGAATAAGTTGCGACAACGTTTGGTTTGTTAGTTTTTTATGCGGCTATCCTGCCGGCGCAAAAGCCATTTCACAACAAAATGTCGGCAGCAAGACAGCCATTGCAATGCACAGTTTTTGCTCCACGCCAAACCCAGTTTTTATTTTGGCAACAGTAGGCACGCTTTTTGATAACGTTACCGCAACGGTTATCATTTGCATTTCGCAGATAGTTGCAATGATCCTTAACGGACTGCTTTACACTGTAAACAAATCATACAGTTTCAACAACGTAGCCACATTTGACAACACAGACTTTGGCACAACGCTTACAAATTCGATACTCTCGGTACTTTCTGTAGGCGGATTGATTGCATTATTTTTCGTTATTACAGAGATGATACAAACTATTTTGCCAACGTCCATATCTCAACACCCGACGATATTTTTTGCAGTTGGACTGCTGGAAATGACTAGCGGAATTATCAAAATAGTCCAAAATTGTGATATTTTTGTTGCCACCGTTTGCACGTCTACACTGCTATCGTTCGGTGGGCTGTGCGTAGCAATGCAATGTTTCGCCTTCCTTTCGCAAAAGAACGTAAAATTTACACAACTACTCAAAACCAAATGTACGCAAAGTGCATTCTCCACCTTAGTAACATTTTTGTTGGCAAAGATTTTTTTATAAATACGTGAACAGTCAATACAGTCCGCAATACAACTACATACAAATACTTACTTAAAGCTACGCATCGATACAGCAACCTTAACGTTACGTATAGCAATAAAATGCGACTGCAAAAGTTACTACTTTTGGAATTCATATCAAAATCTTACAACGATATCAAATAAAGACAAAGAATGTCTAAATGATGAGATAAAAAAGTTCTGCTACGGCATTTAAGATAAGGCAAAAAAAATGGCAATTGCGTTACAACAAGTGCCATAATTTATTGCTATAATTATATTCATAATCACAAACTAATATATAAGTAAGAAAACTCAATAGATAATCAATTTTACAATTTGCATTATTGTTACTTCTGCATTTTCATACAAACCTATCTTTTTACAAATTGGTCGTTTAGCATAAAAAGAAGATCTTTAGTGTCGTCAAAATTCAAACACTCGTCCGTTTTCGATACGCCAAAAGTTGCGCCGTCTGTACCGTCCGAAAGGTAACTTTCAATCATAACGCCATTGACGTTGGCATCGCAAATTACAGCTTTTGCGTTTTCAATTTGATTGCGAGCGATTTTTTTGCTGTTTGCATGACTTAAATCCGCCATGATAAAGTCATTTAGACCAAGATTTAGCAAATCACGTTTGACTTTCTCAACAGTTTTGCTACCGATATTTGGCAAATATTCGCCATCTATTATTCCGCCACGCAACACTACGTGAGCAAATTTGCATCCGCTTGTTTGCACTTGTTCGCCCAAATAGGGAAAAACCGTAGGTAACGATACCGCTTGCAGCGATTGAACGACCTTCTCCACATCGCCGTCGGTAGCATTTTTAACACCACAACAAATATCTAATGCTGAAGAATAGGCACGATGCAAACTGTCTTCACTACTGCGCGCACCAACAAAACTGTAACTAACAAGATCGTCAAAATAATCATACAACTCGGGGTACAACAATTCGTCAGCAAGGGGCAAGCCGATTTTTAGACACTCTACCATCATTTTGCGACAAGCAATAATACCGTTTGCAATATCGCAACCATCTTCGCCGAAACATAGCCCTTTGTAGCCCATTCCGTTAGAGCGTGGCTTTGCGGTGTACACACGAGCAACGACCAGCAAATTGGGACAAAGGGAGGCAGCTTGTTTTAATTGGGTAACGTATTGCTTAACGGCAACGGGATCGTCCGCCGAACAAGGTCCGCAAACGACAACAAACTTTTGTTTCGTCACCAAATTGTGTCGCAAACTTTCGTCGCAAGATAATTTGAAATTTTGCAATGCACTATCGATAGGAAGTTGCAATTTAACTTCGGCAGCGGTAGGCAAATTCTTTTGTTGTATAAACATTACTTAACCAACCAAATATTTTGTAATTTCGTCCAAACAATTTTCAGGAACGTATTGGGAAAAATCTTGTCCAAGACTTGCTAATTCGCGCACAAGAGAGCTTGATATGTGGCGATATTGTTTACTACCAACAACAAATACCGTTTCACCGTTCCAATAACTTTCATTAATGTCACATAGGTCAATTACCGATTGCAAATCCATTGCATTGCGGATTGATTTTATCATAACCGTAGCGCCGACTTGTTTGCAAAAATCCGTCATCATACCTTCGTGAGCGCAAACTTCCACGTTTTTTACATGAGACAAGGCGCATTTTAGCATATCAAGACGAGCATCAACGTCGATTGCATAGGTTTTTGAAAAATTAACACCCATAACGACGTACAACTTGTCCACAAGTTTTGACGATTTTTCAATAGCATCTACGTGACCTTTTGTGACAGGACAAAAAGACCCTGCAAAAACTCCTATTGACATATTTCGCTCCTTTTGTAAAAAGTGAATTTTACACTACCGATTTTTCGTTGGTCGTAAGCGCACAAACCGCCAATTTGTGCAGGCAAATCGACATCGCAACCATGTTCACACACAATAATTCCGCAATCGGTCAGCAACTGCAACTCATCAATACGTTGCAAAACGTCGTAATACACGCCCGACGCATACGGCGGATCAGCAAAAACAATATCAATCGTATTTTTTGCTAATGACGAAAGACAATTTTGATAACCACACGAGTACAACTCTGATGCAGTATTGATTTTTTGGAAATTTGATTTTATCGTTTGCTGCGCAATGCGGTCGTTATCACACAAAATGGCACGACTGGCACCACGACTTAAACATTCGATAGCAAGTTGTCCGCTACCAGCAAATAAATCCAGCACAACCGAATTTGCAATGCGCATTTGCAAGATGTTAAAGAGAGTTTCCTTGGTACGATCGAGCGTGGGACGAGTAGCGTCACCTGCCGCTTGCAACACACGACCTTTATATTTTCCTGCGATAACTCTCATTTTTACCTCAAATTGCACAAAAGTTGATAAATTATAACATCGTTTGTCGATGGATTAACGCCATCGCCGAGCAAAATCACTTCGCCACCCACACGTACCGGCAAATTTGTGACGTCCAGCATACAAGTAGACATGCAGATATTTCCAATAACGTTTGCATACGCACTGCCTATTTTGACCAAGGGGCAATGTAGCGCACGAACGTAGCCGTTGTTGTAGCCAACGTCGATAACTGCAATATCTGTATCGATAGCACATTTGCACGTTGCACCATACCCAACAACGCTACCTTTTTTGACGTGCTTCGTTGCAATCACCTTTGCTGTGACTGTTTTAGCAACGGACAAATTTGGCGAACCATACCCATACAAACCTAAACCGACACGCGCCATATCTAAATGATACCGTTCGTCTATCAAAACACCCGTTGTGTTGGAAATATGTTTCGTTACGTTTCCAAATTTTACCGATACTATTTTACTGCATTTTGCAAAGTAATTCAACTGTTCGTCGCAAGAAATTTTATTTTCGCCGTAAAAATGACTAAAAACACCTTCCACAGCGATGTTTTTGCTGTCGATTTTTGGCAAAAGTTGTAATAACTGTTCTTTGGAAACCCCCAATCTACTCATTCCACTGTCTATTTTGATATGTACTCGTGCCTTGCCAACTTTACAACGAGATATGGTTTGCAAAGTATCAAAACTATCTAACGTCAAAACGAATTGATGTTCTATGGCAATTTTGGTATTTTTTGTATTTTGTGGTAGCAAAATCAAAACATCCTTGCCGTATTTTTCAATTTGCAACGCCTCGTTAACATCATTTACAGCAAAACAATCAACAACATCGTGCAAACAACTTGCAACACGTTCCAACCCGTGACCATAAGCATCGCACTTAACTACGGCGCAAAGCTTAGTTTTGCCCAAAATATTTCTAAAATAACGTGCATTTTTTACAATAGCATCGTAGTCGATATACTGCATTACACCTCCACAAACAAAATTACCATTTGACAGCACCACAAATAGTAGGTATAATATAAGAAATTTTTCGTTCACAAGAAACGAAATCGACGCTTGACATCCATAAGCTCAAAAACGATAGTTTATGGCAAAAGATACCCTTACAAATCTTTTCGATCAATGACAAAGATCGACTTCGTATCGAATTAAATATATGCAAACTTGTGGTAAAATTTGCTGCTTACAACAAAATTGAGAGGTATTATGAAATATCCGTTATATCTATCTAAAGACTACAAATTTATCAAAATCCTTATGTGGGCATTTGTCGCCATCAGCATCTCTTTGATTGTAATGTCTATAATTACGCTCTGCGACGCCTACACATTTTTAAATCTTACTCTTGCACAAGCAAAAATTTACCTTACCACAGCATGCATATCTACCATTGTGCTTGTTGGCATACTTACCATACACTACCAAGTTGACGGCGAACATCTGCGTATCAAACTGTTCTTTTTCGACCTTTTGGGTGGTAGAATTCGTTACGAAAAGATACTAAATATCGTGTATTCCAATGGTATGATGTACATCAGCTACATTTGGAAAGGGGTAGATCCCGTGATTGCATCCATAATGATTGCACCGTCCAAATTTGACAAAATGAAAGACGAACTTTTGTCGAAAAATAAGAATATCGTTTTTTACGAGGACAAAGATGAAATTAGTGATAGCCAGCAATAATGTACATAAAATTACAGAAATCAAACAAATTTTGCAAGGAAAATTTGAAGAAATATATTCTCTTGCAGAAATGGGTATAGATTGCGATCCGGAAGAAAACGGCACGAATTTTTTGGAAAACGCGCTAATCAAGGTGAACGAAATTGCAAAATACACCACTTTTGCCGTTTTAGGAGACGACACTGGACTTTGCGTTGAAGCGTTAAACGGCGCACCCGGAGTGATGTCGGCAAGATATGCAGGCGATCACGACAACGCAAAAAATCGCAAAAAATTGTTACAAGAACTTGGCGATAAAACCAATCGCAACGCCTATTTTGAAACGTGTGTTGCACTGCGCTATCCCGACGGAAAAATCATAACGGAATCGGGCAAGGTATATGGCAAAATTCTAACGGAAGAACGTGGCATCGGCGGATTCGGGTACGACTGCTTGTTTTTCTCAACGGAGCTAAACAAAACCTTTGGCGAAGCAACCAGTGAAGAAAAACACAGTGTAAGCCACCGCGGACGCGCACTACGTAATTTGTTGGAAAAATTGTAGCATACTGCAAAAATTCTTTGATACAATTATATCATTTAACATTATCAAAATTAAGACGATATTTCGATATCAACACACCACTTCAACTATTCCAACAGACAACTTTATATCACACAATATCATTTTAGATATCAGTCACAAAACTGCAACTGTATAATTGCAACGAACACAGTAGGAATCAAACTTTGGATACGATTTTCAATAATTACTAATCAACCAACAAAAAACTGCAACCGTTCCAAAAGGAGCATTGCAGTTTTATTTTTTGCGATTTTACAAAAATATCTTTATCTTACAATATCAAAAAGTTGATTTAGGTTGTCAATTTCGTAGGTTGGAATAATTCCTCGGTCGTTTGACGAATGCTTTGGATTGTACCAACAAGTGTCGATATTGGCATTTATACCGCCTTGAATATCGCTTGTTAACGAATCTCCGACAATAAGAGTCTTGTTTCCATTAAAATTTGAAATGTTAGCAAAACAATGGTCGAAAAACTCCTTTTGCGGTTTGGGGAAACCAACCTTTTCACTAACAAATCGGTCGAGAAAATATTTACTAATACCGCTACCCTTTAGACGTGCGTTTTGAATAGACAAAACGCCGTTTGTTACCATATACAAACGTGCTCCAATATCCGTTAGAGTTTGTAAAACGTCCATTGCACCGTCGATAACGTAGTGCCCGTCGTGAAGATACTCTTCGTATAAACGAGAAATTGCCATAATATCACAGTGCAGTTCTAACTCCTTTGCCGTATCGACAAAACGATTGTTCAAGACGTAGTCCTTGGTAACCAGACCTTTTTCCAACTTTTGCCACAATGCAACGTTATTTTTGCGATAAACTTCCACAAGATGATCGTCAATTTGTATTCCATACTCGGCAAATGCACGACGAAGCGCTTGGTATTCCGCCCTATCAAAATCCAGTATGGTATTATCGGCATCAAATAAAATGATATCGTATTTCATAATTTACCCTTATAAATTACGTTGCAAATATTGCAAACTATATAAAAATATGTATTTATTCGCTAAACCCCCTGCAAAAGTATCGTGTCGTTGAAAAACTCATATTCCTACAAATTCCAATACGTAATACGCTAAAGTTTTTGCTTTTGCAAGTTTGCGTTAATATTATAACATACATGTGTAAATTTTAGCAAAGATTTTTGTTCGATTTGTGCCAATCATATACGTAACGTAACAGGTCAAAATTATCAATGGTAAAATCAAATTAGCATAAAAAGACGTCGCAAAACAGTAACATCAACAATGGCAAGCAGTAAATAAGAAAATTAAAACAATTCACAAGTTGCATTTTTCCCAAATCAATAATCTTTTCGGCCAAGTAAATAGTCCAAACTAACAGAGAAAAAATCTGCAATTTTAATTAGCATATCAAAATCACACTCGCGTTGACCGTTTTCCCAATAAGATACTAATCTTACGGAAACGTTTAGCTTTTCCGCGATTTGCATTCGAGTAATTCCGTTTTCAGTTCGTAATTCGGTAAATCGTTCCGCAAAAGTGTTTTTCATACAAATATTTTAGAACAAATTGTTCCTAAATACTTGACTTGGAACATTTTGTTCCATATAATATTGTTATAAAATCATTAGGAGGATTTTTATGGAACACGTACTAAAGAATGGAAACAACTATCGTATGATTTTTACAGATAACTGCGCAATCTATCAAGACACCAAGAAGAAAGGACTTTTTAGCAAAGAACTGGTTGTTATAAACGAATATCGCATTTCTTATAGAAATATCGATTATATCGAATATCAACCAATTGAGACTGCTGCCAACGTATATACCGGCGTTAACGTTCTTATTCAACTTATCAATCCTCAACCGGAATTCAACACAATGACATTGCGAATTGGTTTTAGCGGTGTTTGGGTAGGAAACGAATTGAGTAGTATTTTTTACGAAATCAATTCCAAATTGCACTAATGTTATTTACCTAAATAATTGTAAATATATTTAATTATAACGATAATTAATTGCAAGCATTAATACTTTAGACTTATAACGCACTTTATCTGCCAAAACAATTCGGCAAAGAAAAGCACTACCACCTTAAACTTACAATATAAACACACCCGAAAGATGTGAAGCCTTATTAAATTATTTATTATATTTTTCGTCGGCATTTAAAAAACTAAATTACGCATAAGAATTAGTAACGCTTTCTTTTGTAAAAAATTCTAATGTACTGTGCCATCGTAAACGAACTCTCATTATTAACAGCTTCTTTTTGCAATGTATATTTATTTTATTGAATTTTTCTAATTTGTTGTATGGATAATTCGATTCAGGTTTAATTATATAGACGTAAGTAGCTAATTCAATGTTATTAGGACATAGAACCTAACATTATATCCTAATACTTTGTCTTAATTTCGCCTCATACCTTCCATTATCATTATTTTCTAAACTAATATCCTATTTTGTAAATCAACAAATAATCGGCTATCTTATTACTGTATGGAATTTTGTAATCCTGCACTATTTTAATCTCATCCAAGATTTTTTGCAGAACGTTTAAAAATGTTTCGCACAGTGATACAATTTCAGCAGTTTCTGGTTGGATATTATGCAACCGCGCATCTTGTTGCAGTTTTTGATAATAGATATATCAGTCATTTGTGCCATAATTTGTATAATTCAAACAATCTAATCGAACTTGTGTTGTTGCATTTCAAATAACTCAATCTTCAAGTTTTAGCTAATCTTCAATATAGTCTACAAACTCCGGATACGAAAATTCGTACAAGCATTTTAATACAGTTTTTGGAATCATTGTTTTCTCTTTTTTATACTCTAATTAGTACACGCGCTTTAGAACGACGTAGCCGTTGGGTTGCAGGTGGCACCACTCGTGATAACGTCTACCGGTGAAAACGTCTTCGTAACTGCCTGCTAAGTACAAATTATACTCCTGCTTACCGCGGTTTACACCAACAATGGCTTGCGTTTGAGTTTTTGCACTGATACGCTCAAAGGCGTACACGCCGTTTTCCGCTACAAGTTGATGAAAATCGCCTTCGCAAAAAACAGGCATATTACGCAAATCACCCATACGTTTGAAGAAATCAAGCATAAGTTTATTTTGTTTATCCCAAGGATAGCAACCGCGACAGAATGGATCTCGATAGCCTTCCACTGCCACTTCGTCACCATAAAATACACATGGAAAGCCGAACATTGTGTACTGCAAAACAGTTGCGATTTTAAGCAATTTACAACCTTCCTTATACTGTTTGTCCGTCAATTTGGTACGTGCCATTGTTTCCTTGGAGGCGTCGTCCAAACGTTCGCCGGCAAGTTGGGTAATTATGCGCATTGTGTCGTGAGTACCTAACACGTTCATAAGATTGTTACGAACGTGAGTCGGATAGTTGTTGATAAGATTAAATACAACACAAGATAGCTGTTGTTCGTTGCCATAACGGACAAACTCAACGATAGCTTTCATCAAAGGATAGTTCATTACCGTGTCGAGTTGACTACCGTCAAAATAATGACGACGAACGCCGTAGTCCATTTTATTAGAGGCGTCTTCCCACACTTCGCCTATGATAGCACAATCGGGTTTAGTCTTTTTTGCAGTGGAAACGATCTTATCCAACATGCAATCTGCTATTTCGTCTACAACATCCAAACGCCAACCGGATGCACCCGCTTTTAGCCATTTTTCTACTATGCCACCTTTACCGCAAAAATATTCCTGTGCAGATTTGCTATTAGCATTGATGCGTGGCAAGGTTTGAAAATTCCACCAACACTCGTAGTTGTTGTGCTGGTCAAAATTAAACCACTCGCGGTAAGGCGAATTTTTATCGTTGTACGCACCAGCGTCGCCATACTTTTTTTCACGATTGAAGTACTTTGAAGAACTACCAACGTGGTTGAAAACGCCGTCCAAAATGATACGAATATCATGCTTTTTTGCTTCCTTGCAAAGAGCAACAAAATCTTCGTAGGTACCAAACATTGGATCGATAACCTCGTAATCCTCGGTATCGTACTTGTGATTGGAATATGCCTTAAAAATGGGGTTAAGATAAATCGTATTTACGTTCAATTCTGCAAGATATGGCAATTTTTGACGAATACCGTTTAAGTTTCCGCCAAAGAAATCATGGTTGCGCACCACACCGTTTTCGTCGGCAAAAAAGGGTTGCTCGCCCCAAGGACGTAGAATTTTATCTTCCGTAGCGACTGTTGTACCGTCACCGCAAAAGCGGTCAGGCATAATTTGATACATTACGCCCTTATTGAGCCACTCTGGTACGTTGTACAATTTTTTGTAGACGGAAAGTTGCCAAGGTTTTACGTTGTCGTAGTACAAACTTGGCTTATTACTACTGTCAATACCGATAAAGTGCTCGTATTTTACACCTTCCATGCGAAAGTAATACCAATAAAGTCCTTTGGTAAGGGAAATATCGCAAAGATAACTGTCCCAACCGCCACTACCTACTTCGCGATACATGGTGTACTCTTGGTTGAACGAACCATCGTCGCCATACACCACGATATAAACGTTAGTGGGTGCAACACATTGATTTAGTTGCAAACGGATACCGAACTTTTGATTTTCCTCCACGGCACCAACGATGCTTTTGTAGAAGGTGTTTGTCGGATCGTACTGAATATATTTCATTACATTCTCCAAATCTTTTGAGCGTATTCGCGAACGGCGCGGTCAGCCGAGAATCTACCCGCTTCGGCAATGTTCTTTAGAGATTTTTTGTTCCATTCGTCAACATCGTGATAAACTTGATCCATTTTTTCGTGAGTTGCCATATAACTTGAGAAATCGGCAAAACACATATATGGATCAGCAACTTGTGCAGAACGAAGCAAATAGTTGGAAATATTTTCGAACGTTTCGCCGGCAAAACCGTTGTTAAGTTCTTCGATGATTGCACGAAGTTTAGGTTGCTTGAAGTAGTACTCCATAGAATTATAGCCCTTTGCCCAAGTACCTTCCACTTCGCGAGCGGTCATACCGAAGATAAAGATATTGTCGTCGCCGACCGCTTCGTGCATTTCTACGTTGGCGCCATCCAACGTACCGATAGTCAATGCACCGTTAATCATAAACTTCATATTACTCGTACCACTTGCTTCCTTGCCTGCCAACGAAATTTGTTCGCTAACTTCAGCAGCAGGGATAAGCGCTTCCGCCATGGTAACGCAATAGTTTTCCATAAACACAACGTTTAGTTTTTTGCGAATTTTAGGATGCTTTTCCAAGTCCTTTTGAATACAGCAAATAAGCTTGATAACTTCCTTTGCAGCATAGTAGCTTGGAGCAGCCTTTGCACCGAAAATAAACGTTTGCGGCGTAATATCCATATCAGGATCTTCCTTGAGATCGTGATATAAGGAAATAATTTTAAGTACGTTAAGAAGTTGACGTTTGTACTCATGTAAACGTTTTACTTGCACGTCAAAACGAGTGTTAGGATCGATAACAATGCCGTTTTTGGCACGAGCAATCTCGGCAAAGCGTTGTTTGTTGGCAAGTTTGATTTGTGCCATACGTTCGTGCACCTGCGTATCATCCAAAAAGTCGTTAAGCTTGGTTAACTCGCTTGCATCGGTAACAAATCCGTCGCCGATAAGTTCCGTGATAAGTCCAGTAAGCTTGAGGTTAGCTTGACAAAGCCATCTGCGATGAGCAATACCGTTTGTAACGTTGCCGAATTTTTCCGGTTCGATTTGATAAAAATCCTTGAACAACGATTTTTTCAAAATGTCACTGTGCAATGCAGATACACCGTTTACGTAGTGAGAGGTAATAATAGACAAGTTTGCCATACGCACTTGGTCGTAAGCAATAATTGCCAAATCGCTAACTCTTTTGAAGTCGCCACCTGTTAGTTGGAAATATTCCTTACAAGCGCGTTCGTTGATTTCTACAATAATTTGATAGATACGTGGCAACAGTTTTTGGAAAATGTATTGTGGCCAAGATTCCAACGCTTCTGCCAAAACAGTGTGGTTTGTGTAAGCACATACCGATTTTACGATATACCAAGCGTGTTCCCACGAAAAACCATAGTCGTCAATAAAAATACGCATAAGTTCCGGTCCGCAAAGTGCCGGGTGGGTGTCGTTGATATGAACTGCTACCAAATCGGTAAAGTTATCAAAATTGCCGTAACGCTTGTAGTGATCTGTTGTAATATTTTGCATTGCTGCCGAAACAAGAAAATACTCTTGTTTTAGACGCAAAATTTTGCCTTCTTCGTGGTTGTCGCTTGGGTACAAAACTTTGGTAATCATTTCTGCTTGGGATTGTTGTTCCAAAGCGCGCATATATTCGCCTTGACCAAATGCAGCAAAGTCAAAAGGCTTTTTAGAACGAGCAGACCACAAACGCAAAACGCCTACTGCGTTAGCTTTGTAGCCGTCCACCAACATATCGTAAGGAAAAGCTTCTACTTCGTCGCAGTTAACTTGTTGGTAGATAGGTCCTTTGTCCGTCCAAATTTCCTTTACCATACCGCCAAAACGCACTACTTGTGCTTTGTCAGGGCGTTCCTTTAGCCAAACTTCGCCACCGGGCAACCAGTTATCAGGAAGTTCCGTTTGCCAACCATCTACGATTTTTTGTTGAAAGAAACCGTATTCAAAACGCAAAGAATGTCCCATAACGGGATAATCTTCCTTGGCAAGGCAATCCAAATAGCAAGCAGCAAGACGTCCTAAACCGCCATTACCAAGACCTGCATCAGGTTCGTATTCGTAAAGGTCGTTCAAATCTACTTTGTAGTTCTTTTTTAGCACGGAAGCAAAAAGTTCTTCCATTTCCATATTAAAAAGGTTATTTTTTAGCGAACGTCCCATCAAAAATTCCATGGAAAGGTAGTGAATACGTTTACGTGTGCGTGCTTTGTGTTCGTGGTTGAATTCAGCACGTTTTTGCAAAAGCATATCTCTTACTACCGTTGCAACGCATTTGTAAAGTTGCAAACCTGTAAGTTCTACACCGCTAACGCCATATTGTTTTTGTGCGGATTGTTCGATAAGTTGTTTAAGTTGTGTTTTTGTAAGGTTGTTATGCATTGTAATAAATCTCCCAAAGCATTATTTTTTTGCAGGCATATAGTAGTATTGTACGCTGGATGCAGGCATTGTAAACTCTGCGTAGCCGTCGGCCGTTGTAGTAACTTCGTTTGCTACATCAATACCACGACCGCTGTATTTAAATTCGTCACTGTTAAGTATCAGTTGATAAGTACCCGGATCCATAAAGAAACCATACTTGTGGTAGTCGTACACGCTAAAGTTAAAGATTGCCAAAATCTTGCTACCGTTTTTAGCAATACGTTCAAAGGCAAACACGCTATTTTTAGTATCGTCGGCAATTAGCCATTTGAAACCGTCCCAGTCCACTTCGTTTTGATAAAACGCTTTGTACTTTTTGTAGGTTTTGTTCAAATCCATTATAAATTGACGGTGACTATCGTGTTTTGGCAATGTTAGCAACATCCAATCTAACTCTTTATCCTCGTTCCACTCGTTCCATTGAGCAAATTCGTTGCCCATAAAGTTGAGTTTTTTGCCGGGATGTGCATATTGGAAACCGATGTACGCTTTTAGTTGTCTAAACTTGGTTTCGTAGTCGCCGAACATTTTGTTGATAAGACTCTTTTTTAGATGCACAACTTCGTCGTGAGAAAGTGGCAAAATGTAGTTTTCCGAATAAGCATAGCACATCGAAAAAGTCATTTTACCGTGATTATCGCCACGCCACAAAGTGTCGCATTGCATGTAGGAAAGAGTATCGTTCATCCAACCCATATTCCACTTGTAGTTAAATCCCAAACCGCCAACGTAGGTGGGATGAGTAACCTTGGGGAATGCGGTAGACTCTTCCGCAATAAACAAAGCATAAGGGCATGCTTGGAAAACTTCGCAAGAAAGTTTACGCAAAAAGTCGATCGCTTCCAAATTTTGATTTCCGCCGAATTTGTTAGGCGTCCACTCTCCGTCACGACGGTCGTAGTCAAGATACAGCATACTTGCCACTGCATCTACGCGAATTCCGTCGAAATGGAACTCTTTAAGCCAATACAACGCGGAAGAAACAAGGAAAGATTGCACTTCGTAACGAGAATAGTCGAAAATACGAGTACCCCAATTTTTGTGTTCTTTTTTGTGTTCGTCGGCAGATTCGTAACAACAAGTACCGTCAAACTCGATAAGTCCGTGAGAATCTTTACAGAAATGGGCAGGAACCCAGTCCAAAATTACGCCGATGCCCGCTTTATGAAACTTGTCAACGAGATATTTCAAATCGGCAGGCGTACCAAAACGGCTTGTAGGTGAGAAAAATCCCGTAACTTGATATCCCCAAGAACCATCAAACGGATGTTCCGTCAAAGGCATAAACTCAACGTGAGTATAGCCCATTTTTTTGACGTAAGGTACAAGGTACTTCGCCAAATCACGGTAGGAATACAATCTACCGTCGTAGTGACGACGCCAAGAACCCGCATGCACTTCGTAGATATTGACGGGGCTTTTATAAATATCCTTTTTGGACATTTTTGCTTGCCAATCGGAATCGTTCCATTGGTAGTCGTCGTCGTAAATAACGCTTGCAGTACCCGGACGAAGTTCGCTATAGCGTGCATAAGGGTCGGCTTTGTACAAGATGTTGCCGTTTTGTGTGGTGATAGCGAACTTGTACAAATCACCCGCGCGTGCTTCTACCGTAGTTTGCCAAATACCGTCGATAAGTTCCAATTTGTTATGGTTAACTAACCAATTATTAAATTCGCCAATTACACAAACGGATTTTGCATTAGGCGCCCAAACGGCAAAATGATAGGACGTATCGCTTACTTTGTGACAACCCAAAAGTTTGTACGCTTCAGTTTCATTTCCTTCGTAAAAATTAGTAAATTTGTTCATCAGTCATTCTCCATAGGTGCACGATTTGTTTGTACGGTGAGATCAGCAAGCCATTTAGCATTTTCTTGAGAGAAATCGCCACGGCTTGCCATGTATTTCCAACATCCGAGAGTTCCCGGAATATTCATACGTTGTGTAGTGTCGTTTTGCGCAATATCTTGCATAGAATAGACTACCAATTCTGCTCTACTTTCCGCAAGTACCTTTATCAATTGCAACGAAATATCGTCACCATCGGTAACACCACTAAAGCGTGTAGCATTTTGCTTTGTCCAATCGTTGCTTGCTTGCCACCAACCGAGAGTTGTGTCGTTATCGTGAGTGCCAAGATATGCAACGCAGTGTTCTTCGAAGTTTTGTGGTAAGAAAGAATTTTTGGGATTACCGTCGTCGTAGGCAAATTGCATTACTTTCATTCCGGCAAGTCCGCATTTATCACGCAATTTCAAAACGGAATCGGGAATATCTCCCAAATCTTCCGCAATAATGGTCAACTCTGGGTGAGAATCTTGAATAAACTTTAAAAATTCGTAACCGATGCCCTTTTCCCAATGTCCATTGCGAGCTGTTGCTTCGCCGTATTTGATGCAGTAGTAACTGTCGAACGCTCTAAAGTGGTCGATGCGCAACACGTCGAAAAGTTCAGCGCACTTTGCAACACGACGATTCCACCAATCGTAGTTTGTAGACTTCATAGCTTTCCAATCGTACAAAGGATTTCCCCAAAGTTGTCCATCGGCAGAGAAATAGTCCGGAGGAACACCCGCTACCCAACTTGGACGGCGGTCTGCGGTTAGTTGGAACAATTCCGAATGTGCCCAAACGTCAGCAGAGTCGTATGCAACGTAGATGGGAATGTCCCCTACCAGTTTGATATGGTTTTTAGCCAACTTTTTACGCAATGATGCCCATTGCTTGAAGAATATGTATTGAGTGAAAATTACAAAGTTAATTTCGTCGCACAGTTCTTCGGTGTAGTATAGCAAGGTTGATGGTTTGCGCATACGTGCGTCTTCGTCGTCCCACTCTAACCAAGATTTTCCGTTAAAGTGTTTTTTGAGCGCGCAGAAAAGCGCATAGTCGTCCAACCAATAACTGTTTTGCGAACAAAACTCAAAATAGTCCTTGGGGGGATCGTTTTTGATAAAGTTTGTAAATGCTTCGCGCAGAATTATATCTTTGTGCCAAATTGCATAACCGTAGTCGTTGCCTTTGCAGTTTTTTGCATCTGCTAAAGTTTCTTCGCTAACAAGTCCGGATTTGCCTAATTCGTCAACGTTGATAAGCAAGGTGTTGCCTGCAAATGCAGACGGACTTGCATAGGGAGAGTTTACAAAATCCGTTGGAGTGATAGGCAAAATTTGCCAATACTCTTGTTTGGATGCTTTCAAAAATTTGATAAATTTGTCCGTTTCAGCAAGCGTTCCAACCCCCATAGAACTTGGTAACGACGTGATGTGCAACAAAATACCACTCGATCTCATTGTGTTCCTCCAGAATATGTTTCGAAAAATAAAAACTACTCCCTATATCAGCAAAAAGTTATTATAGAATTACTTTTAGCCAAATATCGAGAATACTCTTTTATTACTATTATAATAACAGTTTAACAATTTCTTGGCAATATTTTGAAAAGTTTTTGCTAAAAAACCATCAAAAATAACAGCATTGTGTTATTTTTATATATTTTGACATTACAAAGCGTAATATATGACAAAATAATAAAATACGAACGTCAAAATCTCAAACAGAACAGAAAACACAAAACGTTGTATATAATAAATAAACAAGGTACAATTACGCTACTTAATGCTACCCATATATTTGTAATTTTAGGTTAACGTTAAAAATACAAATGATAAACCACCAACAAACAAATGATATCGTTGAATTGTCGCCGAATGCGTTAAAATGCAAATATTAATATAAATGCTAACAAACTCTAAAATCCTCACAAAGAACGCATTTTCCTACAAAATACATGTGGAATGTAAATTATTATATTATCTGTTGACAAAAAGCGAAAAATTGCATATAATATAAAAAAATATTGAAAGGCAATGTGGGAGAAATCCCTTGTCCATTCGCCTTTCCGCGTTAACGACAGACTAATATTTTAGTTTGCCGTTATTTTTATGATAACTATGGTAACAAATAATCAAAAACGAACAATATCTATTGTAATGCTGTGTGCAGTTGCACTAATTTGGGGTGCAGGATTTGTTTTGGCAGATTCGTTGCTTGTTGACGGTTTTGCCGTAACACCCGGGCTACAAAACTCTTTGCGATTTGGATTTGGAGCAATCGTTCTTGTGATTGCACTGTGGAAAGACATTAAACTTTCTTGGAAAAACGTTACGTACGGTGCAATCGGTGGAACAATGTTGTTTTGTGGATTTACATTCCAACTTATGGGGCAAACGTACATCACACCTGCACATTGTGGATTTTTTACTGCACTGTACTTTGTAATGACGCCGTTTATTGCGTGGATTGTGTACAAAAAAGCGCCTAATCTTTCCGTATTTGTGGCGGTTGCACTTGCGGTTGCGGGATTTATTGTGCTAAATCTAAACAAAATGCCAACAGCCAAAGAATCGTTGGGTATCCTTTTTACAGTGATAGGGGCATTGATGTTTGCATTGCAAATTGTCTACGGGGATTATCTTTTGCAAAAAGACAAAATCCAAAGCAACAATCTAGTTGTTTTGCAAATCGTTTTTGCATCGATATTGTTCATCTTATACACGCTAATTTTTGAAAGTCACAAATACGCCACTTTGACAATATCCGTAGAAAAAGTATGGTGGAAAATTGCGATTGTATCTATACTTGGCACCGGATTTGCCTACTACGCACAAACTTACGCACAAAAATACGTAAAACCTACGCAAACATCACTAATTTTGACATGCGAAACACCCATTGGCGCTATAATTTCCATCGCGTTTGGTATTGACAGATTCAGTTGGAACATTGTTGTTGGCGGGCTATTGGTTATCGGTGCAGTTATACTTGCAGAGTTTGCACCACTTTGGGTAAACAAAGTGAAAACTAAAAAACAAGAAATTAGTAACAAAAATCAAGATAACGGCAATTAACGATAGCCGTTAGTAATAATTGCCAAATAAAAACCTTGTATTGCTACAATATTAATTAATAAATAGATTATCTACTAAACAGAAAAACAACGAAGTTGATTCGTTGTTTTTCTGTTTTTAATTATTAAATTGGTTTTATTAACGTAATTAATATATTTTTTTGAACAATGTAAAACGAAACGAAGTAAATATTTTGCCATTCGGCAAAATATTTGCAAAACTATCATATCGCTATAAAAACTATGTTTTGTGCTTCGAGTATGTAAAACGACGAAGGTTTGTTCTTTTTTGCAAGCAAAACAAAAACTTCTTGTATTATAAACGAACTGTAATGCAGATTTTTATATCTAAAGTGTTCGATAATACCGTTGAATAAACGTCAAAAACAAAATCTTACCGATTTTGCACTATCGACATAGTTGAAGTCTACAAAATTAACCCTTATAACCGTTGGGATTCATTGTTTGCCACTTCCAAAGAGATTCGCACATATCGTTGATATCGTGTTTCGCTTCCCAACCAAGTTCGCGCTTTGCTTTTGACGCGTCGGCATAGCAAGTTGCAATATCTCCTGGACGACGTGTCTTAATTGCGAATGGCAGTTGTTTGTGACAAGCCTTGCCAAAAGCATCGATAACTTGCAAAACGGAGTAGCCGTTGCCCGTTCCAAGGTTGTAGACGTATCTACCACTTTCATTGATTCCTTCGATAGCGGCAACGTGTCCTTTTGCAAGATCAACAACGTGGATGTAGTCACGAACACCTGTGCCGTCGGGAGTGTCGTAGTCGTTACCAAACACGCCGATTTCCGCAAGTTGACCGATAGCAACTTTTGCAATAAACGGAGTTAAATTGTTGGGAATACCTTGTGGATCTTCGCCGATAAGACCACTTTCGTGTGCGCCAACAGGGTTGAAGTATCTAAGGAGTACCACAGTCCACTCATTATCAGCCTTGTGAAGGTCAGTCAAAATGATTTCTTGGAAATACTTGCTTGTTCCATAGGGGTTAGTTGTACCACCGGTTTTGCAATCTTCCGTAAGCGGCAACACTTCGGGATCGCCATACACTGTTGCGGAAGAACTAAACACGATTTTTTTGCAATTATGCTCACGCATAGTTTCCAACAAAACCAACGTGCCGTAAAGGTTGTTGTCGTAATACTCAAGTGGTTTTGCGCAACTTTCACCCACTGCCTTTAGTCCGGCGAAGTGAATTACCCAATCAACTTGATGTTCGTCAAAAATTTGATTCATCAATTTGCGATCGCGAATATCACCTTCGTAGAAAGTAACCTTTTTACCTGTAATCTGTTCAATTCTTTCTACTGCTAATTTAGAAGAGTTTTCCAAGTTATCTACAATTACAACTTCGTAGCCTTTGTCTAACAACTCAACCGTTGTGTGCGAACCGATATAGCCTGCACCACCTGTTACAAGAATTTTCATAGTAATTTTCCCCCTTTATTTGGTTATAAAACCGATGCCTTGCATAAAGGCTATCGTTTGAGAATCGTCTTTGAATACTGCCGTGTTGTGCAATATTCTTTCACAAACGGAACCAAGTTCCATTTGCATTGCTTTGTGTACGTTGCCAACACCCTTTTGCATGATGGCAACAGTTTCGTCGTATACCATTTGGAAATCGGCAAGGTCATCCGTCAATTTGCCGTTTGTGATACATTGTTCCACTTGAGCAAGTTGATTTTGCAATCTACCAGGCAAAATAAACAATCCTTGTGCTTCGATAAGGCCGATAGATTCTTTTTTGATAATATGGAACTCAGGATGTGCGTGGAAAACCCCGTCCGGGAACTCGTCAGTTGTGATATTGCTACGCAAAATGATGGTTAGTTGATACTCGTCGCCCACTTTAACTACGGTAGGGCTTGTTGCGTGATGTTGTTCGCCTGCGGATGCGTGAACAAGACCGAGTTGCTCGTTATCGTAGGTGCGCCAAGCATCGTTAATACGCGCACCGACTTCGATAAGATGTTGGCGATTTTTACCGCAGATGCGCACTGCCGTGTTGTGCCAATCCACAATACCGATTGTTAAATCTTCGTAACCGGGCAAAGTGAACATTTGTCTAAATCCTGCTTTATGCATAGGCAAAGATTCTCCACCGCCCTGGTAGTGATCGTGTGCAAGCACGCTACCGCCGATACGTTTTAGGGCAGCATTGCTACCGATAAAGTAATTAGGAAATTGATCGACAAAATCCAAAAGATTTACAAAAGTTTGCGTATCAACCTTCATGGGAGTGTGCTCGCAGTTCACGGCAATACCGTGTTGATTGAAATATCCGTAAGGTGAAAATTGCCAAAACCAAGGTTTACCACCCAATGTAAGTGAAACTGTTCGCAAAGTGCATTTGCTACGAGAAGCAAAACCTTCGTTTTCGCGACAAATAACGCACTTGGGGTATCCGCCGGCAACTTTGTTACCTTGTGCAGATTGCTTTGGATCACGGAATTCCGGTTTGGCAAGGTTGATTGTTACAACCAATCCGTTAGAGTCGAAACGTGGGTTTTTATCTAAAACTGCCTTTTTAACATAGTTATTGGCAACGCAATAAGCATATAACCACTCCATTGCTGCTTTTGAACCGTGTTCTGCGTGGATTTGTGCAAAAACACCATCTACGGAACTTGGTAACAAGGACAATGCCCCCATAACTTTATCACAGTAGTAAGGGCCGTCCGCTTGTTCGAAAACGCCGTCTTCCACACAAGCGGAAGTGAACTCGTGTAAAAGCTCCGCAATATCGTCGGAAACGTGTTGTACCGGTTGTTGTTCGAAAGAAGAAATGCCCAAAATATCTAAAACGTTGTTTGTTACGTACATCACGTCTGCTTGTTGCAAGCCAAGATACGTTTGCGCATATTTGATAAGTTTACAAATTACTAAATTACTTTTCATATTGTACCTATTTGCGTTTATTAGTGTTGTGTGTGTTTGTATTGCCTATTTATTGAAAATCAACTTTTGTAGAGAAATTACAAAAGAGATGCAGCATCCTTGTCTACCACTACAGTTACGTCGGGATGTGTTTGCAAAATGGATGCGGGGCAATCTTCCGTAACGGGACCTTTTACCATTTGCCATATAGCTTGCGCCTTGTTTTTGCCGTTAGCAATAATCAAAATGCGTTTTGCGTTGATGATGTTTTTGATACCCATTGTAAGCGCTTTGGTGGGTACTTGGTCGATAGAATCGAACAAACGAGAGTTATCTTTGATTGTGTTTTCCGTTAAATTTACAACGTGAGTTGTGGATTGAAAATCGGTACCCGGTTCGTTAAAGGCGATATGTCCGTTAGAACCGATACCCAAAAGTTGAATGTCTTGTTGCATACTGTCCACAAGAGCGGTATATCTTTGGCACTCTTGCGTAAGATCAGCTGCCACGCCGTTTGGAACGAAAGTGTTTTCCTTGTTGATATTAACGTGATTGAAAAGATTGTCGTTCATAAAGAAACGGTAACTTTGCGGATGAGTTCCGTCCAAACCAACGTATTCGTCGAGATTTACTGTTTTGACGTTGGCAAAAGAAATTTCACCGCTGTTGCACTTTTCTATAAGATTTTTGTAGATTCCAATGGGACTTGTGCCCGTTGCCAAGCCAAGTACGGCATGCGAATTATTCTTTACAACGTCGGCAATGATTTGCGCTCCGGTTGTGCTGATTTGCTGATAATTTTCTACTATTATAACTTTCATGATATATTTCCTTGAAAAATTGATAACAATATTGAAATTTGGGTTGTTTGACGTCACGTTTATAATGAAAGACATTCCCAACTGCACCATCTAAAGTATAACGCAAAAAAAAAATTATGTCAATGTGATTTAACGTCTTATTGCGCTATTAAAATATACAAAGTAAAACTTTACAATTTTAGTTCTTTGCAAGCAAAATAAAAAATTCTTGCACCATAAAATATATCGTTAATATAAGTAGATTTATGCATTGCAACGCATAATTTGGCAAAAGATACCCATACTGTTAGCAAAAACAAAAGGAGATAAACTATGCCAAAAAGCAAACAAGTCAGTCACGAATACTACTGCAACTACGAAACGTGTAGAAATAGATTATTCGACACCTATGCCCCCTGCTATCTGCAAATAGAAGACGTGCATTTATCTTGGAAACAAGCGTTTGAAGAAGACGAGGACGATGATGAGTAAGACTAAAACAATTGACGACAATAACTGCAACGTGCAATCTACAAAAGAACTATTAAGCGACTTGTACAAAAACGTTACAATGGCGAAAGGTACTATCGAAACACTGGTAGACTACGTTGAGCAAACGGACGTTAAAAAACGGTTGCGCAAACAAATCGAACAATATGACGTTTACGTTGAACAAATTGATGATCTTGCAGAAAAACTTGGGTTTGATCCTACGCCTGTGCCAAAATTTGCAATTAATATGGCAAACGTCGGTATCAAGGCAAAAATGCTTGCAGATAACCGACAAACACACGTTGCAAAAATAATGATGCAAGGCACGTTGAACGGAATAATAGACTTGTATAGACTAACAAAAAAATTCGAAGATACACACCCACAAAGTGCAGTACTTCTAAAAGAAATACTGCACTACGAGGAAAGTTGTTTGGAAAGTTGCAAGAAAATGCTTTGACGAAGAAATTATGTTTTAGGCATATTGATACTTTTTGCGATTGATAACAAAGCACACAAAACACACAACAAGACTACAAGCTTCGGCAAAAACAACGGAAAGCCAAATACCGTTTACGCCCATAAAGATTGGTAAAACAAGCACGAACAGTATTTGCAACAACAACGTGCGCATAAAGGATATAATTGCTGAAGTCAAACCGTCGTTTAGTGCCGTGAAAAATCCCGACGAGAAAATACTAAAACCACACATTGCAAAGGACCAACCGTATAGTTTAAGACCTTGAACAGTTAAATCCAAAAGGTGCTGGTCGCCTTGGGTAAAAATACTTGCGAGCGGACGTGCAAACAATTGCACGCAAGTTACGATAACTGCGCTGAATACTGTTAAAATCAACAAACTTTTACGCAGAAGGCTTTTTAGTTCGTCGTGAGTTTGTGCACCGTTGTGGTAACCGACAATGGGTGCAACACCAATGCCGTATCCAATAAAGACTGCTGCAAATACAAATCCTGCATAACACATTATACCATAAGCAAAAACACCGTCTTCGCCGATATACTTTAACAATTGAATGTTGAACAAAATGGACACGATACTCATAGAAATGTTAGAAACAAATTCAGACGAGCCGTTTGTGGATGCTTTGACAAGCACGCCAAGCTCCAATTTGGTTTTGGAAAATCTCAACAAACTGGAATTAGAACGTAGGAAATAAACTACCGGTACTGCTGCACCAACGAAGTAACTGATAACCGTAGCGATAGCTGCACCTGCAACGCCCCATTGGAGCACACCGACAAACAAAGCATCTAACACCATGTTTGTACATCCTGCAGCAGCCGTTACAATAAATCCTAAAGTGGGTTTTTCTGCTACGACAAACATGCTTTGGAAGTAATTTTGCAGCATAAACGCCACTTGGAAAGCACTTAAAATTCGTCCATACAAGATAGCGGAGTCAATCATTTCTTGAGAAACTTCTTGACCGCCGATTTTTATCATAAAATAGGTGATGGGTTCAATAAAAGCGAATACTACAACAGACAGAATTACACCCAAGATGATTGTAAAATACAACGTCATGGTAAAAATTTTGTCGGCCCGTTCTTTATCGCCCTCGCCAAGGGTGTTAGCAACCAGTGCACTACCACCGGTACCTAGCATAAAACCTACTGCACCAATAATGGAAATTACGGGAAAAATAAGGTTTACACCGCTAAACGCCGATGAGCCTGCAAAGTTGGAAACAAAAAATCCGTCTACAATAGAGTAGATGGACGTAAACACCATCATTGCCATGGAAGGAAAGGTGGCGCGTAGTAATTTTTTGATAGAAAAATGGTCTGAAAGTCTAATTTTCATACAGTACTCCTAAAACATTGTTGTAGTATACCATATTGAAAATATAAGTCAATCATTTGAACGACATAAAAGCATTTTAATGTATAAGATATATATAAAAACATTAAAAACCGTGCTATTTTATTGAGAAAACTATGTTACACTGATATAATTAACATTTGTTTTTTACCTTGTGCAATCAAAAACAAGATTTTGACAACGAGCAAATTGTTAAATTAAATGCAACAGTTATAATCAATGAATAAAAATGCAATTAAGTCAAACGAGTAAATTGTAGCAAAAAGTGTAATATTCGGGGTTATTAAACAAAAAAAAACGTTTTCTAATCTTTAAGTATTGCCATTGACAGATGTGATTCAAATAAACGATAAATTGTCAAGCTAAGTGCAGCCATTTATCTACCCATTGAACGTAACTGTATAATTTACCCAAATATACAGGAAAATCCCACCGTGGCACGATGGGATTTTCCTGTATTTTGATTGTTAAACTATCCTTGTTCGACAGACTTATCTTCGTAGATAAGGGTGAGTTTGTTGTGCACCAAATCGCAACTGGTTAGATAAAAATCGATATTGAACTTATTAAAGTACAAATTAGCCCGACAATCTTTGCCATGCAAGTGTCCGTATACAACGGTGTCGATATCGTTTGCGACAAATTGTTTTGTAAAGCCCGATTCGTCGTAACTGCCGTTGAATGGTGGAAAATGCATTATTGCGATAACTTTGTCGTCTGGGGTACGCATTTTGTTCATCTGTTTGATAGACAAGATCAAACGTTCCACTTCGCGATTATAAATTTTTAGGTCATGTGCCGAAAGGTTGTTGCCATCAGGACAAGTCCAACCACGTGTTCCGCAGATAAGCACATTACCAAAGCGAAAACAATCGTTTTGAAGGACGAAAAATCCATCGGGAAGGGCATTTCGAACTTGCGACAACGTGTTCCACCAGTAGTCGTGATTGCCACGCAAAATAACCTTTTTGCCGGGGAGTTGAGCAATCAACTCAAAATCGGGCAACGCTTCTTCCATGCGCATACCCCACGACAAATCGCCGGGGAGCAAAACGATGTCTTCCTCGGCAACTTTGGTGCGCCAATCGGTGCAAATCTCTTCAAAATAGTTTTCCCATGCTTTGCCGAAAATGTCCATCGGTTTTTGGCATACACTGGACAAGTGCAAATCGGAAATAGCAAAAATTTTCATGCAATTATTGTATCACAAAAAGAATGTTTTGTCTATTTTTTTGATAGTATCGAACAACAGTGCATTGGGGTAAACGTTTTGCACTTGCGTTTTTACAAACTCTTCGCATTTGTATTCCATTTGATTGGCATTGTAGTACACGTTATAGCAGAAAGTTGGAATTACAGTAGTTTTACGGCAACAATCCAACAAAAAACCACTGCACTCAAAACGATTAATCCTACGTTGCAGATTGTAGGAAAACAATACTCCTACAAAATGCGTCGAAAGAAACTGATTACTTGTCAAAACGTTTGCGACGTTTTTGCTGACAATGTTTGCACATTATTTCGTCCACATCCAATTCGTATTTGTTGCAATACGGACAAATTAACACGTCACTTTCCGTATCGAAAATTGATTTTTTGCCTGCAAGTTCATCTTGACAGACGGAACAAATATCCCAATCCTCGCGAATATAGTTAAGTTGACAACGAGGACATTTTTTGTATTTCAAAGGTATTCTCCACTACTATAACAACCTATGAAAATACCTTTAATTGTGTGAATATCTACACTGGATTTTTAAGTTTTAGTCAAAAATTTTAAGATACGTATGTAAAAATTTGCAACAATAGACGTATTATGCAAAAACAAAGAGAACGTTCGAATAAGTGTACGACAAAGGTGGTAGTTGATAACTGTTTCTACGAGCTATTTAGTATCGGTTGTCACTGCAAAAAAAACATTTGCCAAGGTGAACATATCTATTTTGATAACCTATATAGTATACATACACCAACAGCACCAACAAAGCATAGTGAATATATCAGCTATTTAAAGGGGTGTAACAATGAGCATTGTATTGTGAGTGATAGATATACATTTTGACAATATATTCAGCAACATAATCCCCCCATTTTTAATGAAATTAGACACTGTGGCGTTGCTATACAAAATGCACAATTTACAAGCAACAAATATGTCGCAACAAGTGCGACATATTTGCGTTAATTTTAGTTATTTGTAAAGCTATCGTACAAGAAAGTTTTGGCTAATTGAATTTTTTGTTGCTATTAACAATCAATTTATACACTACTATCCGTTACCGCATCCGTTGTTGCATCCGTTTGGCGGTGTTGTACCACGTGTGCCGTTTGGATACAATGGTAGTTCGAAATAGCCGGAACATACTTCTTCGGTATAGTCCTGACAGGGTGGTATCACTGCGTAACCATTGGTTGGTACAATCAATTCCACGTCCATCGTAACCTTCAAAATCACCGTTATACAAGCGTTGATTGTAAAGGTGTAGTAGGTAACATCGTCCACGGATTTAGTACCCGTGTAGGTGCCGTCGGGAATTACACCCGATACGCTTGCTTGAATTTGATATGGAATAATGCTTGGTTCGGGCAGATACATAACCACATCCACAGGAATTGTGATTGTGCCTGTACCATTACCTTCAATGTTGTTGGAATCAATATATGTAATTTCCACAGGAACGATAACGTCCCCTTGAACACGTCCGTACTTGGGGCGCTCCACAAGACGTTCTACTACCAAATTTTCGATTGTGCCTTGCGTTGTTGTAGACCTTCCGCTCACGAAACGCAAAGGAACGGTCGGTGCGTTGTTTACGTCGGCAATATCGACGGTTATTTGTTGCAAAGTTGTTTGTTTCATGCAGGCATCGAAAACTTTTGTTGCTTGTATGCAAATACGTTCGTTTCCGTTGCCATCTAAATTGTTAACCGGCATGTAGACCTCCTTTATTAGTCGATATATCTTATGACGGCGAACAAAAAATAGTTACAGCAAAAACGTTTAGATTACCAACGTTTAAGCAGAAAAGTTAGTAAGCATCTATAATAATTATTTGATACAAACAGAGTAAACAAGATATATAATCATAAAAAGAGTAAACAATGTACGCAAAAAAACCAACTTGGCAACATATCAAATTATAGTGCCACAAATCTTGATAATTAAAAACAACCCAAATACAAGCCACAAAAAAACTTGGTACAACTAAGCGTACCAAGTTTTTTTGATTGTTAGATAAGTTTTACCACTCGCGTTTGAATTGTTCCCAAGTGGATGGAGCGTAGTCGCAGGACTGGAAGAAACATCTCAAAATGTAGTATTCATTTTCGTCCATAGCTTTGTCGCCCGTAAGGCAGAAATAGGCAAAGCCTTGCACCATTGCTTCGTAGTTATCAGGATCGATGCGGTCACGAAGGTTTGCAAGCGTAGCGATTTCGTCTGTAAGATCGTCAACAGTCAAGCGATTGTACAAACTACGGCAATCATCAGCAGAAAGAGGTTTATATTTTGCATACTCACAGAAAGTTTTGTAACATTCGTATTCGCCATGCAAAAATTCGTCATCGCAAAGCATAAAAAATACCAAAATTCGTTGGAACGCAATAAATGTTTTATCTTCACCAATAATTTTAGAACAATCTACGTAAGCGTGTGAAAGCAAATTTTTTGTTTTTACGTAGTATTCTTCTGGAGTAAACTTGTTTTTACGATCCCAAGCAAGATTGCAAAGGTCGATCATGTTAATAGATTTTCTTGCCATAATAATTCTCCTTTTCACATAAATTACATATTTGCAAATTTCTTATAACATTATAGCATAGTTATTTTTTAGTGTCAATATATAAATAAACAAAAGTAGCACTTTTTTGCAATAACTCAACCGATTATCAGCAAATAAAGTGCCTTATCGCACAGTTTATTTCATTCTATTTGAAGACAAAACACTTATGTTGCATAAAAGATATATAAGATGTAGTATTCATACAGTTAAAAACATTAAATCGACCATTCGATATATAAAAAATTTAATTAGATTACAGATTGGTTGTTTTGCAGAATAATCGAACAAACCAAATTGTAAAACATTCGTCATTTTCGTTTAAATGTAGCACCACCACAAATCTATTGAATAATGCAAATTGACGCATCAAAACCATCCAAAAAACGCCGCAAAAAAATTCATCAAAAATGTAAAAAAAGTTGTGTTAAATCGTTGACAATTTTTTGACGATAATATATAATGTAAA